>NZ_JBFAUZ010000029.1:0-117490 GCF_040679555.1 Spirillospora sp. NPDC052242
CGGGGGGGGGGGCGCCCCCCGCCGCCCCGCCGCCCCCCCCCCGGGGAGGGGGCCGGTCAGGCGTCGAGTTCCTTGACGAGCGCGAGCACGTGCATCTGCGGCGGCGGGTCGAGCTGGATCTTGTCCGAGAGGTTCATGGAGCCGTCGCCCATGGCCTCCGTCAGCCGCTTCATGGCCGCCTTGGCGTCGCCCTCGATGTCGTACACCGCGACGTAGGGGTCGCCGTCCTTGGTCGGGGCGTAGCGGCGCGCGGAGACGAAGCCGTCGAGCGCCAGGACCTCGGGGATGTGGACGTCCTCGTACCAGCGGTTGTACTCGTCGGCCACCTCCGGGCTCGCGGGCCGGGACATGACGTGCAGGATCGACTTCGCGGACATGCGCGTACTCCAATCGCGTGGCTCCGACCGGATGCTATCTGCGCGGAATATGCCGGTTCCGGCCGGTGGCTCCGCTCGGATGTTATCCGCCTTCTCGATAATTGAGAATGACGTTCGCGCACGTGCGGTCAGCGGGCGAAGACGCCGAGCGCGTCGTAGGCGTGCCAGGAGCCGGTCCGCTTGTCGATCGTGAGGACGTTCTCGCCCGTCCGCAGCGCGGCGGACGGGAGCGGCAGCTCGACGTACGAGGGCTTGAGCGGCGTTCCGGGGCGCGTCGCGTCGCCTTCGAGGGAGCCGCGCGTGCCGCCGTTCTCGAGCGCCACCTCGCGGACCGGCGTGCCGTTGAGCGCGAGCTCGATCGTCCCCGGGATGGACGCGTGGGTGTCGATGAGCCAGATCGCGAGCCACGTCTCGCCGGACGGCACGGCCTCCAGCGGGAACCGGAACGTCGCGCGGCTCGGCTTGCGGCCCGCCCACGCGTCGGACGGGCCCGGCTGGATGTAGGCCCAGTCGTTCCCGGGGGTGCTCGTGCCGAACGTGTAGTCGGGTCCCTCGCCGAACCGGTCGCGGTACCGGGCGTAACCGTTGGGCGCGAGCGCCAGTTCGAGCGACTTGTGGTCGAACCCGCCGACGGTGGCGAGCGCCGTGCCGGACACGGTCACCGACTCGGTGCTGTGCCCCCGCAGCGCCGCGGACGGCCGGCTGCGGCGGCCCGCGGCGTCCACCGTGACGATCCGGTAGTGCCAGTCCTGCCGCGCGCCGCCCATCCGGTCGTGCACGAACGACCCGTAGACGGTCTTGCCGACGAGGGTGTCCGGCCCGATCTCGAAGCGGGACGAGCGGGACCCGTAGATCGCGTAGTGGTCGACGAGCGGCTCGTACGGCTCGCCCTTCCACGACAGGCGGATGCGCCCGATCCCGGGCTCGGCCCGCAGGGCGTGCACCGGGCGGGGCCGTCGGTTCGCGGTCATGGGTTCAGACCTCTCGGTTCAGTCCGGGACGGCCGGCCTCGGTGACGAAGCGGGCGGTCGTGCGGATCGGGGCGCCGGGACGGGTGACGTACTCGACCGTCTTGAACTGCGCGGTCATCCGGTCCGGGGTCAGGGCGCAGCTCAGGTAGCCGCGGCGCGCGCTGTACAGCTCGACGTGCGGGTTCGCCAGCCACAGGTCGCCGGTGGCGTCGGTCTCGGCGCCGTCGCCGTCGGAGGCGATCGAGCCGGTGACCAGCTCGGTCCCGACGGTGCGGGAGTCCGGGTCCTTCCAGTCGGCCTTCAGCTCGGCGGCGACGTGGCGGTGGATGTCGCCCGACAGCGCCACCGGGTTCGCGATCCGGTACCGCTCGAACGCCCGCCACAGCCGGTCGCGGTTCGCGGGAAAGCCGTCCCACATGTCGTTGCTGTACAGCTCCCCGGAGCCGGGCTGACGGTCGATCTCGGCCATGACGACGCCGGTGCCGAGCAGGTTCCACGTCGCGTCGGAGCGGCGGAGGCCGTCGTAGAGCCACTTCTCCTGGCGGGAGCCGAGGAGGGAGCGGCGCGGGTCGAGCCGCTCCGCGGAGTCGTCGATCACCTGCCCCGCCGGGTAGCGGTCGCGGAACTGCCGGTTGTCGAGCATGTCGATCTGCGCGAGGCGTCCCCACCGGTACCGGCGGTAGAGGGGCAGGTCGGGGCCCTCGGGGCGCATCACGGCGCGCAGCGGCTGGTTCTCGTAGAGGGCCCGGTAGGCGACGGCGCGGCGGCGCAGGAAGTCCTCGGGCGGGATGCCCTTCTCCGACCAGTCGTCGGCGTAGTTGTTCTGCACCTCGTGGTCGTCGGTGGTGATCAGCCAGGGCGCGTTCGCGTGCGCGGCCTGCAGGTTCGGGTCGCTCTTGAAGAGCGAGTAGCGCAGCCGGTACTGCTCGAGCGTCTCGGTCTCGACGGCGTGCTCGGCGGCGGGCAGCGGGACGCCCTGGCGCCACAGGTTGCTCGCGGTGATGCCGTACTCGTAGATGTAGTCGCCGAGGAACAGGACGAGGTCCAGGTCCTCCGCGGCCATGTGCTCGTACGCCGTGAAGTGCCCGTGGTACCAGGCCGCGCACGACGCGGTGGCGAACCGCAGCCCGGACGGCGTCGTCCGGTGGTCGGGCGCGGTCCGGGTGCGGCCCACCGGGCTCAGCTCCGCGCCCGCGCGGAACCGGTAGAAGTACTCCCGGCCGGGGCGCAGGCCGCGGACCTCCGCGTGGACGGAGTGCGCCAGCTCGGGCGTCGCGACGGCCCGCCCGCGCCGGACGACGCGGCGGAACGACTCGTCCTCGGCCACCTCGTACCGGACCGAGTACGGCCGCGCCGGCATGCCGCCGTGCCCGTCCGGGGCGAGCGGGTCGGGCGCGAGGCGGGTCCACAGGACGACGCCGTCGGGCAGCGGGTCGCCGGACGCGACGCCCAGCGCGAACGGGTCGGACGGGACCCTGCCGCCCACGGTCTCGTCGGCGGCGGCGGCCTCGCCGGTACCGAGCGCGAAGGCGGCGGCGCTGACGCCGGTCATCGCGAGGAACGTCCGGCGGGTGGGCGGGGGCAGGGCTGGGCTCATGCGCGGGCTCCTGGGGGAGGCGGGGGGACCGCAGAGGATCCTGGCTCCCCGGAGTGGACGGCGCCCGTCCGGCGGCCCAACCGGTGATGATCAGAAAACGATCATGAAGTGGCAGGCCGTCCGGGCCTCAGGAGGACGGGTACGGCAGGAGCCCGGCGTCGATCTCCTCCCAGCGCGCCGCCAGTTCCCTGAGGAGGCCGGGACGGCGGGCGGCGAGGTTCGCCTGCTCGCGGGGATCGGAGCCCAGGTCGTAGAGGGCGTCGGTGCCCGAGGTGCGCAGGTACTTCCACCGCCCCCTGCGCAGCGCCCGCGCGCTCCGCGTCCGCCAGAAGAGGTCGTGCCCCGGGGGCCGGGCGCCGTCCAGCAGGTACGGGGCGAGGCTGCGGCCGTCCAGCGGGTGGCCCGCCGCGGGCTCCACCCCGGCGGCGTCGAGGACGGTGGCGGTCCAGTCCTGCGTGGCGACCGGCACCCCGCTCACCTGGCGCGGCCGGATGCGGGCGGGCCAGCGCAGGATGGTCGGCACCCGGATGCCGCCCTCGTTCAGGCTCGCCTTCGCCCCGCTCAGCGGCCACTGGTACGACCAGCGCTCGCCGCCGTTGTCGCTGGAGAACAGCACGAGCGTGTCGCGCTCCTGCCCGGTGTCGCGCAGCGCCCGCAGCACCCGGCCGACCCCGGCGTCGAGCGCCTCGACCATCCGGCGGTAGGTGTCCAGGGACCCGCCGTCGTCGTGCCGCAGGGCCCGCTGGTCGCCCGCCTTGATCCGGGCGGTGATCTCCTCGCTGACCGCATGGTCGCCCGGCGCCTCCCACGGCCAGTGCGGGGCGGTGAAGTTGAGGTTCACCAGCCACGGCTCACCGCGTCGCTCCCGGACGTACGTGGCGGCCCGGTCGGCGATCGTCTCGGTGTAGTACCCGAGCGACTCGGTGGGCACCTCGCCCTCGTACAGGTCGACGCCGCGCGAGCTGATCTTGGAGTAGTAGTCGACGGCGCCCGACATGTTGCCGAAGAAGGTGTCCCAGCCCGACTTCAGCGGGCTGAACCACGGCAGGAAGCCGCAGTGCCACTTGCCGAACATCGCCGTCGCGTAGCCCGCCCCCTTGAGCAGGGAGGCGAGCGTGGGGTGCCCGGGCGGGATGCCGATCTGCTCGCCGGGGGTGCCGATCGGCTCCTCCAGGCCGCCGCGGAGGCGTCCGGGGTAGCGCCCGGTGTAGAGCCCGAACCTTGTGGGCGAGCACACGGCCGCCGCCGAGTACCCGTCGGTGAACCGCACCCCGCCGGACGCCAGCCGGTCCAGGTTCGGCGTGCGGATGTGCGTCGAGCCGTAGCAGCCGAGGTCGGCCCAGCCCAGGTCGTCGCCCAGGACGACCAGCACGTTCGGCCGGGCCGCCCGTCCGCCGGGGGCGGCCTCGAACGCGCGCTCCCGCGCCTGCGCGCCCGTCCCGCCCAGGACGGGCGCGGCGGCCGCCGCGGCGGCTCCCGCGACGGCTCCCGCGACGGCGCTTCTGCGGCTCACAGCGCCCACGAAACCACACCTTTCCTACCAAAGAAGTAATAAGACCAAAATAGTAGGGATTGGATGATCTCCAGGCAAGAGGGGCCTCGCGGTGCCGTCCGGGTGGCGGCGGGCGGGCGGCGGGACGCCGTGCGGTGCGGCGCGATCCGGGGCGCCTTCGGGGGCCGCGGCGGGCTCTGACCGGCGGGCGGAGGCCCGATGTGCAAGTAACTCGATATCGAGATAAATTGGAGATAGCTTGACGTCGAGAGAAATCTTGTCGAAGTTGGGCCGCCCCGATTCTCGGCCGAGGGCCGGGCTAAGGCAGGATCAGGGGAGATGAGCTTTCCGTCCCGCCCGGGCGACGCCGGTCACGGGGGCGGGATTTCGACGAACTGAGAAGACCAGCGCCGCGCGCTCATGTCCCGGACCGGACGCGCGGTGACGACGGAGGAGGAGTCCGTGTCCGCGAACAGCTTCGGCAGCCTGAGCAAG
The DNA here is from genome assembly GCF_040679555.1 of Spirillospora sp. NPDC052242. NCBI lineage: Bacteria > Bacillati > Actinomycetota > Actinomycetes > Streptosporangiales > Thermomonosporaceae > Spirillospora > Spirillospora sp. NPDC052242. The sequence continues at coordinate 4,933 of NZ_JBFAUZ010000029.1, forward strand.
CTGCAGGTGGGCGATAAGTCCTACGACATCTACCGGCTGGACGCCGTCGAGGGCTCGGCCCGTCTCCCGTACAGCCTCAAGGTGCTGCTGGAGAACCTGCTGCGCACCGAGGACGGCGCGAACGTCACCGCCGACCACATCCGCGCGCTCGCGGGGTGGGACGCCAAGGCGCAGCCGAGCAAGGAGATCCAGTTCACCCCCGCGCGGGTGATCATGCAGGACTTCACCGGCGTGCCCTGCGTGGTGGACCTGGCGACGATGCGCGAGGCCGTCCGCGACCTCGGCGGCGACGCCTCCAAGATCAACCCGCTGGCGCCGGCCGAGATGGTCATCGACCACTCCGTCATCGTCGACTACTTCGGCTCGCCGGACGCGTTCGAGCGGAACGTGAAGGTCGAGTACGAGCGCAACAAGGAGCGCTACCAGTTCCTGCGCTGGGGCCAGACGGCGTTCGACGAGTTCAAGGTCGTGCCGCCCGGCACCGGCATCGTCCACCAGGTGAACATCGAGCACCTGGCCCGAGTCGTGTTCGACCGCGGCGGCGTCGCCTACCCCGACACCTGCGTCGGCACCGACTCGCACACCACGATGGAGAACGGCATCGGCGTCCTCGGCTGGGGCGTCGGCGGCATCGAGGCCGAGGCCGCGATGCTCGGCCAGCCGATCTCGATGCTCATCCCGCGCGTCGTCGGCTTCAAGCTGACCGGCGAGCTCCCGGCCGGGACGACCGCGACCGACCTCGTGCTGACGATCACCGAGATGCTCCGCGAGCACGGCGTCGTCGGCAAGTTCGTCGAGTTCTACGGCGAGGGCGTCGCCGCGCTGCCGCTGGCCAACCGCGCCACCATCGGCAACATGAGCCCCGAGTTCGGCTCCACCTGCGCGATCTTCCCGATCGACCAGGAGACGACGAAGTACCTGCGCCTCACCGGCCGCAGCGAGGAGCAGATCGCGCTCGTCGAGGCGTACGCCAAGGAGCAGGGCATGTGGCTCGACCCGTCGGCCGAGCCCGAGTTCTCCGAGTACCTCGAGCTCGACCTGTCGACGGTCGTCCCGTCGCTGGCCGGCCCGAAGCGCCCGCAGGACCGCATCGCCGTGTCGGAGGCCAAGGAGACCTGGCGCCGCGACGTGCAGAACTACGTCAGCAGCATCCAGGGCCCGACCGACGAGTCGTCCGACGAGTCGTTCCCCGCGTCCGACTCGCCGGCGATCAGCCACGGCGGCAACGGCGACAAGCCCCGCGAGCACGCCACCGACGGCGCGTCCCGCCCGCACAACCCCGTCCAGGTCACCCTGGAGGACGGCACGACCTTCGAGCTCGACCACGGGCACGTCGCCGTCGCGGCCATCACCTCCTGCACCAACACCTCGAACCCGTACGTCATGGTCGGCGCGGCGCTGCTGGCCAAGAACGCGGTCGAGAAGGGCCTCACCCGCAAGCCGTGGGTGAAGACCTCCCTCGCCCCCGGCTCGCAGGTCGTCACCGACTACTTCGAGCGCGCGGGCCTCACCCCCTACCTCGACAAGATCGGGTACAACCTGGTCGGGTACGGCTGCACCACCTGCATCGGCAACACCGGCCCGCTGCAGCCGGAGATCTCCAAGGCGGTCAACGACAACGACCTCGCGGTCACGGCCGTCCTGTCCGGCAACCGGAACTTCGAGGGCCGCATCAGCCCGGACGTGAAGATGAACTACCTCGCGTCCCCGCCGCTGGTCATCGCCTACGCCCTCGCCGGGACGATGGACATCGACATCCTCAACGACCCGATCGCCGACGGCACCGACGGCCCGGTCTACCTGCGCGACATCTGGCCCGCGCCGGAGGAGGTCGCCGCGATCGTCGAGTCGTCCATCGGCCAGGAGATGTTCACCAGCAGCTACGCCGACGTCTTCAAGGGCGACGACCGGTGGCGCGGCCTCGACATCCCGACCGGGAACCTCTTCGAGTGGGACCCGGCGTCCACGTACGTCCGCAAGGCCCCGTACTTCGACGGGATGTCCGCCGAGCCGGAGCCGGTCACCGACATCCACGGCGCGCGCGTCCTGGCGAAGCTGGGCGACTCGGTCACCACCGACCACATCTCCCCGGCCGGGGCGATCAAGGTCGGCACGCCCGCCGCGCAGTACCTCCAGGACAACGGCGTCGCGGTGAAGGACTTCAACTCCTACGGCTCGCGCCGCGGCAACCACGAGGTGATGATCCGCGGCACGTTCGCCAACATCCGGCTGCGCAACCAGCTCCTGGACGGCGTCGAGGGCGGCTACACCCGCGACTTCACCCAGGAGGACGCGCCGCAGTCCTTCATCTACGACGCCGCGCAGAACTACGCCGCGCAGGGCACCCCGCTCGTCGTCATCGCGGGCAAGGAGTACGGCTCCGGCTCGTCCCGCGACTGGGCCGCGAAGGGCACCGCGCTGCTCGGCGTCCGCGCCGTCATCGCCCAGTCCTACGAGCGGATCCACCGCTCGAACCTGATCGGCCTCGGCGTCCTGCCGCTGCAGTTCAAGGACGGCGAGTCGGCCGAGTCGCTCGGGCTCACCGGCACCGAGACGTTCGACATCACCGGCGTCACCGCGCTCAACGAGGGCGGCGTCCCCGAGGAGGTCACGGTGAAGGCGGACGGCAAGGAGTTCAAGGCCGTCGTCCGCATCGACACCCCCGGCGAGGCGGACTACTACCGCAACGGCGGCATCCTGCAGTACGTCCTGCGGAGCCTCATCCGCAAGTAACGCGATCCGCGCGCACGGGCCGTCTCCCTCGGGAGGCGGCCCGTTCCGCGTTCCCGGGACGTAGTACTCCGGAGCCAGGCGCGAGGTCGGTCCCGTGGAGGGATGCGCCCCGGCCGTCCCCGGCACAGGATCCCTTCTGGGTGGCGCCGGGGCCGCTGCCCGCCGCGGCTACCGTCGTGGCGAGGCGCCGGGCCGCGCGACAGACCGGCCGGACGGACGGGAGGCGCGATGACGCTCGGGTCGGTCGTGCGGAACGTGTGGCGGGACCTCTCCCCGGCCGCCGGTCCCGCGCTGCTGCCGCTGGACGTCCCGTCCCGGCCCCGGTTCGCGGCCTGGCTGCCGCACGCGCTGGTCGTCGGGGGCGCGGCCGTGCTCGCCGGATCGTCCTGGCACATCCTGCTCACCGACTACGCGGTGCCGAACGGGTGGGCGGCGGCGCTGGGCGTCGTCCACGCGTCCGCGGTGGCGGTGTGCGCGGTCCGGCCGATGGCCGGCTGGTGGCTGTCGCTCGCGATGGTGACGGTGACCGCGCTCGCCGCCGCGTCCGCCCGTCCGGACGGCGGGCCGCTGTGGGCGGGGCCGAGCCTGTCGGTGCACCTCGCGGTGCTCGCCCTGGTCGCGCTGCGGGTGCCCGCGCGCGTGGCGGCGCTGATGTGGGGGCTCACCGCGGCCGTCGCGGCCGCCCTGGCGGTCGCGCTGCCCGGCCGCGACGAGTTCCCGAGCCTCACCGAGGTGCTGTTGGTGTCCGGCACGGTGCTGCTGGCGGCGGCGGCCCTGCGGGGGAGGGGCGACGCGCTGCGCGGGCTCGCGCGGGAGCGGCAGCGGCGCGCGCTGCTGGAGGAGCGCGCCCGGATCGCGCGGGAACTGCACGACGTGGTCGCGCACCACATGTCCGTCGTCGCCGTCCAGGCCGAGGCCGCCCCCTACCGGGTGCCGGACGTGCCGGACGAGCTCGCGCGCAGCTTCACCGTCATCCGCGAGAACGCGCTGGAGGCGATCGACGAACTGCACCGCGTCCTCGGCCTGCTCCGGGAAGGGGACGGCCCGGCGGCGGGCCCGGCCGCCGACGCGGCGCCGCAGCCCACCCTGGACGGGCTGGACGGCCTCGTCGACGGCCTCCGCGCGACCGGCCTGGCCGTCGAGCTGCGGGTGTCGGGGCGGCGGCCCGCGACCACGCCCGCGCTGGAGGTGTCGGCGTACCGGATCGTGCAGGAGGCGCTGAGCAACGTCCTGCGCCACGCGCCGGGCGCCGCCGCCCAAGTCGTCGTCGCCCACCGTCCGGACCGCGTCGAGCTGACGATCGACAACGGCCCGCCGGCGCGGGCGCCGCAGCCGCCGCCGCGCCGCACCGGCCACGGGATACTGGGGATGCGGGAACGGGCCGCGATGCTGGGCGGCGAGCTCGCCGCGCGCCCGCGCCCGGACGGCGGCTTCACGGTGACCGCCGTGCTCCCGGCGGGGAAGGAGGGCCACCGGTGACGGTCAGGGTGCTGCTCGCCGACGACCAGGAGATGGTCCGCGAGGGGTTCTCGGTGCTGCTCGGCGCGCAGCCCGGCATCGAGGTGGTCGGGGAGGCCGCCGACGGGCACGAGGCCGTCGCGAAGACCGCCGAGCTGGCGCCCGACGTCGTCCTGATGGACGTCCGCATGCCCGGCATGGACGGGCTGGAGGCGACCCGGCGGATCTCCGCGACCACCCGGGTCATCGTCCTCACGACGTTCGACCTGGACGAGTACGTGTACGGGGCGCTGCGCGCGGGCGCCGCCGGGTTCCTGCTGAAGAAGGCGTCCGCCGGGGCGCTGGCGGAGGCGGTGCGGGTCGTGGCGGCCGGGGAGGCGCTGCTGGCCCCGTCGGTCACCCGGCGGCTGATCGCCGAGTTCACCCGGCTCGGCGGCCCCCGCGCGCCCCGCCGCGAGCGGCTCGGACGGCTCACCGGGCGGGAGACCGAGGTGCTGACGCTCGTCGCGCACGGCCTGTCGAACGCCGAGATCGCCGGGCGGCTGGTGCTGGCCGAGCAGACCGTGAAGACGCACGTCAGCAACATCCTCGCCAAGCTCGACCTGCGCGACCGCACCCAGGCGGTCGTCCACGCCTACGAGACCGGCCTCGTCCGGCCGGGCCCCGAGGCGCGCTAGTGCTCGGCGGCGAGGCGCAGCCCGAAGCCGATGAACGCGACCCCGGTGACCTGCTGGAGGCGGCGCTTCACGGACGGACGCGCGAGCGTGCGGCGCGCGGCGCCCGCGGCGCACACGAGCAGGGCGCACCACGCGAGGCCCTCGGCGATGTGGATGACGGCGAACAGCATGCTCGTCCCGAACACCGGGGCGTCCGCGGGGAGGAACTGCGGCAGTAGGCTCATGTAGAACACGCCGATCTTCGGGTTGAGCAGGTTCGTGGCGAGCCCGGTGCGGTAGGCGGCGGCGCCGGAGGGCTCCGGCTCCGGCGCGGCGCCGTCCGCGCCGGCCTTCCGGCGGGCCCGCCAGAGCGCCTGCCCGCCGAGCCACAGCAGGTAGCAGGCGCCCGCGATGCGCAGCACGTCGAACGCGAACCGGGACGCCGCCAGCAGCGCCGTCAGCCCCGCCGCGCTCGCCGCGCCCCAGCACAGCAGCCCGGACGCGATGCCCGCCGCGGCGAGGAGCCCCGTGCGGCGCCCGCCCGCCACGGTGGTGCGCAGCACCAGCATCGTGTCCAGACCGGGAGTGATCGTGACCAATGCGGCGACGGCGGCGAAGGTCAGACATGCACTGAGCATTCCGACATTCTGCCAAGTGGCCGCGGGCCGCGCGGGCATCGTCCCCGCCCGGTTGGTTACATCGCAGGTATGGCTGACACCACGAAGAAGATCGGCGACCTGGACGTCTCCGGGCTGTGCCTCGGCGGCAACGTGTTCGGCTGGACGGCCGACCGCGACACCTCGTTCCAGATCCTGGACGCCTACGCGGCGTCCGGCGGCACCTTCATCGACACCGCCGACTCCTACATGGCCTCCGCGCCCGGGAACGGCGGCGGCTGGCGTTCAGCGAGCGGGAAGGGACGGCCGGGTACGTCGGCATCCAGCCGCACTACAACCTCGTGTCCCGCGACACCTACGAGGGGCCCCGGCGCGACATCGCCGAACGGCACGGGCTGGCCTGCATGCCGTACTACGGCCTCGCCTCCGGGTTCCTCACGGCCAAGTACCGTCCGGACACCCGGGTCGACAGCGCGCGCGCCGGGAAGGCGGCGAAGCACCTGGAGACCGAGCGCGGACGCCGAGTGCTGCAGGCCCTCGACGAGGTCGCCCGGGAGACGGGCAAGGCCCACGCGACGGTCGCGCTGGCGTGGCTGGCCGCCCAGCCGACCGTCGTCGCGCCCATCGCCAGCGCCCGCACGATGGAGCAGCTCCCGCCGCTGCTGGACGTCCCGGGCACCGTGCTCACCCCGGACCAGCTGAGCCGCCTGACCGAGGCGTCCGCCTGACTTGTATCGTTCCACGGCGTGAATCCCGATTTCCTGATCATCGGGGGAGCGGCCGCGCTGCTGGGCGCCATCGTGCAGGGCAGCGTCGGCCTCGGCGTCGGCCTGGTCGCCACCCCGATCGTGACGATGCTGTTCCCGTCGCTGATGCCGGGCACGATCCTCGTGGTCGCGACCGTCCTGCCCCTGGCGACCCTCGCGCACGAGGCGCGGCACGTCGAACTGCGCGGCCTCGGCTGGGCGTTCGGCGGCCGCGTCGCCGGGACGCCGCTCGGCGTCTGGCTGGTGGCCGCCGTGCCCGCCCGCGCCCTCGGCATCGTCATCGGGTTCTTCGTGCTGGCCGCGCTCGCCGCCACCGCCTGGACGCGGGACGTGCCGCGCAACCGCCGCACGCTGACCGCCGCGGGCGTCATCGCGGGCACCACCGGCACCGCGTCCGGCATCGGCGGCCCGCCGATGGCGCTGCTGTACCAGCGCGAGAGCGGCCCGCGCGTCCGCGCCACCCTCGCGCTGTTCTTCGTCGGCGGGTGCCTGCTCTCGCTGGCGTCCCTCGCCGCGTTCGGGCGGCTCTCCGGCGAGCAGGTCGCCGCCGGGTTCGCGCTCGTCCCGTTCGTCCTGGCCGGGTTCTTCGCGGCGGGCCCGTTCCGCCGCTACCTGGACGCCGGGCGCCTGCGCGTCGCGCTGCTCATCGTCGTCGGCACGTCCGCGGTGCTGCTGATCGTCCGTAATCTGATGTGATGCGCCCGACGAAGGCCGATCTGGAGGCCGCCCGCGACCGTGTCATCCCCGACGTCCTGCCCGCCCCCGGCGGCGCGCTCCGCGTCCTGTTCAGCGGCATCAACCCGGGCCTGTACTCCGGCGCGACCGGCCACCACTTCGCCCGTCCGGGCAACCGCTTCTGGCCCGCGCTGTACCGCTCCGGGTTCACCGACCGGCTCCTCGACCCGTCCGAGCAGCACCTCCTGCCCGCGTTCGGCCTCGGCATCACCAACCTCGCGCAGCGCACCACGGCCCGCGCCGACGAGCTGACCGCGGACGAGCTGCGCGACGGCGGCCGCCGCCTGCGGGCCCTCGTCGACCGGCACCGTCCCGCCTACCTCGCGGTCGCGGGCGTCACCGCGTACCGCACCGCGTTCGGACGTCCCGGCACCCGGATCGGCCCGCAGGACGACATGTTCGGCTCCGCCCGCGTGTGGGTGCTGCCGAACCCGAGCGGCCTCAACGCGAGCTGGTCCCTCGACCGGATCGCGGGCGAGTTCGCCCGCCTCCGCGAAGCCGCCGACGCGGCCGCCGCCGCGGGCTAACCGGCCGGGTTCGCGGCGGACGCCGTGAGCATCGCCTCCACCTCGGCGACGAGCGACGCCGACGGCTCCCACAGGTCCGTGCGGCCGAGCGCCACGATCGGGCGGGGCAGCGCGCGAACGTCCGCCAGGTGCCAGTGGTGCATGCCCGGCTCGGCCCACGGGCCGCACGCGCACGCGTCCGCGTCACCGCCGCGGGCGCGCGGCAGGCCGGCCGTACCGGACGGCCCGACGGTCGCGGAGCAGACGGCGGCGAGATCGGCGACGGCGATGGCCGCGCCGATCGCGGCGAGCGGATCCCGCGGGTCCCACCCGGCGGCCTGCACGAGCGGGGAGTCGCACGCCGACAGGTCGACCCGCATGGACGCGTGGATCAGCAGCGGCCCGCGGTAGGCGGTCGGCGCGCCCTGGTTCGAGACGCTCTTGCCGCCGCGCGCGATCGCGAACGCCCAGGGCTGCTGAACACTTATCGCCTGCACGCGGTCACCTCCAGTGCTCGACCGTCTCCGTCTCCGGCTTCGTCTCCGGCGGGGACGCCGCGCGGCAATGCCCGAGAGGCTAGGCGCATCGGGGCGGTTGCGCCAACGGAGGAGGTGAGCGGCTCGGTCATGCCCGATCCATCTCGATCATCTGTGTGACGCGCGAGAACGCAAAGTGGTTGACGGAACAACTGTGCGCGAGTGACAAACGCGAAGAGGGGGATACGCCCCAGGACGCACGTTCACCCCTTGAGCGCGCCCGCCATGAGCCCGCGCATGAAGAACCGCCCGAGCAGCAGGTAGACGAGGATCGTCGGCAGCGACGCCAGCAGCGCCGACGCCATCTGCACGTTGTACTGGACGGCGACCGCGCCCGAGCCCGCCGTGTTGTTCAGCATCACCGTGACGGGCCACGAGTCGGGCGCGCCGAGGAAGACGGCGAACAGGAAGTCGTTCCAGATCGACGTGAACTGCCAGATCAGCGTCACGGCGAACGCGGGCGCCGACAGCGGCAGCACGACCGACGCGTACGTCCGAAGCATCCCCGCGCCGTCCACGCGCGCCGCCTCGATCAGCTCGTCCGGGATCGACACGTAGTAGTTGCGGAAGATCAGCGTGCAGATCGGGATGCCGTAGACGACGTGCACGAGGACCAGCCCCCGGATCGTCCCGACGATCTGCATGTCGGTGAGCAGGCCCGCGAGCGGGATCATCACGGCCTGGTACGGGATGAACATCCCGAACAGGAACAGCGTGAAGACCGCGTCGGCCCCCGGGAACCGCCACTTCGACAGCACGTAGCCGTTCAGCGAGCCGAGCACCGCCGAGATCGCCGCGCCCGGGATCGCGATCTGGAAACTGTTGACGATGCCGGGGCGCAGCTCGTCCCACGCGGCCGTCCAGCCGGACGTGCTCCACTGCTCGGGCAGGTTCCACGCGGTCGCGGGCCCGGCCTCCTGCAGCGGCTTGAAGCTGGTGACGAGCAGGACGTACGCCGGCATCAGGAACAGCACGACGAACAGCAGCAGGACGGCCGGGCGGCCGAACCGGAGCGCGCGGCTCACCGGGCCCGCTCCTGCCGGACCGTCCACACCAGGTACGGGACGACGAGCACGGCGACCGCGACCAGCAGGTACGTGGCGATCGTCGCGCCGTTCGCCGGGTCGTGCCGGTCGAAGATCTCGACGTAGGCGGCGACGGCCGGGACGTAGGTGATGATCTGCTTGCCCGCGATCGCCATGATCAGGTCGAACACCTTCAGCGAGATGTGCCCGAGGATGATCAGCGCCGACAGCGTCACCGGGCGGAGCTGCGGGAACACGACGTAGCGGTACACCTTCCACTCGGACGCGCCGTCCACCCGGGCCGCCTCGCGCAGCTCCTCGGGGACGCCGCGGAACCCGGCCAGGTACAGCGCCATGACGTAACCGGACATCTGCCAGATCGCCGGGAGCGCCATCGCGGCCATGCCCCAGTCGGGGTGCTGCCACCACGTGTTCGCCAGCGCACCCAGCCCTGTGTCGTGGAACAGCTGGTTCAGCCCGACGGCCCGCTCCGCGGGCGCCGGGTTCAGCAGCCACCGCCACACCACGCCCGCGGCGATGAACGACACCGCCATCGGGAACAGGTACACGACGCGGAACCCCGCCTCCGCCCGGACGCCCTTGTCCATCAGGAACGCGAGGAACGCGCCGAGCAGCAGGGCGCCCAGCACGAACACCGCCGTGAACACCAGCGCGTTGCGCACCGCGCCCGGCCAGCTCGGCTGGTCCCACAGGTCGACGAAGTTCTTCCCGCCGTCGAACCCCAGCGGGGACACCTCGTCGTGCTTGCCGCTCAGCGCGACCCTCGTGTTCCAGAAGATCAGCCCGTAGACGAACAGGCCGATCGCCACGACCGACGGCGAGATCAGCAGCAGGCCCGGCAGCCACCGCCGGACGCGGCGCGCCTTCACTGCCCGCTGTTCCGCGCCGCCTGCACCAGCGCCTGCCGGAGCTTCGCCGGGTCCTTGTGCTGGAGGAAGAGCCCGACCGCCGTGTCGATGTCGGTGTGCCACTTGTTGTTCGCCGTCACGCCGTGCCAGAACGACCCCGCGAGCTTGATACCGGGCTTGTTCCACTCGGTGATGGCGTACTCCAGGTAGCCCTTGTAGAGCGACTTGTCGCCGTCCGTGCGCGCCGGGATCGAGCCCTTCTTCGGGTTGAACGCGTCCTGGCCCTCCTTGCTTGCGACGGTCTTCAGCCAGGCGAGGGCGCCGCCGCGGTGGGGCGCGTTCTCAGGGAGCGTGAAGCTGTCCGACAGCCACATGTACGTGCCGTCGGTGCCGGGAGCGGGCGCGTGGTCGAAGTCCGTGCCCTGCTTCTTCGCCAGCCCGTTCGGGGCCGGGTTCACGAAGTAGCCGTACGCCCAGTCGCCCATGATGTTGAACGCGGCGCGGCCGTCCACCACGGCCTTCGCGGCGCCCTGCCAGTCGGTCGACGCGGCCTCGGCCGTCGTGTACTTCATGATCTCGGCGAAGTCGTCGAGGGCGGCCCCGACCGCCGGGGTGTCCCAGTTCGCCCCCGGCTGCCAGAGCGCGTTGTACGCCTCGGTGCCGAGCGAGCCGAGCAGGACGTTCTCCAGCAGGTGGTCGGCCGTCCACTGCGCGCCGAGCGACAGCGGCACCTTGTCGGTCTCGGCGTCCACGGCCTTCAGCGCCTCGATGAACGCGTCGATCGACTCCGGCGGCCCGTCGACGCCGGCGTCCTCCAGGATGCCCGGGTTGTACCAGAGGACGTTCGACCGGTGGATGTTCACCGGCACCGAGTAGATGCTGCCCTTGTAGGTGATCTGGTCGAGGAGCTGCTTCGGGTAGACGTCCCGCAGCCCGTTCTCGTCGTAGAAGTCGTTCAGCGGCTCGATCTGCCCGGCCTTGATGTAGTCGAGCAGCTCGGCGCCCGCGTGCCCCTGGAACGAGTCCGGCGGCTTGCGGTTCTGGAGCCGGCTCGACAGCACCGCCTTGGCCTGCGTGCCGGACCCTCCGGCGATCGCCGCGTTGACGAACTTCGTTCCCGGGTTCTGCTTCTCGAACAGGGCCTGCAGCGCCGTCAGCCCCTCGGCCTCGCCCGGCCCCGTCCACCACGAGAAGACCTCGACCTCGGAGCTGTCGTTCGAGCCGCCGTCGCCGCCGCAGCCCGCGAGGGCCAGCACACCGGCCAGCGCGGCCGCGGCGAACGACGTCGTCCGGCCCCGGCCGGAGGCGTTCCTTCGAGTACGTCCGAACATCGCCCGTCCCTTCGGTCGCCCGAGAAACAAGCGTCTGCTCGGTGATCAACACCGTCAACACCCGTACGAAACAGTGACCGCGCGGTTACATCGGCCTGTACGGGCGGCGGATCACCAGCCGACCGCGGGCGGCAGCGGACCCGCCCCCGCGTCCGGCCAGTCGAGCGGCGCGCCCAGCGGCGCCAGCTCGGCCATCTGCAGCCGGTACCACGGCGACGACTCCGGCCGCCCCGTCAGCTCCAGGCAGCGGTCCCACGACCACCACTCCGCCGCCTCGACCTCCTCCGGATTGAGCGCGACGGCCCCGCCCGCCGCGACCGTCGCCCGCACCACCGGGCACCGCTCGTGCTCGACCGTCCCGTCCTCGGCGACCGCCCGGTACCGGAACCGCGGCAGGACGGACGTCAGCGCCGCGCCCCCGATGCCCAGTTCGTCCCGCAGCCTGCGCTGCACCGCGTCCCGCAGCTTCTCCCCGGGGGCCGGGTGCCCGCAGCAGCTCCCCGTCCACACGCCCGGGAACGTCCGCTTGCCGAGCGCACGCTGTGTGATCAACACGCGACCGTCCGTGTCCACCACATAGCACGAAAAAGCCAGGTGGTAGGGCGTCTCGCTATGGTGGCTCGCGACCTTCGGGGCCGTCCCCACGGCCTCGTCGTCCGCGTTGAGCAGTACGATCTCTTCCTCGACCATGGGTTCTTCCTACCCCATCCCCCTCACGCGGAAAGGCCGTTCGACCCGGTGACCTCACCTTTGGTGAGCGGTTTCGCACCCGCGGGGGAGACTCCCTCCGGCACGTAGCGATCGAACCGGGATTAGACTCGGAACGGCCCGAGCCAGGGGAGCCCGTCGTCCCCCATGAGGAGTTGAAATCGCGTGAGCCTGCTGGAGTCGATCAAGGACCCCGACGACCTCAAGCGACTGGACGCCGCTCGGCTGTCTCGGCTCGCGGAAGAGATCCGCGAGTTCCTCGTCCACGCGGTGTCCAAGACCGGCGGTCACCTCGGCCCGAACCTCGGCGCCGTCGAACTGACGATCGCGCTGCACCGGGTCTTCGACTCGCCCAAGGACAAGATCCTCTTCGACACGGGCCATCAGGCCTACGTCCACAAGATGCTCACCGGCCGGCAGGACTTCGAGAAGCTCCGCCGCCGCGGCGGCCTCTCCGGCTACCCGAGCGCCGCCGAGTCCGAGCACGACGTCATCGAGAACTCGCACGCCTCGACCGCCCTGTCGTACGCCGACGGGCTCGCCAAGGCGTTCCAGCTCCGCGGCGAGGACGACCGCGCGGTCGTCGCCGTCGTCGGCGACGGCGCCCTCACCGGCGGCATGTGCTGGGAGGCGCTCAACAACATCGCCGGCGCCGCCGACCGCCCCGTCATCATCGTCGTCAACGACAACGGCCGCTCCTACTCGCCCACCATCGGCGGCCTCGCCGGCCACCTCGCCGACCTGCGCGTCACGCAGGGCTACGAGCAGGCGCTCGACCTCATCAAGAAGACGGTGCCCCGCGCCCCCGTCGTCGGCTCCATGGCCTACGAGACGCTGCACGGCATCAAGAAGGGCCTCAAGGACGTCCTGCAGCCGCAGGCCATGTTCGAGGACCTCGGCATGAAGTACGTCGGCCCCATCGACGGGCACGACGTCGACGCCGTCGAGAAGGCGCTCCGCCGCGCCCGCGGCTTCGGCCGCCCGGTCATCGTGCACTGCATCACCACCAAGGGCCGCGGCTACGCCCCCGCCGAGAACGACACCGAGGACTGCATGCACGGCGGCGGGGCGTTCGACCCCGAGACCGGCAAGTTCCTCCCCAAGAAGGGCGGCACCGCCTGGACCAAGGTGTTCGGCGACGAGATGGTCGCGATCGGCCGCGAGCGCCGCGACGTCGTCGCCATCACCGCCGCGATGCTGTACCCGACGGGCCTCGCACCCTTCGCCGAGGCGTTCCCCGACCGCGTCTACGACGTCGGGATCGCCGAACAGCACGCCGTCACGTCCGCCACGGGCCTCGCCATGGGCGGCCTGCACCCGGTCGTCGCCGTGTACGCCACGTTCCTCAACCGCGCGTTCGACCAGGTCCTGATGGACACCGCGCTGCACCGGCAGCCCGTCACGTTCGCGTTGGACCGGTCCGGCGTCACGGGCGACGACGGCGCCAGCCACAACGGCATGTGGGACATGTCGATCCTCCAGCTCGTCCCGGGCCTGCGCATGGCCGTCCCCCGCGACGGCGCGCGCCTCCGCGAACTCCTCCGCGAGTGCGTCGCCGTCTCCGACGGCCCCACCGCGATCCGCTACCCGAAGGGCCCCGCCGCCGACGACATCGAGGCCATCGACAAGGCCGGCGACATGGACGTCCTCGCCCGCCACGACGGCTCCAACGGCACCCGCGTCCTCCTCGTCGCCGCCGGCGCGATGGCCACCCCCGCGATGGAGGCCGCGACCCTCATCGCCGCGCAGGGCATCGGCGTCACCGTCGTCGACCCCCGCTGGGTCAAGCCCCTCGACCCGGCCCTGCTCGACCTCGCCCGCGACCACACGCTCGTCGCCGTCGCCGAGGACAACGGCCGCACCGGCGCCGTCGGCGACGCCGTCGCCCGCCTCCTGCGCGACGCCGAGGTCGACGTGCCCGTCCGCACGTTCGGCATCCCGCAGGAGTTCCTCGACCACGCGTCCCGCGCCGAGATCCTCACCGAAATCGGCCTCACCCCCCAGGCCCTCGCCCGCGACATCACCGAATCCGTGGCCCGCATCTCCTCCCTGGACGACCACGAACCGGCCCCCACCACCGACTGACCCCGCCCGGCCTCGACCCGTCTTGCACGCCCTCTGGGCGCGGGGCGCCCTGCCGCCGCGCTGGTGGTGGGGTGCCCCGGCTCGGGGCGCTGGGTTCGTGTGGGGTGGGCGGGCTTGGGGTGGGGTGTCGGGTTGGTTGGGGCTCGGGTGGGTCAGCCGCCTTCGGCGGAGAGGAGTTGCCAGAAGTGGCGGACGGACGCGGCCGCGGTGCCCAGTTCGCGGCCCGCGTACGTCCAGCGGCCGCGCAGCATCCAGAGGCGGCCGGCGCCGTCCTGGACGTAGACCTGCAGCGGGAAGCAGGCGTCGTGGGCGCGGATGACGCCCGCGTGGTCCACCGCCGGACGCAGGTCGGGGGCGCCCTCGCAGCGGACGCCCATGACGGACGTGCGGGGATCCTGGCGGAGGAGCCCTCGCGTCAGGTCATGCACGAGTACGGACACGTAGTCGGGACCTAGCCACCTCAGGTCGGGCACAGACTCGGGTGGGGGGAACCCGTACAGTTCTGGACCGCCGGTCACAGGCGGCACCGTAGCGCCCCGGTCACTCTCCCGTCACTACCCGGCGGACGGTTTGTTGCGGCAGGCGGACGTCATCGCCTCCCAGCGGCCGAGTTTGACGCGGTCGCCGCGGTCGAGCGTGCGGGCGAGGGCGATCTCGGCGGCGTCCAGGTTGAGCCAGTCGGCGTACGTGACGACGGGCAGCCCGCGGGACTCCAGGAGCTCCTCGACGGTGTGCTCGGGCGGGGTGCGGTCGGCGGGCAGGTCCGCGAGGAGGTTGCGGACGGTCTCGGCGGCGTCGGACTTGTTCGTGCCGACGACGCCGGTCGGGCCGCGCTTGATCCAGCCGGTGACGTACTCGCGGGGGACCTGCGCGCCGTCCGGGCCGATGATCCGGCCGCCCTCGTTGGGGACGACGAAGGAGCGTTCGTCGAACGGGACGCCGTCCAGGGGGACGCTCTGGTAGCCGACCGAGCGCAGCACCATCCCGACGGGGAGCGTCTCGTGCTCGCCCGTCCCGGTGACGCGGCCGTTCTCGTCGAGGCGGGTCTTCTCGAGCTTCAGGCCCTCGACGCGGTCGGTGCCGAGGATCTCGGCGGGGGCGCGCCAGAACCGGACGTCGATGCGGCGGGGGCGGTCCGGCGGCTCGGCCGTCCAGGCGTTGAGCACCTTGATGTTGCCCCGGACCTTGCGGTCGTTCTCGGCGAGTTCGGCGCTCGCGGGGTCGAGCTCCATGTCGGCGGGGTCGACGTGGATGCCGGCGTTCGCGAGTTCGCCGAGTTCGCGGGCCTCCTTCACGGTGAACTTCGCCTGCGCGGGGCCCCGCCGGCCGATCATGTGGACGCGGCGGACGCGGCTGCGGGAGAGGGCCTCGATGACGTGCTCGGGGACGTCGGTCGAGCGCAGTTCGTCCGAGGTCTTGGCGAGGATGCGGACGACGTCGACGGCGACGTTGCCGACGCCGATGACCGCGACCTCCTCGACGGACAGGTCGAACTCCTGGTCGGCGGCGTCGGGGTGCCCGCAGTACCAGTTGACGAAGTCGGTGGCGGCGACGCTGCCGGGCAGGTCCTCGCCGGGGATCCGCAGGTGCCGGTCGACCATCGCGCCGGTCGCGTAGACGACGGCGTCGTAGCAGCCGAGCAGGTCGGCGCGGGTGACGTCGCGGCCCAGCTCGACGCAGCCGAAGAACCGGACGGCGGGGTTCTCCAGCACTCGCTGGAGGTACCCCGCGATCGACTTGATGGACGTGTGGTCGGGGGCGACCCCGTACCGGACGAGCCCGTAGGGCGTCGGCAGCCGGTCGAACACGTCGACCCGGACGTCGCCGTCGGCCTGTTTCACCAGGGCCTCGGCGGCGTAGATGCCCGCAGGGCCGGACCCGATCACCGCGACTCGCGCAGGAGAAGCCATGCGGGCCATTGTGCACACCGTCTCATTCATTGAACACCGTGAGACAGGTCACTCGGCCCGCGCGAGGCGGCTGTGCCCGCGTCCGTAGAGGAAGTAGACGACGACGCCGATCGCCATCCACGCCAGGAACCGGTACCAGGTCTCCAGTGGCAGGTTGATCATCACGAACAGGCAGCCGAGCACCGACAGGATCGGGACGATCGGGACGAACGGCGTCCGGAACGCGCGGGGCAGGTCGGGCCGGGTGCGGCGCAGGATCGGGACGCTCAGCGAGACGACGACGAACGCGAACAGGGTCCCGATGTTGACGAGCGTCGCGAGTTCGGTGAGCGGGATGAACCCGGCGATGGCCGCGGCGAGGACGCCCATCAGGATCGTCGAGCGGTACGGCGTCTGGAAGCGCGGGTGCACGCTGGACAGGAACGGGGGCAGCAGGCCGTCGCGGCTCATCGAGAAGAACACGCGGCTCTGCCCGAGCAGGAGGATGAGCACGACGGACGTGAGCCCGACGACCGCGCCGACGTTGATGATCGTGGCGAACGCGGGCGCGCCGACGGACTCGAACGCGTGGGAGAGCGGCGCGTCGACGTTCAGCTGTGTGTACTTCTGCATGCCGACGACGACGGCGGAGACGGCCGCGTACAGGATCGCGGTGATGACGAGGGACCCGATCAGCCCGATCGGCAGGTCCCGCTGGGGGCGGCGGGCCTCCTCGGCGGTGGTCGCGACGATGTCGAAGCCGATGTAGGCGAAGAAGACGACGGCGATGGCGGAGAAGATGCCGAGCCAGCCGAAGTTGACCGGGGTGATGCCGAAGATCACCTGCATCAGCGGCGCGTCGACGCCGGACGCCTCGGGCGTCGACTGCGACGGCGGGATGAACGGGTCGTAGTTGTCGCCCTTGATGTAGAACAGCCCGGCGAAGATCACCAGCAGGACGATCGTCACCTTGATGGCGACGACGACGGCGTTGACCCGCGACGACACCTTGATGCCGAGGACGAGCAGGACGGTGACGGCGAGGACGAGCGCGATCGCTGGGACGTTCACGACGCCGCCCTCGCCCGGCGGCGCGGCGATCGACTCGGGGATGTCGATGCCGGCGTCGCTGAGCAGGGACGCGAAGTAGCCGGACCAGCCGACGGAGACGACGGCGGCGGCGAGCGTCAGTTCGAGGATGAGGTCCCAGCCGATGATCCAGGCGGGGAACTCGCCGAGGGTGGCGTAGGAGAACGTGTAGGCGGAGCCGGCGACCGGGACGGTCGAGGAGAACTCGGCGTAGCAGAGCGCGGCGAGCCCGCATACGACGGCGGCGAGGATGAAGGAGAGCGCGACCGCGGGACCGGCGTTGTTGCGGGCGACGACGCCGGTGAGCACGAAGATGCCGGTGCCGATGATGACGCCGACGCCGAACACGACGAGGTCGAGGGCCGACAGGCCCCGCCGGAGCCGGTGTTCCGGATCCTCGGTGTCGCGGATCGACTGCTCGACCGATTTCTTGCGCAGCAGGCTCATGCTTCGGCTCCCCGGGGCGGTCCGATCGTCGTCGGGGCTATGCCCGCTCGAACGCGAATTATGATCAGCCGAAACCGAAGGATGCCCGTGACGTGGTGGTATGCCGGGAAAGAGGCGTCCCGAAACGTGTTCGGGACGCCTCTTCCGTGCGATCCGCCGCGTCCTGAACGGGACGGGCGGCCGGTGGGGCTAGCGGGGCAGCGAGGCCACGCCCGGTTCGAGGAACCGGCGCCCGGTGACCCGCTCGGAGACGCCCGCGCGGTCCAGGTACGGGGTGATGCCGCCGAGGTGGAACGGCCAGCCCGCGCCGAGGATCATGCACAGGTCGATGTCCTCGGGCGCCGCGACGACGCCCTCGTCCAGCATGATCCGGATCTCGTCGGCCAGCGCGTCCAGCGCCCGGGCGAGGACCTGCTCCTCGGTGGACGGCGACGTGCCGCCCGCGAAGATTTCCACGACCTCGGGGTCGAGCGTGAAGTCCGGCCGGTACACGCCGGACTTGCCGGCCGCGACCAGCTTCGCGAGGTTGTCCGAGAGCGGGAACCGGTCCGGGAACGCGCCGTGCAGCGTCTCGTTGACGTGCAGCGCGATCGCCGGGCCGACCAGCCCCATCAGGACGAACGGCGGCATCGGCAGCCCGAGCGGCGCGGCGGCCCGCTCGGCGACCTCGATCGGCGTGCCCTCGTCCACGGCCCGGACGATCTCCGCGAGCAGCCGCAGCAGGACGCGGTTGACGACGAACGCCGGGGCGTCCTTCACCAGCACGCACGACTTCTTGAGCCGCTTGCCCGTCGCGAACGCGGTGGCGAGCGCGGCGTCGTCCGTCCGGTCGCCGCGGACGATCTCCAGGAGCGGCAGCACGGCGACCGGGTTGAAGAAGTGGAAGCCGACGACCCGCTCCGGGTGCCGCAGCTTCGACGCCATCTCTGTCACCGACAGCGACGAGGTGTTGGTCGCGAGCACGCACTCGGGGGACACGTGGTCCTCCAGCTCGGCGAACACCTTCTGCTTGACCGACATCTCCTCGAACACCGCCTCGATGACGAAGTCGGCGTCGTTGAAGGCGTCCTTGGTGAGCGACCCGGTGATCAGCGCCTTGAGGCGGTTCGCCTTGTCGGGGGAGACGCGGCCCTTGCCGAGCAGCTTGTCGATCTCCCCGTGCGCGTACCCGACGCCCTTGTCCAGGCGCTCCCGGTCGAGGTCGGTCAGGACGACCGGGACCTCCAGGCGGCGCGCGAACAGCAGCGCGAGCTGCGAGGCCATCAGCCCGGCGCCGACCACGCCGACCTTGGTGACCGGGCGGGCGAGCGCCTTGTCCGGCGCCCCGGCGGGCCGCTTCGCGCGCTTCTGCGTCAGGTCGAACGCGTACAGGCCGGCGCGCAGCTCGTCGCTCATGATGAGGTCGGCGAGCGCCTCGTCCTCGGCGGCGAAGCCCTCGTCGCGCGTCCGGTCCTTGGCGGCGGCGACCAGGTCGAGCGCGCGGGTGAACGACGGCGCCGCGCCGTGCAGCTTGCCCTCCAGGTTCCAGCGGGCGCCCGCGATCGCGTCGTCCCACGCCTTGCCTGTGTCGACCGCGGGCCGGTCGACGACGACGTCGCCCTTCAGCACCCGCGCCGTCCAGGCGAGCGACTCCTCGAGGAAGTCGGCCGAGTCGAAGATCGCGTCGGCGATGCCCAGCTCGAACGCCTGCCGCGCCTTCAGCATCCGGTTCTGCGCGAGCGGGTTGTCGATGACGACCTTGAGCGCCTTCTCCGCACCGATCAGGTTCGGCAGCAGGTAGGTGCCGCCCCAGCCCGGCACCAGCCCGAGGAACGCCTCCGGCAGCGCGAACGCCGGGACGCCCGCCGAGATCGTCCGGTAGGTGCAGTGCAGGCCGACCTCGACGCCGCCGCCCATCGCCGCGCCGTTGTAGTAGGCGAACGACGGGACGTCCAGTTCCCCGAGCCGCCGGAACACGTCGTGCCCCAGCTTGCCGATGGCCAGCGCGTCCTCGCGGGTGCGGACGAGCGGCACGCCCTTGAGGTCGGCGCCGACCGCGAAGATGAACGGCTTGCCCGTGACGCCGACGGCCGCGATGTCGTCGCGTGCCGCGACCGCGTCGAGCGCCGCGTCCAGCTCGGCGAGCCCGTTCGGGCCGAACGTGTTGGGCTTGGTGTGGTCGTGCCCGTTGTCGAGCGTGATCAGCGCGAGGGTGCCCGCCCCGTACGGGAGCGTCACGTCGCGGACGCGCGCGTGCGTGACGACCTCGTCGGCGAAGATGTCCTTGATGTTCGCGCTCACTTGGCGCCCTCCCAGTTCACGTTCTCCCAGAGGACGGTTCCGCCCATGCCCATGCCCACGCACATCGTGGTCAGTCCGTAGCGGACGTCCGTCCGCTCCTCGAACAGCCGCGCGAGCTGGTTCATCAGGCGGACGCCGGACGACGCCAGCGGGTGGCCGAGCGCGATCGCGCCGCCCCACGGGTTCACCCGCGGGTCGTCGTCGGCGATCTTGAAGTGCTCCAGGAACGCGAGGACCTGCACGGCGAACGCCTCGTTGATCTCGATGAGGCCGATGTCGTCCATGGTCATCGCGTTGCGGGCCAGCAGCCGCTCGGTCGCCGGGACGGGCCCGACGCCCATCACCTCGGGCTCCACGCCCGCGAACGAGAAGTCGACGAGCCGCATCTTCGGCGTCAGGCCCAGCTCGCGGGCGACGTCCTCGGCGGCCAGCAGGCACGCGGTCGCGCCGTCGTTCAGCCCGGCGGCGTTGCCCGCCGTCACGTTGCCGTGCACGCGGAACGGCGTCTTCAGCCCGGCGAGGCTCTCCATCGTGGTGCCGGGGCGGGGCGGCTCGTCCGCCGTCGCCAGGCCCCAGCCGTGCTCCACCGACCGGACGGCCGTCGGCACCAGGTCGGGCTGGATCTTCCCGGCCTCGTACGCCGCGGCGACCTTCTCCTGGCTGCGCACCGCGTAGGCGTCCGCGCGCTCCTTGGTGATCTGCGGGTACCGGTCGTGCAGGTTCTCCGCGGTGGAGCCCATGACCAGGGCGGACGGGTCGACGAGCTTGTCGGCGAGGAACCGCGGGTTCGGGTCGACGCCCTCGCCCATCGGGTGCCGGCCCATGTGCTCGACGCCGCCCGCGATCGCGACGTCGTAGGAGCCGAACGAGATGCCCGCGCCGGACGTCGTCACGGCGGTCATCGCGCCCGCGCACATCCGGTCGATGGCGTAACCCGGGACGCTCTTGGGCAGCCCGGCCAGCACGGCGGCGGACCGCCCGATGGTCAGGCCCTGGTCGCCGGTCTGGGTGGTGGCGGCGATCGCGACCTCGTCCACCCGCTCCGGCGGGAGGGACGGGTTGCGGCGCAGCAGCTCACGGATCGCGCGGACGACCAGGTCGTCCGCCCGGGTCTCCGCGTACAGGCCCTTGGGGCCGGCCTTGCCGAACGGCGTGCGTACGCCGTCGACGAACACGACGTCGCGTGCGGTGCGAGGCACGGGTGCGTCCTCCCTGGTCTGGGCTCGGTGGTCGCACCCAATGCTACTCGTCAGTAACTACTGATCCGGGTGGCCGGCGCCGGGGGCGCCGGCGCCCGTTCCCGGGCGTCCAGCGCCGCCAGCACCCCGCCCGCCAGCACGGCCCCGAGCATGATGCCGATCATTACCACCTGGAGACGTATCCGCAGGACAGGGCCTTGACACTCGCTCCGCACCCGCCCGCGCAGCCATTCCCGCAGCTCGCCCGGCGGCGGCGCCTCCGCCGCGTCCCGCAGCGCCAGCAGCACCGACCGGACGGCCTCGACCGCCCGGTCGTGGTCGCCGAGCAGCTCCTCGGCGTACGCGATCAGCTCCGGCCCGTGGAGGTCGTAGACGCGGCCGACCGCCCCGGGCCGCCGCGCGCGCAGCGCCCGCACCAGCCGCGCGTCCTCCACCGGATGACTCGTATGCATGGACACGCCCGGATTATCGGCACCCGGACGTCCCCGGCGGTGCGCCCGGACGCACACGCCGCGCGCGCCCGTTTGTCAGCGAGGTGACAGCGCGGGCAGCCGAACCGTGATCGACAGCCCGCCCTCCGGACGCGGCACGGTCTCGACCTCGCCCCCGTGCGCGGTCACCACCGCCCGCACGATCGACAGCCCGAGGCCCGCGCCGTCCGCCGACCCCACCCGGTCCGCCCGCAGCCGCCGGAACGGCTCGAAGATCCGCTCCACCTCGTACTCCGGCACGACCCGCCCCGTGTTCTCGACCCGCGCGAACGCCCGTTCCCCGTCCACGCCCGTCCGCACCCACACCCGTCCGTCCGGCACGTTGTACTTCACCGCGTTCTCCAGCAGGTTCCCGACGCACCGCTCCAGCAGCACCGGATCCCCGGCGACCGGCGCCGGCGCCAGCCGCGCGTCGACCTCCCGGTCGATCTGGTCGAGGGCGCCCCGCGCCACGTCCGCGAGATCGACCGGCGCGGGCGCCGTCGGCTCCCGCTCCGACCGCGCCAGCAGCAGCAACCCGTCGATCAGCCGCTCGTGCCGCGCCGTGTTGCCCAGCAGGACGTCCGCCAGCGCCTTCGTCTCCGGCGGGTTCCTCCTGCTCGCCAGCGCGACCTCCAGCACCGTCCGGTTGATCGTCAGCGGCGTCCGCAGCTCGTGCGACGCGTTCGCGACGAACCGCCGCTGCGCGTCGAACGCCCGGTGCAGCCGGTCGAGCATCCCGTCGAACGTGTCCGCCAGGTCCTTGATCTCGTCCTGCGGGCCCTCCAGCCCGATCCGCTCGTACAGGGTGCTCTCCGACAGCCGCCGCGCCGTCGCCGTCACCGTGTGGATCGGCCGCAGCATCCGCCCCGCGACCACGTACCCGATCGCCACCGCGACGACCCCGAGCACCCCCACCGTGACGAGCGCGCCCTCCAGCAGCCGCTCCAGCACGTTCGCCCGCCGGTCGGCGAGCGCCTCCTCGGCCCGCTCCCGCAGCCCCATCAGCGCCTCGATCCGGTCGCCCTCCGACAGCGCCCGCAGGTCGTCGGCGGTGATGACGGGATCGTCCTCCAGCGCGAACCCCGCGTCCATGCTCTGCACGGTCATCAGGTACATGACCGCGACCAGCACCGCCGACGTCACCAGGAACAGCGACCCGTACACCAGCGTCAGCCGCGTCCGGACGCTCGGCCGCGTCACCGCTCCTCCAGCCGGTACCCCGCGCCGGTGACCGTCTCGATCACCGGCGGCGCCCCCAGCTTCCGCCGCAGCGTCGCCATCGTCACCCGCACGATGTTGCTGAACGGGTCGATGTTCTCGTCCCACGCCCGCTCCAGCAGCCGCTCCGCGCTCACCACCCCGCCCTCGGCCCGCAGCAGCTCCTCCAGCACGGCGAACTCCTTCTTCGTGAGCCGCACCTCCCGGCCGTCCCGCTCCACCCGCCGCCGGTGCGGATCCAGCCGGACGCCCCGCCGCTCCAGCACCGGCGGCACCGGCGGCCCCGACCGCCGCGCGAGCGCCCGCACCCGCGCGACCAGCTCGCCGAACACGAACGGCTTCGGCAGGTAGTCGTCCGCCCCCAGCGCCAGCCCGTCCACCCGGTCCTCCACGTCCCCGGACGCCGTCAGCATCAGGATCCGCCCCGCGTGACCCCGCGCGACGAGCTCCCTGCAGACGTCGTCGCCGTGCACCGCCGGAAGGTCCCGATCGAGCACGATCACGTCGTACTCGTGGTACGACGCCCGCTCCAGCCCGGCGTCCCCGTCGTAGGCCACGTCGACGGCGATCGCCTCCTCGCGCAGCCCCTCGGCGATCGCGTCCGCCAGCACCCGCTCGTCCTCGACGATCAGAACCCGCATGCCCGCGAGCATGCCGTCCGGCACGTTAAACCCGGATAAGCCCTCACCCCCGCCAGCCCAGCCGAGACCGCCGCCGGGGCCGCCAACCGCTCCGGTCGTACTGCGCCATGGACCCCGAAAACAGAAAAAGCCCCCAGGAATGGTATTGGCGAGAGTGTCGAACTTTGCGGTTCCGATAAGGCCGACATGTCCGTAGGGTTGAGGCGTTCTGGACCCGGCCGGGAGGGGACGCATGGACGCGGGCGTCGCCGCGTTGATCGGCACCGGGATCGGCGCGTCGGCCACCCTCGCCGCGGCCTTCGTCAACGGCAAGGTGCAGGCGCGCGTCCAGCGGAACCAGTGGAGCCGCGAGCAGCGGCGCGCCGCCTACGCCGCCTACCTCACCGCCCTGTACGACCGCGACGTCGCCCTGGACGCCGTCCGCGAGGCCCTCGGCCGCGACGACCCCGACCTGCGGGACGTCGACGAGCGGCTGCACCGCTTCATCGCCCTCGCCCGGGACGTCCACCGCACCGTGGAGATCGTCCTGCTGGAGGGGCCGCCGTCCATCGCGGACGCCGTCGACCGCGTCGAGCACGCGTCCCGCGACCTCTCCCAGGTGGTGCGGCGCCTGGTGGACGACGCCCGCGCCGGCGACGCGTCCCGCAGGCCCGCGGACCTCGAGACGGCCGCCGAGCGCGAACGCGTCCTGTACCGGGCGGTCGCGGACTTCCGTGCGGCCGCCCGCGGCACCTCACGCCGTAGCCGGGTCCCACCACGCCAGGTTCGCGGCGGCCTGCGCCGTCGGCTCGATGATCTCCCAGCCTTCGGCGATCAGGCCGTCCTCGACCCGCCAGATGTCGACGACCGTGATCTCCGGCCCGTCCGGAAGCCGGCGCCGCGAGTGCATCACGACGTGGTCGCCGTCCGCCAGCAAGTGCCGGACCTCGACCTCCATCCCCGCGAGCGGCACCAGCGCCGCCCGTACCGCCGCGAGCCACTCGTCCTTCGTCGACGACGTCGCGTCCGGCCGGTGATGGACGAAGCCGTCCGCGAGGAATTTCCCGAGCGCCTCGACATCGCCCGTACTGATCAGTTCCGCCAGTGCCCGTTCGACGAGCCCCTTGTTCTCCGTGGTCATGGAGGCAGTTTTTCCGCGCCCGAGCCGATTGTCGATGAAATGGCATTTCATGGCGTCCGGCGCCGTGCCGAGTACCCTCGTCGATCATGCACACGGTCGGGGAACTGCTTCGCCACTGGCGGCACCGCCGCCGCATCAGCCAGCTCGACCTCGCGCTCGCCGCCGGGGTCTCGGCCCGGCACGTCAGCCTCGTCGAGACCGGCAGGTCGAAGCCGAGCGCCGACATGGTCCTGCGGCTCGCGGACCACCTGAACGTGCCGCTCCGCGAGCGCAACACGCTGCTGCTCGCCGCGGGTTTCGCCCCCCGCCACCCCGAACGCCCCCTCGACGACCGCGCGCTGTCGGCCGCCCGCGACGCGGTCGCGCGGGTCCTGCGCGCGCACGAACCGTACCCGGCGCTCGTCTTCGACCGCCGCTGGAACATCGTGCTGACCAACCGCGCCATCGACCTGTTCTTCGCGCACGTCGCCCCCGACCTCCTGCGCCCCCCGGTCAACCTCGTCCGCCTGGGCCTCGACCCGCGCGGCCTCGCGGGCATGGTCGTCAACGTCGCCGACGTGCGGGCGATGTTCCGCACCCGGATCTCGCGCCAGCTCGCCGCCGCACCCGACCCCGAGCTCGCCGCCCTCTACACCGAACTCCTGGCGCCCGACCACCCCGAGGACGCGGGCCGCTCGATCGACTCCGACGTCGTGATCCCGATGATCGTCCGCTTCGGCGGCCGGGAACTGCGGCTCTTCTCGACGACCACCACCTTCGGCACCCCGATGGACATCACCCTGGCCGAGGTGTCGATCGAGTCCTACTACCCGGCCGACGACGAGACCGCCGCCCACTTCACCGCCCTCTGGACGCCCCCGCCGGACCAGTGAGCGACTCGGCCAGGCGGTCCGCGAACTCTGTGAGCCGCTCCAGCCACGGACCGCTCCGGGCGATCCCGAACCCGTGGCGGCGGCCGTGGAACGCGGCCTGGACGGCGTGGAGCTGCGCCCAGCGCCGGACGCGTTCCCGATCGAGCTCCGCGGCCTCGGCGAAGACGTCCAGGAACCGGCGCACGGCCTTGTGCGGATCGTCCGCCTCCAGCAACGCCGGGCCCCGCGCCTTGAGCAGCGTGCCGCCGTCGTAGGCCGGGTCGCTCACGACGCCCTTGGGATCGACGGCCGGCCACGGCTCGCGCTCGGCGCGAAGGACGTTCCCCGCGTGCAGGTCGCCGTGGACGAGCGCCTCCGGCTGGTCGCGCCCCAGCTCCCGGACGGTCGCGACCGCGGCGTCCACGACCGTACGGGGCATCGTGTGCGGCAGCTCCCCGGCGTCCGCGCGGAGCCGGGCCTCCCACTCGTCCGCCCGGTCGCGCAGCCGCGGCAGGCCGGACGGCGCCGGGACGGCGAGCCGCCGGGCGAGCCGCCCCGGGGCAGGCCGGCGAGCCACGCCGCCCCGGCCGCCCCCTCCCGTTCGACCGTGCCCCGCGCGAACGCGTCCGGTACCTCGATCACCGGAGCACCCTACGCGGACGCGGCGGCGGCTAATGCGGGTTTAACCCCTCGGGATGTCACATGGCTGCCGTCGGGGCAGGGTGCTTCGGCGGGAAGGGTGTCATGGGACGTCGGGTGTGGGCCGTGGTGGCGGCGGTGCCGATCGTGGTGGGGCTCGCCGGGTGCGGCGGCGGGGGCGCGACGGGGGCGGCGGCTTCGCCGACCGGGTCGGCGGCCGCGGAGGACGCGAAGCTCGAGTTCGCGCGGTGCATGCGGGAGAACGGGGTCGACGTGCCCGACCCCGGGTCCGGGGAGCAGGGCACGCGGGTGCTCGGGAAGGGCGCCGGCGGGGAGAAGCTCGAGAAGGCGCTCGACGCGTGCCGGTCGCTGCTGCAGGCCGGGGGAATGCTGCCGGACCTGAAGGATCCGGAGGTGCGCGACCGGTACGTGGAGTTCGCGCGGTGCATGCGGGAGAACGGCGTCGACGTGCCCGATCCCGCGCCGGACGGGACGGTGCGGCTGCCGGAGGGGGACATCGACCCGGGGCGGCTCGACCGGGCGCGCGCGGCGTGCGAGAAGGCGCTGCCGGGGGCCGGCCGGTGAGGCGCGCCGTGGTGGCGGCGGGCGCGGTCGTCGGCGTGGGCGTGGCCGCGGGCGCCGTCGTCTGGACGGCCGGGGAGGAGCCGGCCCGGGCGGGACGGACGGGGCCGGCCGCGACGGCGCCCGTGCAGCGGGGCGATCTGGTCGACACCGAGTCCGTGGACGGGACGATCACCTACGCGGGCGTCCGGGACGTGTGGACGGCGGCGAGCGGCGTCGTCACGTGGACGCCCGGGCGGGGCGCGAAGATCGAGCGCGGGGAGACGCTCGTGGCGATCGACGGGCGGCCGGTCACGCTGATGTACGGGAAAGCGCCCATGTACCGGGCCCTCGGGCAGGGCGACGAAGGGAAGGACGTTCGCGCGCTGGAGGAAAATCTGAAGGCGCTCGGCCACGGGGACTGGATGACCGTGGACGGCGACTTCACCGCGGCCACCGCGGACGCGGTCCGGGAGTGGCAGGACGAGCGGGGCCTCGAGGTGACGGGGACGGTCGATCCGTCGCAGGTGGTGTTCCAGGACGGGGCCGTCCTGGTCCGGGCGGCGAAGGCGCCCGAGGGCGGGCGCGCCTCGCCGGGGCAGCCGATCCTCACCGTGTCGGGCACGGAACGCGTGGTGCACGTCGACCTGGACGCCGACCGGCAGGACCTCGCGGAGGAGGGCGCGAAGGTCGCCGTGGACCTCCCGGGCGGGACGAGCGTCGAGGGCGTGATCGCGGACGTCGGCGCGGTCGCGGAGAGCGGCGGGAGCGGGCAGGACGCGACGACCACGGTGGACGTCGAGATCAGCGTGGAGTACGAGGGGCGGTTCGACGAGGCGCCGGTGAGCGTGGAGCTCGTGGCCGAGCGCCGCGAGGACGTCCTGTCGGTGCCGGTCGAGGCGCTGCTGGCGCTCCGGGACGGCGGGTTCGGGGTCGAGGTCGTCGCGGGCGCCGGGTCCCGGGTCGTGCCGGTGACGGTCGGGGCGTTCGGCGGCGGGCGCGTCGAGGTCGCCGGGAAGGGACTCGCGGACGGCGTGCGGGTGGGGGTGCCCGCCGGATGAACATCGTGGAGCTTTCGGGGGTGACGAAGGAGTATCCGGGCGGGGTCGCCGCGCTGCGGGGCGTCGACCTGGTGATCGCCGAGGGGGCGGCGACCGCGATCACGGGGCCGTCCGGGTCGGGCAAGTCGACGCTGCTGCACATGATCGGGACGCTCGACCGCCCGACGTCCGGGACGGTGCGGATCGCCGGGCACGACGTCGCGGGGCTGTCGGACCGGGAGCTGTCGGCGCTGCGGGCGACCCATATCGGGTTCGTGTTCCAGCAGTTCCACCTCGCCGAGGGCGTGACGGCCCTCGACAACGTCGCCGACGGCCTCCTGTACGCCGGGGTGCGGCAGGCGGAACGGCGGGAGCGGGCGCGCGCGGCCCTGGAACGCGTGGGGCTCGGCGAACGGGTCGGGCACCGGCCGCACGAGCTGTCGGGCGGGGAGCGGCAGCGGGTCGCGGTGGCGCGCGCCGTGGTCGGCGAGCCGGACCTGCTGCTCGCGGACGAACCCACCGGCAACCTCGACAGCGCGGCGGGCGCCGAGGCCCTGGCGCTGCTGGACGACCTGGCCCGGGACGGGACGACGGTCGCGATCGTCACGCACGACCCGGAGGTCGCCGCGCGGATGCCCCGCCGCGTCCGCGTCCGCGACGGCCGCGTCGTGGCGGACGAGCGGGCCGACCGCGGGGGCGTCCGATGAGCGCGGGGCTGCGGCCGGCGCGGCTCGCGCCCGCGGACGTGCTGCGCACGGGCCTCGCGGGGCTGCGGGCGCGGACGGGACGGGCGGTGCTGTCGGCGCTCGGCGTCGCCATCGGCATCGCCACGATGACCGCGGTGATCGGCATTTCCGCGTCCGGGCAGGAGGACCTGCTGCGGCGCCTGGACCGGCTCGGCACGAACCTGCTGACGGCCGGGCCCGGCGAGACCCTGTTCGGGGAGGAGGCGCGGCTTCCCCGGGAGGCGCCGGGCATGGTGGGCCGGGCCGAGGGCGTCACGTCGGTCGCCGCGACGGGCGTGGTGGACGCGACCGTCCGGCGGACGAGCGCGATCCCCGAGGAGGTCACGCACGGGATCGGCGTGCAGGCCGCGACGGTGGGGCTGCCCGGGACGCTGCGGGCCCGGATGGAGAAGGGGCGGGCGCTGAACGACGCGAACGTCCGGTATCCGGGGGCGGTGCTCGGGGCGGAGGCGGCGCGGCGGCTCGGCGTCGACCGGCCCGGCGCGCAGGTGTGGATCGGCGGCCGGGACTTCACGGTCCTCGGGGTGCTGGCGCCCGCGGAACTCGCCCCGGAGATCGACCGGTCGGTGCTCGTCGGGTGGGACGCGGCCGAACGGTACCTCGGGTTCGACGGGCACCCGACGACGATCTACGCGCGGGCGGCGGACGGGGCGGTGCCGGACGTCCGGGACGCCCTCGCGCGGACGGCCGACCCGCAGCACCCGGAGCAGGTGGAGGTGAGCCGCCCGTCGGACGCGCTGGAGGCGAAGGCCGCGGCGGCGGGGGCGTTCACCGGGCTGCTGCTGGGGCTCGGGGCGGTGGCGCTGCTCGTCGGCGGCGTGGGCGTCGCGAACACGATGGTGATCTCGGTGCTGGAGCGGCGCCGCGAGATCGGGCTGCGGCGGTCGCTGGGCGCGACGCGGGGGCAGGTGCGGGCGCAGTTCCTCACCGAGTCGCTGCTGCTGTCGGGGTTCGGCGGGGCGGCCGGGACGGTGCTGGGCGCGGCGGTCACCGCGGCGTTCGCGCTCGTCCGGGGCTGGCCGCCGGTCGTGCCGGGCTGGGCGCTCGGCGGCGCGTTCGCGGCGACGCTGCTGGTCGGCGCGGCGGCGGGGCTGTATCCGGCGATGCGGGCGGCGCGGTCGTCGCCGACGGCGGCGCTGGCCACGGCGTGACGAGTCGGGGCATGATTGACATCGCCGACGACGTCCCGCCCCCGGGGAGGTGTCCCGACCGCCATGCCCGTGCCAGGCCCCCTTCGCAAGACCTGCCGCGACTTCCTGGGCATCGACGGGGAGATCCGCTACATCTTCCCGGCGCAGAGCCACGGCGGCGGCGCCGGATTCATCTTCGTGATCACCGACGACCGCATCTCGGTGATCACCACGGGCGCGCTGAGCCGCACCAAACCGAAGAGCGTGTGGGGCGGCTACCCGCGCGGGACCCGCATCGGGCCGGTGGAGACGGGCACCGGCGCGTCGTTCATGTTCGCCGGCGGCCGGTTCGAGATCGACGACGAGTACATCGCCGTGATCAATGCGGCCGACGCCGAGGTCTTCGACCGCGACAGCCTGCCGCGCGACCCCCTCCCCGACCTGTAGCGGCCCTTCCCGGCCCGCGGCCGGGGAGGGCGGCTCCCGCGGGGAAGGGGCCCGCGGCCGGGCCTACAGCTCGCCTTTGGTCTCCAGCCGCAGGAACGCGCGCGCGATCGGCTGCGCGGTGAGCGCCGCCTGCCAGCGGCGCGCCCCGAGCCGCCGCAGCTCCGCGCCGATCACCGACGCGGACGGCTCGTCCGGCGGCGTCCACGCGAGGCGCCGGACCACGTCGGGCTGCAGCAGGTTCTCCGCGGGCATCGAGTTCTCCTCGGCGAGCCCGGCGACGACGGCGCGCACGGCGGTGAGCCGCTTCGCGGCCTCCGGGTCGCGGTCGGCCCAGCGGTGCGCGGGCGGCGGACCGTCCCCGGGCAGGTTCGCGGCGGGCAGCCGGCGGTCGGGCAGCTCGCGGGCGCGCGTCACGGCGCGCAGCCACGCCGACTGGTGCCGCCGGGCGGCGCGGCCCCGCATGGTGGGGAGGGCCTGCAGGTCGGCGAGGGTCTGCGGGGCCTGCTGCGCGAGCTCGATGATGGCGGCGTCCTGCAGCACCCGGCCGGGGGACAGGTCCCGCTCCCGCGCGATCTTGTCGCGCATCTCCCACACCGACCGGACGATCGCGAGCGCGCGCCGGTTGCGGATCCGGTGGATCCCGGACGTGCGCCGCCACGGGTCGGCGCGCGGCGGCTTCGGCGGCGTCGCGAGGATCGCCGCGAACTCCTCCAGCGCCCACTCGAGCTTCCCGGCCGCCGTCAGCTCGTCGTGCAGGGCGTCGCGCAGCTCGACGAGCAGCTCGACGTCCAGCGCCGCGTAGCGCAGCCAGTCCTCGGGGAGGGGGCGGCTGGACCAGTCGGCCGCCGAGTACCCCTTCTCCAGCAGGAACCCGAGCACGTTCTCGACCATGGAGCCGAGCCCGACCCGGGGGTAGCCGAGCAGGCGCCCGGCCAGCTCGGTGTCGAACAGCCGCCGGGGGACGAGCCCGACCTCGGCGAGGCACGGCAGGTCCTGGTTGGCGGCGTGCAGGACGATCTCGGCGTCGGCGAGCGCGGCGTCCAGCCCGGACAGGTCGGGGCAGGCCACCGGGTCGATCAGCGCGGTGCCGGCCCCGGCGCGGCGCAGCTGGACCAGGTAGGCGCGCTGCCCGTACCGGTAGCCGGACGCGCGCTCCGCGTCGACCGCGACCGGGCCGTGCCCGGCGGCGAACGCGGCGATGACGCGTTCCAGGCCGGCGGCGTCCGCCACGACCGGCGGGACGCCCTCGCGCGGCTCCAGCAGCGGGACGGCCGCCGGCGCGTCCGCGGGAGCGCCGTTCGACGCATCGGTGGCGGGCGGGTCGCCGCCGGTGGGGTCCGGAACGCTCCCGGCCGCCTTCCGCGCCCCGGAACCACCGTCGGGGCCGGTGGCGCGCGTCTCGGACATTCCCACGATTTCCGTGTTCTCCCCCGCCGCCTCGGTTTCGGACGCTGTGCTCACGCCCCCTACCGTACGTCGCTCAGCCGCCTCCGCCGCCGGGTCCGCCCGGCAGCGCGGCGACTCCGGTGGGCGGCAGGCCCGCCGTGGTGCACATCACCTCGATCCACGCGGCGACGTGGCCGGCCACGTCGTCGCCGGTCGGGGACCACGAGGCGCGCAGTTCCAGCTCGGTGGTGGACGGCTCGTCGCGCTTGTCGCCGAAGCTCTCGGAGACCGCACGGGTGATCGTTCCGGACACGCCCGCGTAGCCGACCGGTTCGAGGGCCTCGAGCAGCCAGTCCCACGCGACGGAGCCGATCAGCTCGTCGGCGGCGATGTCGGGCTCGAGGTCGGCGCGGATGTAGGCGACGACGCGGAACCCGTTCGTCCAGCCGTCCTGGCCCTCCGGGTCGTACAGGACGATCAGCCGTCCGGTGGCGACCTCGGTGTCGTCGTCGCGGTAGACGCTGCCGGACAGCGCCGCCGCGTGCGGCGCGAGCCGCTGCGGGGCGGGCATGTCCTCGAGGTCGAGCTCCGGCCGGACGGCCGGGCCCTCGAGGAACTCGCGGAACGTGTCGAGGACCCGCTGGAAGGCGGGCGGCGTCATGGGCGCACCGGCCGGTGCGTGCGGGCGGGCGTCGGGCCGGTGATGCCGGGGCGGGTGGCCGCCGCGCGCGGCGACGGGCGGAGATGGAGGGGGAACAGGCACAGCACAGGTTGTTTCGTTTCGGGGGCCGGGCCGGTCAGGCCGCGGTCCGCGTGGAGGCGCCGTCGCCGGACGCGCCGGCGGTGCGGCGGGCGGACGGGCGGGAGGAGGCGTCGTCGCGGGCGCGCGCGGGATCGCGCGCGGGATCGGGGGCCGGGTCGGGACCGACCAGGACGGCCGTGCCGCAGTCGACGCACGCGCGCTCGGGACAGTCGGGACCGTGCCCGTCGGGGCACGGCGGCTGCTCGAACATACGTTCATCACCGCAGGTGGAGCAGTACAAGGGGGAACCTCCCTCACCTATGACACGGATCACGTTCGCATGAGCCGCCGACAGAATGCGGGACTTCGCTCGGCGTGTCCGGAACTTCATGCGCCCACCGGACGTACGCGCGTCGCCGCGCCGGGACTCTACGCGCTCCGCGGGAGTGCGGGGTCGGTGCGTGGCCGTGCGTGTTTCGTGGGACCATCTCAGACGTGGTTGACAACGAGAGCCCGTTCCTGCGGGCCTGCCGCCGCCAGCCGGTCCCGCACACGCCCGTGTGGTTCATGCGGCAGGCGGGGCGGTCGCTGCCGGAGTACCTGCGGGTGCGCGAGGGCGTGCCGATGCTGGAGTCCTGCACCCGGCCGGAGATGATCGTCGAGATCACGATGCAGCCGGTGCGCCGGTACGCCGTGGACGCCGCGATCTTCTTCAGCGACATCATGGTGCCGCTCAAGGCGATCGGCGTCGACCTCGACATCAAGCCCGGCGTCGGCCCGGTGATCGCCGACCCGATCCGGGACGCGGCGGGCCTCGGCGCGCTGCGCCCGCTCGAACCGGACGACGTCCCGTACGTGGCCGAGGCCGTCGCGGGCCTCGTCGGCGAGCTGGGCGGCACGCCGCTGATCGGCTTCGCGGGCGGCCCGTTCACGCTCGCCTCGTACCTGATCGAGGGCGGCCCGTCCAAGAACCACGAACGCACCAAGGCCATGATGTACGGCGAGCCCGAGCTGTGGTCCGCCCTCATGGAGCGGCTCGCCGACCTCACGATCGAGTTCCTGAAGATCCAGGTCGCCGCGGGCGCGAGCGCCGTCCAGCTGTTCGACTCCTGGGTGGGCGCGGTCGCCGAGCAGGACTACCGCGCGTCGGTGCTGCCGCACACCCGCCGGATCTTCGCGGCGGTCGAGCCGCTGGGCGTCCCGCGCATCCACTTCGGCGTCGGCACCGGCGAGCTGCTCGGCCCGATGGGCGAGGCCGGCGCGGACGTCGTCGGCGTCGACTGGCGGGTGCCGCTGGACGAGGCCGTCGGCCGCGTCGAGCCCGGCAAGGCCCTGCAGGGCAACCTCGACCCCGCGATCCTGTTCGCCCCGTGGGAGACGGTCGAGGAGCGCGCGCGCGACGTCCTCGCCCGCGGCCGCACGGCGGAGGGGCACATCTTCAACCTCGGGCACGGCGTGCTGCCGTCCACGGACCCCGACGTGCTGGCCCGCCTCGCGGACCTGGTCCACGAGGCGAGCGCGGAGCGCACGTCCTGACGTTCGCGCGGGTCAGGGGTTCCCGCCGGTGCCGCCGGTGGACGGCGGGCCGGACGGCCCCGGCGGCGGGGCGCCCGGGCCCGTGGCGCCCGGGACGTGCGGCGCGGGCGCGAGACGTCCGCGCGAGTCCGTCCACGCGCGGAACCGCGCGCGCAGCCGGTGCCGGAGCAGGTAGACCGGGACGGCCAGCACCGCGAGCGTCACGAGGAACGGCAGCAGCCAGCCGAGCATGACGGCGATCCCGCCGGCGAACGTGCTGAAGGCGTCCCAGCCGTCCCGCAGGCCGCCGAGGAAGCCGCCCGCCTCGTCCTCCTTGGGCTCGTTCTTGGGCTCGACCTTGCCGACCAGGGTGACGGTGAGGGTCGCGTAGCCGGTGCTCGCCTGGAGCGCCTTGTGCCGGGCCTGCAGCGACTCCAGGTCCGACTCCCGCTCGGAGATCTCGTCCTCGAGCTTCATGATCTCGTCGAGGGACTCGGCGCGCTCCAGCAGCTTGCGGAACGACGCGAGCGTCGCCTCCGCCGACCGGACGCGGCTCTCGACGTCGGCGACCTCCGCCGTGACGTCCTCCGCCTCCTGCGTCAGCGACAGCTTCTCGCCCAGCTCCGAGCTCAGCCGCGCCAGCAGGTCCGCGTAGCGGTCGGCGGGGATCCGCAGCGCGATCTCGGCGCGCGGCGGGCGGCTGCTCGCCGACTCCCGCCCCACGTAGCCGCCCGCCGCGGTCGCGAGCTGCTTGGCCCTGACCGCGGCCTTCTCCACGTCGTCCGCGCGCACCCTGAGCTCGGACGTGTAGACGACGGCGCGGGACGCGGACGGCAGCTTCGCGTCCGAGCCGCGGGCGCCCTGCTCCCCGCCGCTCCCGCCGCCCTCCTCGCCCTCCGCGGCGCTCGGCTCCTTCTGCAGGGCGGCGCCGCCGCCCTGCCGGGCCCCCTCGTCGCGGGCCTCGGCGGGCGCGCCGCCCGCCGACTCGCTCCCGCCCGAGCAACCGGCGAGCAGCCCGGCCAGGAGTAGGGTGACCAACACGAATGTCGCTTGCCTGACGCTTCTGGCGATCCGCATGCGGCTTGGACGGAGTGGTGCAGATCACCGTTCCGCGGGGCGAATCGCGATACGGGCACGAACCGGGCACGTCCGGGTCACGGCCGGCGCCCCCGCCGGGCCGGCCGCGCCCCGGACGGGCCGGTGGATCAGCGGCCCGTGGGCTGGTCGGTCAGCAGCATCGGCCCGCCGATGTTCACGTCTCCGAGCAGCCACAGGTGGCCGGTGCCCGGGACGACGGCCATCGCCGTCCCGTGGAAGTTGCTCCGGTTCGGCGCCGGGGTGGTCCGCACCCGCCGCCACGTCCCGCCGTCGAGGCGCAGCAGCCCGGGCTCGGCGGGCTCGTGCAGGGAGTGGCCGAGGGCCCAGACCGTCCCGTCCGGCCCCGGGACGAGCTTGCTCAGCTCGTTGAGGCCCGCGGGCGGCTCGACGTCCGTCCACGACGCGCCGTCCCAGCGCATGATGACGGGCGTGGCCGGAGACGTACGGTGGTTCGTGCCGACGGCCCACGCCTCGGTGGGCGACACCCCGAGCACGTCCGTCATCCACGCCGACCCCGGGGGCTGCTCGACCGGGACGTCGCGCCACTCCCGGCCGTCGAATCGGCGCGCGACCGTGTCGCCGCTGTACCGGTCGGACCTGCCCAGCATCCAGATGTCGTCGTCCGCCCGGATGTCCGCGGCGTTCAGCGTGCCGTCCCGGAAGGCCGGCGGCGCCACGTGCGTCCACGCGTCGCCCGTCCGGCGGTAGACGCCGCCCGTGCTCAGCAGCCAGACGTCCGCGCCCCGCACCTGCAGCCCGGCGGAGGTCGAGCCCGCCGGGAGCTCGACCTCGGTGAAGGCGGTCCCGGTGAAGCGGGCGACGTACGGCTCGCTGGAGCCGTCCAGGTGGCGGGTGCCGTTGATCCAGACGTCCTCCGGCCCGGCGGCGTGCACGCCGGTGATGGTGCCGTGGCGGGACAGGCCGCCGAGGTCGTACTCGACCCAGCGGTCGCCCGTCCAGCGCCGCACGACCGGGTTGCCGGGGATGGTCTTCCCGGTGCCCGGGATGGGGCCGGGCACGACGATCTCGCCCTGGAGGCCGCTGATCCAGACGCTGTCGGGGGACGCGGCGGCGAGGCCGTAGAGGTGGTTGTTCGGCCAGAACCAGGGCAGCCCCACGGAGGCGAGGCCGAGGGGCGCGGCGGGGTCGGGCGCCGTCGCGGCGGTCGCGGCGGAGGCGGGGACGGAGGCGGCGGCCGGGGGCACGGCCAGCGCGAGGCCGGCGCACAGCACGCCGGCGCCCGCGCGGCGGAGGAACGTCCGAAGATCCATGGATGCCAGTATTCACTGGCGGAGTCGTGCCCGCTTGTCATCCGCGGCACAAAAACCGCCCGGCGCGGGGCCGCAGCGGACGCCCCGGTGCACGATCCGGCGGGACGTCTGGAAAGGTGGAGGCATGACCACGTCCCATGCCGTCGTCATCGGAGGCGGCATCGCGGGCCTCGCCGCAGCACGCCTCCTCGCCCGCGCGGGCGTCCGGACGACCGTGCTGGAGGGCTCCCCCCGGATCGGCGGAAAGCTGCGCGTCAGCGAGATCGCCGGGCTCCCGGTCGACGAGGGCGCCGAGTCGATGCTCGCGCGCCGCCCCGAGGGCCTCGGCCTCGTCCGCGACCTCGGCCGCGCGGACGATCTCGTGCACCCCGGCACCACGTCGTCGGGCATCCGCAGCCGCGGCGCGCTCCGCCCCATCCCGTCCGGCCAGGTGATGGGCGTCCCCTCCGACCTCAAGGCGCTCGCCGCGGCGCAGGTGCTGTCCCCGGCCGGGCTCGCCCGGGTGCCCCTCGACCGCGTGCTGCCCGAGACGCCGCTCGGCGCCGACGTGTCGGTCGCCGGCTACATCGGCGCCCGCGTCGGCTCCGAGGTCGTCGACCGGCTCGTCGAGCCGCTGCTCGGCGGCGTCTACGCGGGCCGCACCGAGCTGCTGTCGTTCGAGGCGACGATGCCGGCCGTCGCCGCCGCCGCGCGCTCCCACCGGTCGCTGATCGACGCGGTGCAGAGCGTCCGCGACGCCGCCCCGAAGGACTCCGGCCCCGTCTTCACCACCCTCCCCGGCGGCCTCGGCACGCTGCCCGGGCTGGTCGCGGGCGACCTGACCGCGGCGGGCGGCACCGTCCGCACCGGCGCGATGGTCCGCGAACTGCGGCGCCGCCCGGACGGCTGGCGCCTCACGGTCGGGCCCGCCCGGGCGCCCGAGACGCTCGACGCCGACGCCGTGGTGGTCGCGGTCCCGGCCGCGCCCGCGTCCCGCCTCCTGGCGGCGGACGTGCCCGCCGCCGCGACCGCCCTCGCCGGCATCGAGTACGCGAGCATGGCGATCGTCACGCTCGCCTACCCCGTCACCGCGTTCCCCGAGCTCCCGGCGGGCAGCGGCTACCTCGTCCCGGCCGTGGAGAACGCGCACGGGGTGAAGGCCGTGACGTTCAGCTCCGTAAAATGGCCCCACCTGCGCGACCGCGATCCCGGCCTCGTCGCCGTGCGGTGCTCCATCGGCCGGTTCGGCGAGGAGCACACCCTGCAGCGGACCGACGAGGAGCTGATCGCGGCGGCGACGGCGGAGCTGGCCGCGACCTGCGGCGCCTCCGACGTGCCCGCCGCCACCCGGGTGACCCGCTGGGGCGGCGGTCTCCCGCAGTACAACGTCGGCCACGCCGACCGCGTGGCCCGGGTCCGCGCGGCGGTCGCCGCGCAGCCGGGGCTGGCCGTCGCGGGCGCCGCCTACGACGGCCTCGGCGTCCCCGCGTGCCTCGCCACGGCGCGCGCGGCGGCCGACCGGGTACTGGACCACCTGCGCAGTCGAGAAGGAGCAGCGACATGACCGAGTCCGCGGCGAAGCCGAAGGCCCGCGACCTGAACAAGCAGATCCGCTACACCATGTGGTCGGTCTTCCGGGTGTCGCGCCCGGGCGAGATCGGCGAGAAGGACGCCGCCGAAGTGCAGGACCTCCTGGACCAGGCGGGCCAGAAGGACGTCACCACCCGCGGCCTCTACGACGTCGCCGGGCTCCGCGCCGACGCCGACTACATGTTCTGGTGGCACGCGCCGAGCTCCGACGACCTGCAGGAGGTCTACAGCCGGTTCCGCCGCACGTCCATGGGGCGCGCGAGCGAGCCCGTCTGGTCGCAGATGGCGCTGCACCGCCCGGCGGAGTTCAACAAGAGCCACATCCCCGCGTTCCTCGCCGACGAGGAGCCCCGCGCGTACGTGTGCGTGTACCCGTTCGTCCGGTCCCTGGAGTGGTACCTGCTGCCGGACGAGGAGCGCCGCGCCATGCTCGCCGAGCACGGCAAGATGGCCCGCGACTACCCGGACGTCCGCGCCAACACGGTGTCGGCGTTCGCGCTCGGCGACTTCGAGTGGATGCTCGCCTTCGAGGCCGACGAGTTGCACCGGATCGTCGACCTCATGCGGCACCTGCGCGGCGCGAAGGCCCGCCTGCACACGCGCGAGGAGATCCCGTTCTACACGGGCCGCCGCAAGCCGCTGGGCGAGCTCATCGCGTCCCTCCCGTAGGGCCGGTCGCTAGTCGCCGCCCCCGAGGCCGCCGGTCAGGGCTCGCCGCCCCCGCCGCCGAAGTCGCCGCCGTCGCCGTACCGCCGGTCGGCCGAGGGGCCGGCGGAGCCGCCCCACCCTCTGGCGCGGAACCCGCCGCGCGAGAGGCGCACCCGCTTCGGGACCGGTTCGCAGAGCACCGCGCGCATCTTGGCGTCCCCGACGGCAGACGGCCCGAGCGCGGCGAGCCGGGCGACGTCCGGGGACGTCCCGTCCGGCGGGAACTCGGGCAGGACGCCCCGCCGCGCGGCGTCCAGGACGACGCGGCCCTCGCGCGTCGGCCGGAGCCGGCGCAGTTTCCCCGCGCCCAGCAGCCCGCCGTCGATCAGGCCGTCGCAGACGTCCCACACCGCGTCGGCCGCGGCGCCGAAGAGGAGCAGGTCGGCCAGCGGCGTCCCGGCGTGCGGCACCTTCTTCAGCAGCGCCGCCTGCACCGGGTCGGGCACGGGGTCGTCGTCGTCCTCGCCGACGGCCGGGTCGACGCGGTGCGTCAGCCGGGACACCCGCACGACGCCCCGCTCGTACAGCGCGAGCAGCGCCGCCTGCACCACCCGCTCCGGGCCGCCGGACAGGAACGCGATCTCGTAGGGACCGATCATGGTGACCCCCTCGGGGCGTGCCGTCGCCTCTTGGACGCGCGGCACGCTCGGGAGGTTGCCGGGGACCGGCACGGCGGCGCCGGCCGGCGTTACTCGGCGGGCTCGAGGGTCAGCGAGATCGAGTTGATGCAGTAGCGGTCGTCGGTCGGGGTGTCGTAGCCCTCACCGTGGAACACGTGCCCGAGGTGCGAGTCGCACGTCGCGCACCGCACCTCGGTGCGGACCATGCCGAGGGACCGGTCGTCGCGCAGGACGACCGCGTCCGAGTCGGCCGGCGCGAAGAACGACGGCCAGCCGCAGTGGCTCTCGAACTTGGTCTCCGACCGGAACAGTTCGGTGCCGCAGGCGCGGCAGCGGTAGACGCCGACGGTCTTGGTGTCGGTGTACTCGCCGGTGAACGGCTTCTCGGTGCCCGCCTCCCGGAGCACGTGGTACTCCTCGGGCGACAGCTCGGCCCGCCACTCGTCCTCGCTCTTGCGGATCTTCTCCATGCCCTCGAACGTACCCGGCGCCTCCGGGGGAATGTCGCACCCCTGGGTTAACGTGCACCTATGGCCTCGCCCTTCATCGAGATCCCGGTCGGGGATCGGCTCGTCAAGGTGTCCAATCCCGACAAGCCGTACTTCCCGCAGCACGGCTACACCAAGCGGCAGCTGGTGGAGTACTACCTGGCCGTGGGGGAGGGGATCCTGCGCGCCACCCGCGACCGCCCGACGACGCTGGAACGCTGGCCCGCCGGGGTGTTCGAAGGCGCCAAGATGGCCACCCGGGAGGACTACGCCCGCGGCCAGGCGGGCATGGGCGCCGGCAAGTCCGACGCGTTCTACCAGAAGCGCATCCCGAAGGGCGCGCCCGACTGGGTGCCCACCGCGCGGATCAAGTTCCCCAGCGGCCGGTACGCCGACGAGGTGTGCCCGTCCGAGGTCGCCGTGATCGCCTGGGCCGCCAACCTCGGCACGCTGACGTTCCACCCCTGGCCCGTCCGCAAGGGCGACGTCGACCACCCGGACGAGCTGCGCATCGACCTCGACCCGCAGCCGGGCACCGACTTCGCCGACGCCGTGCGGGTCGCGCTCGGCCCCGCCCGCGACCTGCTCGGCGAACTCGGCTACACCGGCTACGTCAAGACGTCCGGGAAGGCCGGCGTGCACATCTACGTCCGGATCGAGCCGCGCTGGACGTTCACCGAGGTGCGGCGGGCCGCGCTCGCGTTCGGCCGCGAGGTCGAGCGGCGCGCCCCGTCCGAGGTGACCACCCGCTGGTGGAAGGAGGAGCGCGGCGAGCAGATCTTCATCGACTTCAACCAGAACGCCCGCGACCGCACCATCGCCTCGGCCTACAGCGTCCGCCCGGCCCCGCACGCGCCCGTCTCGGCGCCCGTCACCTGGGACGAGCTGGGCGACGTCGACCCGCGCGACCTCACCATCGCCACGATGCCCGACCGGTTCGCGAAGGTCGGCGACCTGCACGCGACCATCGACGACGCCGCGTTCTCGCTCGAGCCGCTGCTCGAGATGGCCGACCGCGACGAGAACGACCACGGCCTCGGCGACATGCCGTACCCGCCGAACTATCCGAAGATGCCCGGCGAGCCCAAGCGCGTCCAGCCCAGCAAGGACACCGACAACAAGTGAGGCCGCCGCCCCCCGGGAGGGGAGCGGCGGCCCCGCGTCACGCGGTGACGCCGGTCAGTGGAAGCGGCGCTCCTGCACCGGCAGGCCGACCTCGGCCGGGCCGCGCCACGCCGACTTCGGCCGCGGGACGACGAGGTTCGCCGGGGCGTCCCCGGTCGTCTCCACCACCGGGAACCGGATCGAGCTGGACGCCAGGTCCACGGTCACCGCCGCGCCCGTCGGCGTCTCGGTGGTGTAGTCGGCGTCCGTCCCGGCCAGCACCAGCCCCAGCCGGTGCCCCTTCTTCAGGACGTACTCCTGGCTCAGCGTCTCCCAGCGGATGCTCTCGAACTCGCCGGGCGTCAGCGGCTCGGGATCGCTCAGCGAGCCGTGGTTCTGCACGTCCAGCCAGCCGCGCGCGATCACGTTGACCGGCGACGTCGTCGTGGTCACCCGCGTCTCCCGGTAGCACGCGTCGTCGAACGCCGTGCTCGCCCCGTGGCAGCTCTCGGTGCCGAGCGTCTCGATGCCCGAGCCGGGGCCGAGATGGTCGACGCGCTCGGCCGTCCCGTAGTCGACGAGCAGCGCCGTGACGTTCGCGGTCGGCCGGTCGAGCTTCACCCGCAGCCGGACGTCCGGGGTGCCCGACAGCCGCCCGGAGTTCGGCAGCGGCCCCGACACGAACGCCGCCCGGTACGGCCGGTCGGCCGTCGGGTCCTCGACCATCGCGCCCTCGGAGTACCCGTTCCCCTCGGGGCCCGCCGCGTCGGCGAACGTCGCGGTGTCGCCCTTCGGGGTCCGCTGCTGCGCGAGCGTCCCGTCGGCGCGGGGCCGCAGGATCACCGTCTCCGCGTCCCGCGACGGCCAGTCGTCCTGCGTGATCCACTCGTCCGGCCCGACCTCGATGTCGGCGCGCGGCTCGTCCATGATCCCGTTGTCGATGCCGTGCAGCTCGTGGTCGAACCAGCGGTGCAGCGTCCGCACCCACTCGTCCCGGCGGAAGTCGAACGGGTCCACGTGCCCGCGCTGCGTCAGCCACACCTTCCGCTTCACGTCGTGCTGCGCGAGCTCCTCCCACCACAGCGAGAAGTGGTCGTCCTTGACGTTGAGGTCGTTCACGCCGTGCACCGCGAACACGCTGGCGCGCACGTTGGCCGCCCGCCCGATCGTCCCGTGCCGGTAGTCCGTCGTCTTCCAGTAGGCGTTGTAGTTCCCGGTCGCGTCGTCCTCGCCCTCGTCGAGGTCGGCGTTCACGGCGGCGCACTTCGCCGGCGGGTCCGTGTCGACGTAGCCCGCGAGCCACGGCTGCTCGTCCGTCCAGTACTTCACGCCGTTCATCCGGCTGTAGTTGTACCAGCCGCTGATCGCCGCGATCGGGACGATCGTCTCCAGCCCCTCGACGCCCGTCGCCGCGACCCCGTTCGCGAGCGTCCCGTCGTACGACTTGCCGATCATCGCGGTGCTGCCGGTCGTCCAGTCGGCCGCGACCGGGGTGCCGTCCGCCCGGAACGCCTTCGCGCGCCCGTTCAGCCAGTCGACGACCGCCTTCCCGCCCAGCACGTCCGACGGCCCGCCGCTCACCGGGCAACCGTCGGACCGGGTCGTCCCGACCATGTCAACGGCCAGGAACGCGTACCCGCGGGGGACGAAGTAGTTGTCGTAGTACAGGGGGAACTTCAGCGGGTCGCCGTTCCCGTCGTAGGACTTGCGCTCGCTCTCGTTGCCGCGTCCCGCGTTGTCGTAGTACGGGCTCTCGTCCATGACCACCGGGACCTTGAGGCCCTGCTCGGTCTCCCGCGGCCGGACGATGTCGACGTTGACGCGGTCGAGTTCCCCGTCGCGGTCGCTGTCCACCTGCGTCTGCACGTACACGTGCTCGCGGATGGCGTCCTCGTACGAGAAGACGGGCTGCGTCACGCCGTCCTTCACCACGATCTCGGGCGCCGTCCGGGCGAGCGCCGTCCCGCCGCCCGCGGCGAGCGCCGCGCCGGTCAGCACGGCGATCGCGGCCGTCCGCCGCCTCAGGGGTCTCCTGGTCAACCCGCACCTCCGGGAGTGGGAAATGATCTCTACCGGAGCACACGTTCCCGAACGCGCGGCACGAGGTAAAGAGCGGTGCTCTGCCAACTCGCCGCATTTTTGGTCATGTCCTGCCCTTGCGCCCGGCCGTCCGATGCGGATCGCGAGGTGCAAGGCCGCCCGAAGTGGGAACCCCGCCACCATGGGATGGCATTACCGAAAATCGATCCGGCTCGGACCCTTCCGGCTCAACCTGTCGAGACACGGAGTCGGCCACAGCGTCGGCGCCCGCGGCGCCCGCTACACCCGGTCCGCGCACGGCCACCGCTACCTGACCCTCCGCATCCCCGGCACCGGCCTCTCCTGGCGCCGCCCCCTCCGCCGCCGCCCCCACCGCCGCCGCTGACCCGCGCCGACCGCCCCCCCCCGCCCACCGCGACGGCCCTCGCGCTCCCCACGTCCGGCGAGAGCGAGGGCCGTCACGGCCCGCTACTGGACGTGCTCCACCACGCCCCCCTCCTCGGCGACCTCGTAGACCGTCAACCGGACGAGCCTCCGCACCCACCCGGGAACGGCGGAGCAAGCGGGTGCGGGTGTGCTCAGGCGGTCTTGGCGCGGTTGACGGCGGACAGGACGGCCTGGACGGACGCGGTGAGGACGGAGGTGTCGCGGCCGGCGCCCCAGCGGACGACGCCGTCGACGCGGCACTCGGCGTAGGCGACGGCGGGGGAGCCGCCGCCGGGGGCGGTCGCGTCGGTCGAGTGCTCGGCGAAGCGGAGGACGTCCACGGTCACTCCGGCGGCGGCCAGCGCGGCGGTGAGCGCGTCGATCGGGCCGTTGCCGGTGCCGGTGTGCTCGCCGGTGCGGCCGTCCACCGCGACGGTGCCGGTGAAGTCGTGCCGGGCGGGGCCGGTGTGCGCGGTGCGCCAGCCGGTGACGGCGACGGGGCCGGTGCGGTCGAGGTACTCGGCGCGGAAGAAGTCCCACAGCTGCTCGGCGGTCACCTCCTCGCCGCTGCCGTCGGTGGCCCGCTGGACCACGCGGGAGAACTCGATCTGCAGGCGGCGCGGCAGGTCGAGGCCGTACCCGGTGCGCAGCAGGTAGGCGATGCCGCCCTTGCCCGACTGGCTGTTCACCCGGATGACGGCCTCGTACCCGCGGCCCACGTCGGCGGGGTCGATCGGCAGGTACGGGACGTCCCAGGGGGCCTGCGCGGGCGGGACGCCCAGGTCGGCGGCGCGCTTCGCGTGGTGCGCCATGCCCTTCGCGATCGCGTCCTGGTGCGTGCCCGAGAACGCGGTGTAGACGAGGTCGCCGCCGTAGGGGTGGCGTTCGTGGACGGGCAGGCGGTTGCAGTGCTCGACGGTGCGGCGGATCTCGTCGATGTCGGAGAGGTCG
The DNA here is from genome assembly GCF_040679555.1 of Spirillospora sp. NPDC052242. Classification (NCBI taxonomy): domain Bacteria; kingdom Bacillati; phylum Actinomycetota; class Actinomycetes; order Streptosporangiales; family Thermomonosporaceae; genus Spirillospora; species Spirillospora sp. NPDC052242. The sequence continues at coordinate 48,647 of NZ_JBFAUZ010000029.1, forward strand.
AGGCGGGGATCGACGCCCTGGGCGTGCAGGTTCAGCGCGAGGGTGACGAGGTCGACGTTGCCGGTGCGCTCGCCGTTGCCGAACAGGCAGCCCTCGACGCGCTGGGCGCCCGCGAGCATCGCCAGTTCGGCGCACGCGACGCCGGTCCCGCGGTCGTTGTGCGGGTGCACGGAGAGGATGACGGCGTCGCGGCGGGCCACGTTCCGGTGCATGTACTCGATCTGGTCGGCGTACACGTTCGGGGTCGCGATCTCGACGGTCGCGGGCAGGTTGAGGATGACGGGACGGTCGGGGGCGGCGTCCCACAGGTCCGTGACGGCGTCGCAGACCTCGAGCGCGAAGTCGGGCTCGGTGAAGTTGAACGTCTCGGGGGAGAACTCGAACCGGACGCCGGGGCCCGCGAGGCGCGCCACGTCCGCGGCGCCGTCGAGGATCAGCCGGCGGACGCCGTCGCGGTCCTCGCGGAGGACGACGTCGCGCCAGGCGGGGCCGGTCGCGGTGTACAGGTGGACGACCGCGCGGGGCAGGCCCTCGATGGAGGCGAAGGTCCGCTCGATGAGGTCGCGGCGCGCGGGCGTGAACACGACGGGGGTGACGTCGTCCGGGACGCCGGTCTCGGCGAGCCGGCGGACGAACGCGAAGTCGGTGGCGCTCGCGGACGGGTAGCCGACCTCGATCTCCTTGAAGCCCATGGCGACGAACAGGGCGAACATGCGGGCCTTGCGGTCGGGGTCCATGGGTTCGGCGAGGGCCTGGTTGCCGTCGCGCAGGTCGACCGGCACCCAGAGCGGGGGCGCCTCCAGGCGGCGGGACGGCCAGGTGCGCTCGACGTCCGGGACGGGCGAGGGTTCGCGGTCGTGGACGGAGCGGTACCGGTGCGACGGCATGGCGCCGCCGCGCTGCGGGTTCCAGAACGGCGCGCCGGCGGGGACGGGGCCGGTGGGCGTCCGGAGTGTCGGGAAGGCGTGGTTCACGGGAGGTCTCCTGGGTGTCGCCGGTCGGACGACCGGCAGCACCGGACCCCGCGGCGGGGTGCCGGTCGGATCAGGCCCCGCCGCGGCGGCCGAGAAGGAGGGCCTGCCACGCCATGCCGGGCACTCTAGCGACATGTCAGGTCCTCAGACAAGTTGGTCTCGCGCTACCGTGGTCCGGTCCCGCGTCCCGGAAGGATCCGCATGCCGCTCGGCCCGCTCCGTCCCAGCCCGCTCGTCGAGCAGGCCGCGCAGCGGCTGCGCGGGCAGATCGCGGACGGGACCTGGCCGGTCGGCACCCGCCTCCCCGGCGAGACCACGCTCGCCAGGGAGCTGGGCGTGGGCCGGTCGACCGTGCGGGAGGCGCTGCGCGCCCTCGCCGGCGCGGGCCTGGTGCAGGCGCGGCAGGGCGCGGGCGTGTTCGTCCTCGCGACCGAGCCCGACGAGGACTGGCGGGCCCGGCTGCGCCGCGCGTCCGTCGCCGACGTCTACGAGATCCGCGAGATGATCGAGGGCCGCGCCGCCGAGCTGGCCGCGGTGCGCCGCACCGACGCCGACCTCGACGCCATCGAGCGGGCCCTCGCCGACCGCGACGCGGCCCGGCCCGCGGCGGGCGCCGCGGGCCCGGCCGTCGAGGCGTTCATCGACGCCGACATCGCGCTGCACGCCGCGATCGTCCGGGCCGCGCACAATCCGGTGCTCGTCGACCTGTTCGCCGAGTTCGTCCCGGTCCTGCGCGAGGGCCTGCTGGACCTGACGGCGCTGCTGGACGTGCGCCGCCACGACCTCGACCACGGGCGGGACGCGCACGCCGCCCTGGTCGCGGCCGTGCGCGACCGCGACCCGGCGGCCGCGGCCCGGATCATCGAGGCCGAGCTGGAGCAGACCCTGGGGAACCTGCGCCGCCGCTGACCCCGCTCACCCGAGGGACGCCAGGACGGGCGGCAGGTCGCCCGCGTGGACGACCGTCAGGCGGCGGGTCGCGCGGGTGAGGGCGACGTACAGGTCCTGGCCGCCCTTCGGCGACCCGGCCAGGACGCCCGCGGGGTCGACGAGGATCACCGCGTCGAACTCCAGGCCCTTCGCCTCCTCGGAGGTGAGCACCACGACGGGGGAGTCGAGGGCGGCCGGGGTCGCGCCGGCGGCCGCCCCGGGCAGGACGGCCCGGACGTCCGCGTGCCGCGCCCCGGAGACGATCACCGCGAGGCGGCCCTCGCCGATGGCGTCCAGCTCGTCCTCGACCAGGGCGGGCAGCCCGGTCACCGGGAGTTCGACGGCGCGGGGCGGCGCCTCGTCGTCGCGCACGGACTCGGGCGGCGTCTGCCCCGGGTCGACCGCGGCGAGGACCTCCGCGGCCACCCGCATGATCGCCGCCGGGGTCCGGTAGTTGACCATGAGGCGCTGCTCCCGCCACCGGCCCGGCACGTAGGGGTCGAGCATCTGCCCCCACGACGCGGCCCCGGCGGCGCTGCCCGTCTGCGCGATGTCGCCGACGACGGTGAGGGAGCGGGTCGGGACCCGCCGCATGATCGTCCGCCACGCCATCGCCGACAGCTCCTGCGCCTCGTCCACGATGACGTGCCCGTACGCCCACTCGCGGTCGGCGGTCGCGCGCTGGGCGGTGGTGAGCGGCGGGCCGTCGTGGTGGTGCCGCCCGGCGAGCCCGGCGGCGTCGATCACGTCGGCGGCGTTCAGCAGGTTCGACTCGTCCCGGGACTCCAGGATCTCGCGCGCGTACCGCTCCTCCTCCGCGCGGGCCGCCGCGGCGGCGCGGGCGCGGGCCCGGTCGGCCGTGTCGTCGACGCCGAGCCATTCGGCGGCCTCGTCCAGCAGCGGGACGTCCGAGACCGTCCACTCGGCCGTGGACGGACGGTGCAGCAGTGCGGCCTCGTCCGGCCGCAGGCCCGCGCGGCCGCCGACGCGGGCCAAGGCGTCCGGGTCGGCGAACAGGTCGGACAGGAGGCGCTGCGGCGTCAGCTCCGGCCACAGCGCGTCGATCGCCGACCGGACGGCCGGGTCGAGCCACAGCGCCTCCTTCGCCAGCCGGAGGTCGGCCTCGTCCAGCAGCGGCTCGTCCTCGGCCTCCTCCATCAGCTCCTGGAGCCACGCGGGCAGCCCGCCCTCGCTGATCATCTGCTCCAGCGGCTCGTCGACCATCCGGTCGTACTGCTGGGCCCGGTTCAGCGCGAGCGCCTCCAGCAGGTCGTGGACGAACCGGCGCCGCTGCACGTTGTGGGGCACGCGCAGCGCGCGCGCACGGTCGCGGGCGCGGGCGCACTCCTCGGCGGACACCTTCAGCGTCATGCCGTCGGCCTCCACCTCGAACCCGTCCTCCGGCGCGCGCTGCCGGTCCCGGACGGCCTCCGCGACGAGATCGGCCATCCGCGGATCGCCCTTCACCACCGCGACGTCCGGCCGGTCGGACGCGGTCGCGCGCGTCCCCGGGAACAGCTCGCCGACCGTGGCGAGGACGACGTCGGTCTCGCCGAGCCCCGGGAGCACCTGCTCGATGTACCGCAGGAACGTCGCGTTCGGGCCGACCACCAGGACGCCCCGGCGTTCGAGCACGTCGCGGTGCGTGTAGAGCAGGAACGCGGCGCGGTGCAGCGCCGCGACGGTCTTGCCGGTGCCGGGACCGCCCTGCACGACCAGCACGCCGTGCAGGCCGGCCCGGATCACCTCGTCCTGCTCCTGCTGGATGGTGGCGACGACGTCGCTCATCCGCCCCGTCCGGCCCTTGCGCAGCGTTGCCAGCAGGGCCGCCTCCCCGACGAGCGTGCGGCGCTCCGACTCCGCCAGGCCGTCGATGTCGAACACCTCGTCGTCCAGCCGGACGACCTCGCGGTGCCGCAGGTGCAGGTGGCGGCGGCGCGCGAGGGTGCCGGGCGCCCCGGGCGTCGCGGTGTAGAACGGGCGCGCGGCGGCGGCGCGCCAGTCGATCAGCAGCGGCTCGTGGTCCTCGTCGCGCAGCCCGATCCGGCCGATGTAGAACGTGTCGCCCGGCCCTTCGCCGTCGGCGCGGTGGTCGATCCGGCCGAAGCACAGCCCGTCCTCCACCCCCGCGAGCTGCGCCAGCCGGCGCGCGGCCTCGTCGGTGGCGACGGCGCTCTCCAGCCGCGCCTGGAACGCGCTGCCGCCGCCCGCCGCCGGTCCTTCGCGCAGCGCGGCCTCGCTCTTGGCCCGCTCGGCGTCGAGCCGCCCGTACAGGCGGGTGACGTGCTCCTGCTCCGCGCGGACGGCCGCGCGCCGCGCCGCGTCCCCGTCGGTGGTCTCGGCGGATTTGACAACACTGGATTGACGGGTCTCCATGTGTTAGGTACACTCCTATGTGTAGGGGTGGGTTAACTGTGTCTGCACGTAACCCACTACCCTAGCACCCCTGTGCACCCTTGGTGGTTGATCTTCCGAAAAGATCACCTCTGTTGCGCGGTGCGTCACCTTCCCGGTGCTCTTCCGTCACCGACCTTCGCGAGGCTGACCGGCGATCGATGCCGGATTCCTCCGAAAGGTCGCTCCCCATGGCCGACGCGCCCCAGCTCGACCGGCGTTCCTTCCTCGTCACCACCGGACTCGCGGTCGGCACGGCCGCCGCCGTCTCCGCGTTCCCCGGCACCGCCCACGCCGCCCCGCGCGCCCGCCGCGCCGCCGGCGACCCGTTCACCCTCGGCGTCGCGTCCGGCGACCCCGAGCCCGACGGGTTCGTCCTGTGGACCCGCCTCGCCGTCGACCCCCTCGCCGAGGACGGCCGCGGCGGCATGCCGAACCGGAACGTGGACGTCCGGTGGGAGGTCGCGCGGGACGAGCGGTTCCGCAAGGTCGAGCGGCGCGGCACGGTCGTCGCGCGTCCCGAGGACGCCCACTCCGTCCACGTCGAGCTGAACGGGCTGCGGCACGGCCGCGACTACTGGTACCGGTTCCGCGCCGGCGACCACGTCTCCCCGGTCGGGCGGACGGTCACCGCGCCCCGCCTCGACTCGTTCGGCCCCGCCCTCGCGATGGCGTTCGTCTCCTGCAGCCAGTACGAGCACGGCTACTTCACCGCGTACCGGCGGCTCGCGGAGGAGCACCCAGACCTGATCCTGCACCTCGGCGACTACCAGTACGAGTACAAGCCCGACGACTACACGATCCCGGGCGGGAACGTCCGCGACCACCGGGGGCCCGAGACCGTCACGCTGGCGAACTACCGGCAGCGGCACGCCCAGTACAAGGCCGACCCCGACCTGCAGGCCGCGCACGCCGCCGCGCCCTGGCTCGTCGTGTTCGACGACCACGAGGTCGAGAACAACTGGGCCGACGACGTCCCCGAGGCGGGCTCCGACACGCCCGACCCCGCCGACTTCCGGCGCCGCCGCATCGCCGCGTTCAAGGCGTACTACGAGAACATGCCGCTGCGCCGCCGCTCCATCCCGAACGGCCCGGACATCCAGATCTACCGGCGCGTCCGCTGGGGCAAGCTCGCCAACTTCCACATGCTCGACACCCGCCAGTTCCGCGACGACCAGGGCTGCGGCGACGGCTACAAGGACTGCCCCGCGGCCACCGACCCCAAGCGGTCCATCACCGGCGCCGAGCAGGAGAAGTGGCTGCTCGACGGCTTCGACGCGTCCCGCGCCCGCTGGGACGTCATCGGCCAGCAGGTCTTCTTCGCGCAGCGCGACAACAACGCCGGCCCCGCGAAGATCACCTCGATGGACGGCTGGGACGGCTACGTCGCGTCCCGCGAGCGCATCACGCGGGGCTGGCTCGACCGGAAGGTGCGCAACCCCGTCGTCCTCACCGGCGACGTGCACGCCCACTGGGCGAGCGACCTCAAGCTCGACTACGACGACCCGGACTCGCCGACCGTCGGCTCCGAGCTCGTCGCGACGTCCATCACCAGCGGCGGCGACGGCCGCGACTCCGACCCGGCCGACCACCCGTTCCTGCAGATCAACCCGCACCTGCGCTTCTACAACAACCAGCGCGGCTACGTGCTCACCAAGATCGACAAGCATGAGATGCGGGCCGACTTCAAGACCCTCCCGACCGTCCGCGACCACGAGGCCCAGGCGTCCACGAAGGCCACGTTCGTGATCGAGGACGAGGTTCCGGGCGTCCGGCAGACCTACCTGCGGCCCTTCGAGGCGCCCAAGATGTCGGTCAAGTCCGACCGGGACCTGATCCAGGAGACCATCCGGAACGAGACCGTGCGCTGACACGCGGTCTCCCGCCGGACCCCCTCGGACGCCGCGCACCGCGCCCAGGGGGTCCGGCCGGTCTTCCTCACCCGGCCGGGACGGCCGCCACGGCGGCCACCGCCACCCCGGCGGCAACCTCGGCGGGGTGACTGAGCCGCGGGGCGTGCCCGGCCCCGCGGACGATCGTCACCGGAACGCCCGGCACCCCGGCGACGCCCGCTCGGACGGACGCTGCGCGCGGGCGAGCCACCGCGCCGTGCGGCGCGCGACCCCCGGGCGGCGCAGCCGCGCGGCCGCGTCCTCGAGCGCCCGCAGGGCCGGGCCGACGAGCGCCGGGGCGGGCGGGGGAGCGGCGGTCGCCCGCGACGTAGGTGCGGGCGCCTCCGGCGGCGTTTAACCCGCCCGGCAGCGGCGGCGCGGCGCGCCCGAACCGCTCCGCGACGAGCCGATCTGCGACGAGCCGCGCGGAAGGACCCTCAGCGGTCGGTGCGGGGGCTGGTGGCGGGGCCGCCGAGAATCTCGTCCAGGTCGTAGGCGACGGGGGTCTCGAGCTGCTCGTACGTGCAGGACTCCGGCGTCCGGTCGGGGCGCCAGTTGCGGAAGCGGGCGGTGTGCCGGAACCGGTCGCCCTCCATCGCCTCGTAGGCCACCTCCACGACCAGCTCGGGCCGCAAGGCGACCCACGACAGGTCCTTCTTGCCGGTCCAGCGGGAGATCGCGCCCGGCATCCGGTCGACGGTCGCCTCGGTCTGCCGCGCCCACTCGGCCCACGGGTGGCCGTCGTAGTCCTCCATCCGGTACGGCTGCAGCTCCTCGACGAGCTCCGCGCGCCGCTTCATCGTGAACGACGCCGCCACGCCCACGTGCTGCAGGTGGCCCTTGTCGTTGTAGAGGCCGAGCAGCAGCGACCCGACGATCGGCCCGGACTTGTGCCAGCGGAAGCCCGCGACGACGCAGTCGCAGGTACGCTCGTGCTTGATCTTGAACTGGACGCGCTTGTCGGGCTCGTACGGCAGGTCGCGCGGCTTGGCGATGACGCCGTCGAGGCCCGCGCCCTCGAACTCGTCGAACCAGCGCAGCGCCAGCTCGTACGAGTCGGACGCGGGGGTGACGTGGATCGGCGCGTTCGCCCCGGCGAGGGCGTCGACGAGCCGGCGGCGGCGCTCGCCGAGCGGCTTCTCCAGGTAGGACTCGTCGCCGAGCGCGAGCAGGTCGAACGCCACGAACGACGCCGGCGTCTGCTCCGACAGCAGCTTGATCCGGGACGCGGCCGGGTGGATGCGCTGCTGCAGCGTGTCGAAGTCGAGCCGGGAGCCGCGCGGCATGACGATCTCGCCGTCCACCACGCAGCGCTCCGGCAGCTCCCGCTTCACCGCCTCCACCAGCTCGGGGAAGTACCGGGTGAGCGGCTTCTCGCCGCGGCTCGACAGCTCCACCTCGTCGCCGTCCCGGAAGACGATGCAGCGGAAGCCGTCCCACTTCGGCTCGTACAGCAGGTCGCCCTGGGGCATGGTCTTGACCGCCTTGGCCAGCATCGGCGAGAACGGCGGACTGATCGGCAGGTCCATGCCCCCATCTTGCGCCCGGCCACCGACAGTCTGCGGCCCCGGGGTCCGATAACGTGCAGCTCATGCGCCGTCTGCTGCCCGAACCCGCGATGGACGGCGCCGACCCCTACGTCGAGTACGGCGACGCGCCCGGCCTGCGGATCGGCATGGTGATGAGCGCGGACGGCTCGGTCACCGACGCCGAGGGCTGGACGGACGGGCTCGGCGGGGCGGCCGACTTCCGGGTGTTCCGTACGCTGCGGGCGCTCGCCGACGCGATCGTCGTCGGCGCCGGGACCGTCCGGACGGGACGGCTCGGCCCCGCGCGGCTCCGCGCCGATCTGCGCGCGCGCCGGGGCGGTCCGCCCGCGCCCATCGTGGTCGTGAGCCGTTCGCTCGGCTTCGACTGGACGCTGCCGCTGTTCACCGAGGCCGAGACCCCGACCGTGGTCGTCACCACCGAGCGTGCGCGCGCGCACGTCCCGTCCGGGATTCGCGTGATCGCGGCGGGAGAGGACGACGTCGACCTGCCCGAGGCGGTCCGGCTGCTGCACGGGGAGCTGGGGCCGCGCCTGCTCTGCGAGGGCGGGCCCGGCCTCGCCACCGCGCTGCTCCGCGCGTCCCTGGTCGACGAGCTGTGCCTCAACATCGCCCCCGCGCTGCACGGCCCGCGCACGCCGCTGCTCACCGCCCTGCCCGCCGAGATCCCGGTGGATCCCGCCGCGCTGTACCTGGACGAGGGCGTGCTGTTCGTCCGCTACCGGGTGGCGCGGGTGTAGCGGAGGAAGAGGTAGTCCTCGTCGGTGAGGGCGTGCGCGAGCCGCCAGCACGCCGGGTCGGGCACGCTCGGGCCGTCGAGGATCCGCAGCGCGTCGCCGCCGAGCAGCATCGGGCTGAGCGTCAGGCACAGCTCGTCGAGGAGGCCGGCGGCGGCGATCTGGCCGAGGACGGCCGGGCCGCCCTCGCACAGCAGCCGCCGGTGCCCGCGCGCGGCGAGGGCCCGGAACGCGACGCCGAAGTCGAGGGCCCGCTCCCCGGCGATGATCACGTCGGCGTGCGCGCGGGCCGCGCGCAGCCGGTCCGGGTCGGCGTCCGCGCAGGTCAGCACGATCGTCGGGACGCGCGCCTCGGTGAACACCGGGCCGTCGAAGTCCAGGCCGAGGGACCGGGAGACGATCACGAGCGGCGGCACCGGCGGCCGTCCGTCCCGCACGCCGTCCCACTCGGGGACGGGCCGGACCGGCCCGTAGCCCTCGGCGCGGACGGTCCCGGCGCCGACGATCACGGCGTCGGCGAGGCCGCGCAGCAGCAGGAACAGCCGCCGGTCGGCCTCGTTGCCGAGGCCGCCGCTGCGCTCGTCGCGCTGGGCGGCGCCGTCCAGGCCCGCGACCATGTTGGCGCGCAGCCACAGGCCGCCGGACGGGGGGTCGGCCGGGTAGGCGTACCGCTCGGCGAGATCGACGGGCTCGGCAGAAGTCGTCAGTGGCCGCATAGGGATCTCACGGTAGTACACGGCCGGGAGCGGCAATCTGTGCGAATTCCTCATTTCCGCGTCATGAGCGGGCGACACTGCCGTCGGGGGACATGAGAATCTCAGAAGGGAGCAGGGGGTGGAGTTCGCTGCGCTCGCAGCATGGGTCCTCGCCGCACTCGCCGGCGGCTATCTACTGATCACCTGGATCGTGCACGGGGGGCTCGCGACCAAGGTGACGCGCTTCCCGCGACTCGTCGTCGTGGGGCATCCGCTGGCCGCCGCGGGCGGCCTCGCGCTGTGGATCGGCCACCTGGCCACCAGGGACCCGGTCTACGCCTGGTGGGCGTTCGCCGCGCTCATCGTCGTCGTCCTGCAGGGCTTCCTGCTGTTCACCCGCTGGCTCGTCGGCCGGGGCAGGCACGCGCGCGGCGCGGAGCAGGCGTTCCCGGCGGCGGCCGTGGCCGTGCACGGCGCGGTGGCCGTCGCGACGGTCGTCCTGGTGTTCCTGACCGCGATGGAGGTGACCGCCGCGACCTGACCCCGGCTACACGCGCCGCAGCACCGACAGGGAACGGTCGGCGATCTTCAGAGTCGCGCGGGCCTTGGCGAGCGGGCGCTCCCCGACCCCGCCGGGCTCGGCGGTGTCCAGCGTGTGGGCCCACCGATCGCCGTACTCGGCCCCCGGGAGGGTGAACTCCAGGGGGTCGGGTCCGGCGTTGATCAGCAGGAGGAACGAGTCGTCCCGGACCCGGCGCCCGCGCCGGTCGGGTTCGGTGATGGCGTCGCCGTTGAGGAACACGCCGAGGCACTTCGCGAACCCGACGTTCCAGTCCTGGTCGGTCATGATCTCCCCGGCCGGGGTGAGCCACGCGATGTCGGCGGCGGCGCCCGTCCCGGTACCGGTGAAGAACCGGCGGCGCCGGAACACCGGGTGGTCGCGGCGCAGCCGCGACAGGGACCGGACGAACTCGACGTCCTCGGCGTCGTCCCAGTGCACCCACGCGAGCTCGTTGTCCTGGCAGTAGGCGTTGTTGTTGCCCTGCTGGGTGCGGCCCAGCTCGTCGCCGTGCGACAGCATCGGCACGCCCTGCGACAGGAACAGCGTCGCCAGGAAGTTGCGCTTCTGCCGGGCCCGCAGCCGCCGGACGGCCGGATCCCGCGCGGGCCCCTCGTGCCCGCAGTTCCACGAGCGGTTGTCGTCGGTGCCGTCCCGGTTGTCCTCGCCGTTCGCCTCGTTGTGCTTGTGGTCGTAGGAGACGAGGTCGTGCAGCGTGAACCCGTCGTGGCACGTCACGAAGTTGATGGACGCGAACGGGCGCCGCGCGCTGTGCTCGTACAGGTCGGACGAACCGGTCAGCCGGGACGCGAACTCCGGCATCGTCGCGTACGAGCCGCGCCAGAAGTCGCGGACGGTGTCGCGGTACTTGCCGTTCCACTCGGTCCACAGCGGCGGGAAGTTCCCGACCTGGTAGCCGCCCTCGCCGACGTCCCACGGCTCGGCGATCAGCTTCACCTGCGAGACGACCGGGTCCTGCTGGACGAGGTCGAAGAACGCGGCGAGCCGGTCGACGTCGTGCAGCTCGCGGGCCAGCGCGGACGCGAGGTCGAAGCGGAACCCGTCCACGTGCATGTCCAGGATCCAGTACCGCAGCGAGTCCATGATGAGCTGCAGGGCGTGCGGGCTCCGCACGTTCAGCGAGTTCCCGCAGCCGGTGTAGTCGAGGTGGTAGCGCTTGTCGTCGTCCCGCAGCCGGTAGTACGACGCGTTGTCGATCCCGCGGAACGACAGCGTGGGCCCCAGATGGTCGCCCTCGGCGGTGTGGTTGTAGACGACGTCCAGGATCACCTCGATGCCCGCCTCGTGCAGGGCGCGGACCATCGCCTTGAACTCCAGCACCTGCTCGCCGTGCTGCCCGGACGAACTGTAGGAGTTGTGCGGCGCGAAAAACCCGATCGTGTTGTAGCCCCAGTAGTTGTCGAGGCCCCGCGCGACCAGCGCGTGCTCGGGCACCGACTGGTGCACCGGCATCAGCTCGACGGCCGTCACGCCGAGGTCGAGCAGGTGGTCGATCATCACCGGGTGCGCCAGCCCCGCGTACGTCCCGCGCTGCTCCTCCGGGATCCCCGGGTGCAGCCGCGTCAGGCCCTTGACGTGCGCCTCGTAGATGACGCTCTCGTGGTACGGGACGCGCGGCGGCCGGTCGTCGGCCCAGTCGAAGAACGGGTTCACCACCACGTTCTTCGGCATGTAAGGGGCGCTGTCGTCCTCGTTGAGGACGTCCGGGTCGGTGAACCGGTACGAGAACAGCGACTCGTGCCACCGCACGTTGCCCTCGACGGCCTTCCCGTACGGGTCCAGCAGCAGCTTCGCCGGGTTGCAGCGGTGCCCCTCGCGCGGGTCGAACGGCCCGTGCACCCGGTACCCGTACCGGCGTCCCGGCCCGACGCCCGGCAGGTACCCGTGCCAGACGAACCCGTCCACCTCGGGCAGCTCGTACCGCGTCTCGCGGCCCCGCTCGTCGAACAGGCACAACTCGACCCGCCGCGCCACCTCCGAGAACAGCGCGAAGTTGGTGCCCGTGCCGTCCCAGGTGGCGCCCAGCGGGTACGGATCCCCGGGCCAGACCTCCAGCATGTCTCCCACTCCCCGCCGTCTCGGTACGGCCGTCTCGTCCCGCGCGCCACTGCGCAGCCGATTCTGACGTACCCGTGTCCGGCCCGCCCGCCACCGCCCGATATCAGAGTGTCATCCCGGCGTGTCCGTACCGGTGGCGTCGCCGGCGGGGAGGCGCCAGACGGTCTCGTCGTCGGCGGTCTCGGCGGTGGGGCGCAGCCCGAGCCGGGCGGCGACGGCGGCGGACGGCCGGTTCGCGGGGTGGATCAGCGCGACGATCTCGTCGACGCCGCGGTCGCGGAGCCAGCCGACCAGGGCGCGGGCGGCCTCGGTCGCGAACCCGAACCCCTGGTAGGGCATGCCGATCACCCACGCGACCGACGCGACCGTGGCGGGCGGCGCCGGGGTGACCGTCGAGCCCGAGGCGGGCGGCGCGACGGCGTAGCGGCCGGGCGCGGGCCGCACCGTCGCCTGGACGTAGCCGACGGCCCGGCCGTCGCGGACGCGGCGGACGATCCAGTACAGCCAGTACTCCTGGTGGAACGGGGCCGGGCCGGCGGCCAGCCGCGCGTAGCGTTCGCGGAGCTCGTCGCGGGTGAGGGGCTCGCCGCCGATGTAGCGGTGCAGTCGGCGGTCGTCCAGAACGGGGGCCATCTCGTCGGCGTGGTGCGGCGCCGGCGGCTCCAGCACGAGCCGCTGCGTCCGGATGGTCTCCGCGATCGGCCCGTACACCCGCCGATCCTACGCCACGCCCCCGGAGCCGCTCAGAGCCGTCGCGTCCACACGCCCGGGGAGTGCTGGCCGGGCGACAGCCACAGCCAGGGCTGCGAGCGCCGGAACGGCAGGTCGGTGCCGGGCTGCCAGGGGAACAGGCCGTCGGCGTTCGGCCACAGGACCTGCAGGAACGGCGGCGGCGTCCGCCGGTAGAACGCGACGGCGCCGCGCAGCAGCGCCTCGTACCAGCGGCGGTCGACGGCGCGGAACCCGGCGGGCCGGTCCCGGACGACGCCGTCGCGGCGCTCGCCGTCGGCGGGCGGGCGGCCCTCGGCGGACTGCCGGCCGAGCAGATCCAGCGACTCCTCCATCTCGTACACGTCCCCGCCGAACATGGCGAGCTCGGGCACCCGGTGGGTGTGCCACAGCCCGATCGTGTACGCCCAGCCGGGGCCGATGTCGTCCGAATGGTGCAGCACCACGCTCCACCCGTACTGGGTGATGTGGACCATCGTGCGGAGGAGGAAGTTGTCCAGCCGGTCGCGGTCGCCGTAGTCGTGGCAGAGCACGCACGCGCAGGGGGGCGGACCGTCGGGCATGCCGCAAGCTTACGGCGACCCGCGCGCGCCGCGGGCGGCGAGCCGTTTGAACTGCGCGGACGGAGGAACAGCACCCTACGGCGCCTGCCGATGATCATGCGTCGGCGGCCCGCCGACCCGTGGGAGAACCCTGTGACCTCTGCCGTCATGCCCGAACCCCGCGCCGCCGACGCGGCGGCACTCGACGCCCGCGTCGACGCCGCGGTCGCCGACGTCGTCGCCCCGAACGCCGCCGCGGTGGACGAGACCGGGGCGTTCCCCCGGGAGGGCGTCGCGGCGCTCGCCGCCGCGGGCGCCCTCGGCCTGCTGAGCGCCCCGGAGGCCGGCGGCGCGGGGCGCGGCCTCGCGGACGCCGCCCGCGTCGTCGAGCGGCTCGCCGGGGCGTGCGGGTCCACGGCGATGGTCGTCCTCATGCACTACGCCGCGACCGCGGTCCTGGAGGCGCACGGACCGGACGACGTCCGCCGCGCCATCGCCGCCGACGAGCACCTCGCCACCCTCGCGTTCTCCGAGACCGGGTCGCGCAGCCACTTCTGGGCGCCGCTCGGCACCGCGGCGCCCGCGGGCTCCGCCGTCCGGCTGGACGCCCGCAAGAGCTTCGTCACCTCCGCCGGGGAGGCCGACGGGTACGTGTGGTCGAGCCGCCCGCTGGCCGCGCGGGGCCCGATGACGCTGTGGCACGTGCCGTCCGGCGCGCCCGGCCTGACCGTCGGCGGCCCGTTCGACGGGCTGGGCCTGCGCGGCAACGCGTCGAGCCCGGTCACCGCGGACGGCGTCCGGGTCCCGCCCGGCGCGATGCTGGGCGCGGACGGCGCCGGGCTCGACATCGCGCTCGGCACGGCGCTCCCCACGTTCCTCGTGCTCGGCGGGGCGTTCTCCCTCGGCGTCATGGAGGCGCTGATGGACGCCGCCCGCGACCGCATGACCGGAACTCGCTTCGAGCACCTCGGCCGGACCCCCGCGGACGACCCGGCGACCCGCGCCGCCTACGCCCGGCTCCGCATCCGGGTGGACGAGGCCCGCGCGTTCCTGCGCGACACCCTCGACGCGCTCGGCACCGGACGCGCGGACGCGACGCTGCGGGTCCTGCAGGTCAAGGCCGTCGCGGGGGAGGCGGCCGCCGAGGTCGCCGACGGGGTGCTGCGGCTGTGCGGCGGGTCGGCGTTCGTCCGGGGCACGCCCGTCGAGCGCCGCTTCCGGGACGCGCTGGCCTCCCGCGTCATGGCGCCGACGACCGAGGCGCTGCACGACTTCGTCGCCCGGGCGGGCCTCGGCCTGCCGCTGTTCGGAGAGGAGACCCGATGCTGCTGATGGGGGCGGTCGCCTACGACCCGAAGGTCGTGACGATCTGGACCGGGTTCCGCGCGTGGCTCGCCGCGCGCGGGTTCGCGTTCGACTTCGTCCTGTACTCCAACTACGAGCGGCAGGTCGAGGACCTGGCCCTCGGCCGGATCCACGCGGCGTGGAACTCGCCGCTCGCCTGGATCCGGGCGCGCCGCCTCGCCGAGGCGCGCGGCCGCCGCGTCCGTCCGCTCGTCATGCGCGACACCGACCGCGACCTGACCTCGGTGATCGTCGTGCGCGAGGGCTCGCCGGTCACGTCCGTCGGCGACCTGCGGGGCGCGACGGTCGCGGTCGGCGCCGTCGACTCGCCGCAGGCCACGCTGCTTCCGCTGTCGCACCTGCGCACGCACGGCCTGGTCCCGGGGACGGACGTGGACGTCCGCCGGTTCGACACCGGCGTGGGCCTGCACGGCGACCACGTCGGCGGGGAGCGGGACGCGGCCCGGGCGCTGGCGTCCGGTGAGGTCGCCGCCGCCTGCATGGTCGACGCGAACCACCTCCTGTTCGGCACCGAGGGCGTCCTGCCTCCCGGCGGGACCCGGGTGCTCGCGCAGACCCCGCCCTACGACCACTGCAACCTCACGGTGTCCGACTCGGTGCCGGAGAGGGCCGCGGAACGGTTCGCCGGGCTGCTGCTGTCGATGAGCTTCGCCGACCCGGACGCCCGCCCGCTGCTGGACCTCGAGGGCCTCAAGGCCTGGGAGGACGGCCGCGACGACGGCTACGCCGCGCTGGAGCGGGCCGTCGACGAGACCGGCTTCTACGACGCGGACGGACGGGTGACCGCGCGCGGCTACACCCCGTGAGGGCCCTCGACCTGGGAGAACTCGGCTTCGAGCACGGCGCGCACCTGCTCGTCCGGCACGCCCTGTCCGACCTCGCACCCGGGGACGAACTGGCCGTCACGGGCACCGACCCGGCCCTGCCCGTCCACCTGGCCGCCTGGTGCCGCACCGAAGGCCACCGCTTCACCCCGCCCGAAGACCCGCCCACCACCCGGCTCCGAGGCCGGATCGTCCGGGGGCGGGCGGATCTCGATCGGTGGGCGGGCGCCGAACGGGCGGGGGCGCCCGCGCCCGGCGGCATCGTGCGGCGCCCGGACCCCCGCTGGGGGCTCGCGGCGCGCGGGGCGCTCGTCGAACCGGGCGGCCCCGCGCTCGGCGCCGACCTGGCCGACCGCGACGTCGTGTGGGCCGACATCGCCCCGCGCCTCTACGCGCACGCCGCGTCCGCCCAGTGGGACCCCGCGACGGCCGTCCCGTGGGACGCCGCGTTCGCGATCCCGGCCGAGGTCGAGCGGGCGGTCGTCCAGGTGATGACGTACCTGGTCGAGAACGAGCAGGCGGCGCTGGTCGTCCCGGCGCGGCTGCTCGCCCGCGTCCACCCGCACTTCCGGGAGGTCCTGCAGCTGCTGGCCGTCCAGGCGGCCGACGAGGCCCGGCACGTGGAGGTGTTCGCGCGGCGGGCGCTGCTGCGCGGCGGGGAGATGGGCACGTCGTCGGCGGGCGGCCGCGCCTCGCTCGCGACGCTGCTCGCGGAACCGGACTTCTCGCTCGCCTCGTTCCTGCTCTCGGTCCTCGGCGAGGGCGCGTTCCTCGACCTGCTGTCGTTCCTCGACCGGCACGCGCCCGACCCCGTCACGCGCGCGGCCGTCCGGCTGGCCCGGCGGGACGAGGCGCGCCACGTCGCGTTCGGCGTCGCCCACCTGGAGCACCGCGCGAAGCTCGACCCGGCGCTGCGCGGCCGGCTGCGCGGCGCCGTCGAGCGGCGCCACGACGCGCTGCGCGACACGGCCGGGCTGAACGCGGACGTGTTCGACGCGCTCGTCGTCCTCGCGGCGGGGGAGTGGACGCCCGCCGCGATCGCGTCCGGTCACCGCGCGGTGCGGCGGCTCCGCGAGGGAATGGACGAGGGACGGCGGCACCGGCTGGAGCGGCTCGGCTTCCCCCCGGACGAGGCGGCGGAACTGTCCGCCCTGCACACCCGCAACTTCATGTGACCCCACCGGCTTCGGCCCGCTCGGCTGCCAGACGCCGCACGCGGCACGGGCGCGACCCGAGCCCCGGCGACCGCCGAAGCTGCCTCGACGCCGTCCCGCGGGCGGGCGCTAGCCGATCTTCGGTACCGCGCGGTCGATGATCGGGGCCAGGTCGAGGCCCGGGGGGAGGGTGCCGAAGGCGGTGCCCCGGTCGCCGGCGAGGCGGGTGGCGCAGAAGGCGTCGGCCACGGCCGGGTGACCGTGTCTGACCAGCAAGGAACCCTGGAAGACGAGTGCCAGGCGTTCGGCGACGCGGCGGGCGCGGAACTCGATCGTGGCGGTGTCGGTGAAGCCGTCCTTGGCTTCCTTGACGGCGGCGTCGAGGCGCGGGTCGGCTCCGCGGGCGAGGTCGACTTCGTCGAAGAACGCCTCCAGGGTGTGCGGCTCGCGCAGGGTCGCGCGCAGGAGATCGAGGGCGGCTACGTTGCCGGAGCCCTCCCAGATGCCGTTCAGTGGGGACTCGCGGAACAGCCGGGGCATGCCGGACTCCTCCACGTAGCCGTTGCCGCCCAGGCACTCCAGGGCCTCGGCGGCGTGCGCGGGCCAGCGCTTGCACACCCAGTACTTGCCGACCGCGAGGCCGAGCCGCTTGACCGCCGCCTCGGTCTCGTCGCCGCGCACCGACCGGTCGGTCGCCCCGGCGAGCCGCAGCATCAGGGTCGTGGCGGCCTCGGACTCGATCGCGAGGTCGGCCAGGACGTTGCGCATCAGCGGCTGGTCGATCAGGTCGCGGCCGAACGCGGCGCGGTGCGCGGCGTGGTGCGCGGCCGCCGTCACCCCGTGCCGCATCCCGGCCGCCGCGCCGATCACGCAGTCCAGCCGGGTCATGTTCACCATCTCGATGATGGTGCGGACGCCGCGTCCCTCGTCCCCGACGCGCCACGCGACCGCGTCGTCGTACTCGATCTCCGCGGACGCGTTGGACCGGTTGCCGAGCTTGTCCTTGAGCCGCATCAGCCGCAGCGGGTTCAGCGTCCCGTCCGGCAGGACGCGCGGGACCAGGAAGCACGTCAGGCCGCCCGGGGCCTGCGCCAGCGTGAGGAACACGTCGCACATCGGCGCGCTCGTGAACCACTTGTGCCCGACGAGACGGTACGTGCCGTCGGGCTGCGGCGTCGCGCGGGTGGTGTTGGCGCGGACGTCCGAACCGCCCTGCTTCTCGGTCATCGACATGCCCGCGAGCAGCGCGCGCTTGGTCAGCGGGGCGCGCAGCCCGTAGTCGTACTCCGGCGCGGCGAGCAGCGGCTCGTACACTGCGGCGAGCTCCGGCTCGCGCCGCAGTGCCGGGACGGACGCGTACGTCATCGAGATCGGGCAGCCGTGGCCCGCGTCGACCCGCCACACGTAGAACTTCGCGGCCCGCGCGACGTGCGCGCCCGCGCGTCCGTCCGTCCAGGCGGACCCGTGCAGGCCGTGCGTGACGGCCACGGTCATCAGCTCGTGCCAGGCCGGGTGGAACTCGACCTCGTCGATGCGGTGCCCGTACCGGTCGTGGGTGCGCAGGACGGGCGGGTGCTCGTTCGCGAGCCGGCCCTGCTCCTGCGCGTGCTCGGTGCCCGCCAGCCGGCCCAGCTCGCGCACCTCGCCGACCGCCCAGCCGGCGCCCTCGCGCGCCAGGCCGTCCAGCAGCGCCGCCTCGTCGGCGACGTCGTGGCCCGCGAGCGGCGGCACCTGGTTGAGAACCTCGTGGGTCACGGCACGCTCCCTCCCCGCGGGCGTCGTTCGCGCCCACCCTACCGAACAGTGTTCGGCGCGGTAGATGATCATGTCAGGAGGGCCCGCGCGGAGCATCCTCCTGAAGTGGTGGGGGCATCTCGTCCGCGCGGCGGATTGTACAAAGGCCCCGGGGGCATACCTTCGGAACCATGAGTCAGTCCACCCCGCAGCCGGGATCGCCGTCCCCCGGCGGCTCGAAGGATCCGGCGCCCGCCCCGCGCCCCGACCGTCCCGCGACTCCCGGCGTCCGCGCGTCCGACGCCGAGCGGGAGGCGGTGGTCGAGCGGTTGCGGGTCGCCTCCGTCGAGGGCCGGCTCACGCTCGAGGAGCTCACCGAGCGCACCGAGGCCGCGTACGCGGCGGTGTCCCGCGACGACCTCGAAATGATCACCGCCGACCTGCCCGGCATGGGCGCCCCCGGCGCCGAGCCCGCCCCGCTCCAGGTCAAGCGCCGGTTCAGCGCGATCATGGGGGACTGCAAGGAGCGCATCGTCGGCCGCATCGACGAGCCGCTGGAAGCCGTGTCGGTGATGGGCGACGTCGAGCTCGACCTGCGCGGCGCCCAGGTGCCCACCGGGGTGGTCCGCGTGCAGGCCACCGCCGTCATGGGCGACGTGAAGATCATCGTGCCGGACGGGATCGCCGTCGAGCTGGACGGCTACGCGTTCCTCGGCGATCGCCGGGTCGCCGTCCGCGAGTCCGGCGGCGGCGCCCGCGTCCCGGTCGTCCGCGTCACCGCCCGCGCCGTCATGGGCGACGTGAAGATCGTCGACGACGAGCACCACGCCCCCGTCCGCCGCGCCATCGCCGCCTGGTGGCGCGACCGCAACTCCTGACGGCTCAGCCGTCCCGGCGGGACGTCGCGGCGAGCGAGCCGAGGAGCGCGAGGGCCTCGGCGCTCGCCGACCCCGGCTCCGCGTGGTACACGACCAGCTCCTGCCCCGGGCTCGACCGGACGTCGAACGTCTGCATCGTCAGCGTCACCGGGCCGACGTCGCGGTGCACGAACCGCTTGTGCTCCAGCGACTTGCCCCGCGCGTCGTGCCGCGCCCACAGCTCCGCGAACTCCGGGCTCGCGTCGAGCAGATCGGCCAGCACGCGCCGCACCCGTGGATCGTCCGGTGCCTGGCCGTGCCCGAGCCGGAACCCGGCCACCGCGTTCCGCGCCACGTCGCGCCAGTCCCGGTAGAACTCCCGCGCCGCAGGGTCGGTGAACACGACGTGCATGAGGTTGCGCGAGTGCGCCCAGTCGTGGAACAGCGCGTCCGCGATCGCGTTGGAGGCCAGCACGTCGTAGGCCCGGTTGTAGACGATCGCGGGATTGCTCGGCCACGCGCTCATCAGCTGCAGCAGGCCCGGGTCGACGCGGGCCGGGACGGCGGCGCCCCGGTCGCGCGGGCCGAGCCCGGCCAGCCGGAACAGGTGCAGCCGGCCGTCCTCGCCCAGCCGCAGCGCGTCCGCGAGGGCGTCGGCGACCTGCGGGGACGGCGTCCGCTCGCGGCCCTGCTCCAGCCGGACGTAGTAGTCGGCGCTGACCCCCGCCAGCATCGCGACCTCCTCCCGCCGCAGCCCCGGAACCCGCCGGTGGCCCGTGCTCGGCAGGCCGACGTCGTCCGGTGAGACCTGCGCCCGCCGTGCCGTGAGGTAGGCGCCGAGTTCGGAACGTGACATGCCGTCCAGCCTAGGCGGCGGCCCGCCGGTCTTCCTGGGTGCGGCGCTCCCAGGAAGAGCCCGCACTGCCGCCGGACGCGCGGCGCGGGCAGGGTCGAGGACATGTCGAACGACAACAAGACCATTCTCGTGACCGGAGCCAGCAGCGGGATCGGCGAGACCGTCGCCGCCGGACTCGTCCGCGAGGGACACCGGGTCGTCGCGGGCGCCCGGCGCACCGACCGGCTGGACGCCCTCGCCGAACGCACCGCGAAGGAACCCGGGAGCCTGCTCCCGCTGCGCCTCGACGTGACCGACCGCGCCGACGTCGAGGCGTTCGTCCGGACGGCCTGCGACCGCTTCGGCCGCGTCGACGCCATGGTCGCGAACGCCGGGATCATGCCGCTGTCGCGCCTCGACGCGCTGCTCGTCGACGAATGGGACCGGATGATCGACGTGAACGTCCGCGGGCTGCTGCACTCGATCGCCGCGGTCCTGCCCCGCTTCACCGCCCAGGACTCCGGGCACTTCGTCACGATCGCGAGCATCGGCGCCCACGAGGTGTCCCCGACCGCCGCCGTCTACTGCGGCACCAAGCACGCCGCCCGGGCCATCACCGAGGGCCTCCGCCTGGAGTCCGCCCCCTCGATCCGGGTCACCACCGTGTCCCCGGGCGTCGTCACGTCCGAACTCGCCGACTCCATCACCGACCCGGGCGCCGCGGAGGCGATGCGCGCCTACCGGGCGAATGCGATCGCCCCGGACGCGATCGCCGCGGCCGTCTCCTACGCCCTCGCGCAACCGGCCGACGTCGACGTCAACGAGATCGTCGTCCGCCCCGCCGCCCAGCGCTGACCGCCCCGACCCATGGTGCGCCTGCTCGAAGGCGCGGCCGCTCGGGGGCGCGGCCGGTCGGGGGCGCGGCCGCTCGGGGGCGGCCCGCCCGCTGACCCCCCGCCCGGGGGCGGGGGTCAGCGGGTGTCGTCGTGGCGTTCGGCTTCGGTGACGCCGCGTTCGTCCGCCGGGAGGGAGTCGGGGTGTTCGCGCTTCACGCCGGGCGTGCCGGTGCCGCTGATCTCGGTGCCGCCGCCGTTCGTCTCGGCCTCCTCGCCGTCCCGGGCGCGGTGCGGGACGGGCGCGCCCGGGCGCGTCCGGCCCCGCGCGTCCGATCCCTGGTTCACGGGCGCGAACGCGCGGTCGTGCGTCTCGCGAGGCTCGTGGCCCGATTCTTCGGAGGATTCGCGTTCGTTCATAACGCGCGCATACCCGACGTTCCGCCCATCGAACGCGCCGCGCCGGTCGGGACTGGCGGTCGGCGGTCAGGCGTCGAAGGCGGCGGGAGCGGTCAGGAGGAAGGAGACGTCGGCGCCCGCGGGGAGTTCGCGCGGGGGCTCGGCGCGGCGGAACAGGCGGGCGTCGAGGGGGCCGCCGAGCGTCGCGGTGCCGTCCGACACGCGCAGCCAGGTGCCCTCGCGCAGGCCGAGGACGGGCACGTCGTTGCACTCGAGGAACTCCGCGAGCCGCTGCTCCCGCGTCTCGCCCATGTGCGTGTCGCCGGGGCGCGGGTCGATGTAGTGCGGGTTGATCTGGAACGGGACGAACCCGAGGGTCTCGAAGCTCGGCGGCTGCACGATCGGCATGTCGTTCGTGGTCCGCAGGGTGGGGCACGCCATGTTCGTCCCGGCGCTCGCGCCCATGTACCGGAGGCCGCCCCGGACGGCGTCGCGCAGTTCGTCCCGCAGGCCGGTCCGGTACAGGTCGCGGAGCAGGCGGAAGGAGTTGCCGCCGCCGACGAACACCGCGTCGGCGCCGTCGAGTCCGGAGGCGTGCGCCCCGCGGACGGTGATCCCGCGGGGTTCGAGGGCCGTGCGGACGACGTCGGTGTAGGCGTCGTGGTCGGCGAGCGCGTACGGGACGAACGCGAGCGCGGAGCCCGCGCCGACGAACGCGGTCACCGTGTCGAGGGCGTGCTCGAGGTAGGCGCGGCCGTGGTTCGTCGAGTTCGACAGCAGCAGCAGTTCCACAGTGCTCCTTTCAGTGGCGGCGGGCGCCGGTCAGCAGCCGCTCCACCTGTTCGGCGGCGCGGCGGAGGCGGGGGAGGCGGTCCACCGGGGCCTCGAAGCGGTCCTCGTGGCCGCCGAGGCTGAGGCTCCCGTACGGCTCCCCGTGCAGGTGGACGGGCACGGCGAGGGTCGCGACGTGGGCGTCGTACTCGCCGATCGTGAACGCGTACCCGAGTTCGCGGACGCGGTGGAAGCGGCGTTCGAGCGCGTCCGGGTCGGTGAGGGTGCGGTCGGTGAAGCGGGCCATCGGACGGTCGCGGAACAGGCGGCGGCGCCGGTCCTCGGGGACGAACGCGAAGTACGCCTGGGCGGTCGCGCCCGCGTGCGCCGGGTAGAGCTCGCCGACCAGCGGGTAGTAGCGGAGCGGCCCCTCCTCGCCGTCGACCGCGGCGACGCACCGGATGTGGAAGCCGTCCGGGACCGAGAGCAGCGCGGTGTCGCCGGTCAGCGCCGCCAGGTCCGCGAGGATCGGCGTGACGAGCATGCGCAGGGAGCCCGAGCGTTCCCACGTCCGGCCGAGGTGCAGGGCGGCGGGGCCGATGCGGTAGCGGCGGGTGTCGGGGTCGGCGACGAGGAAGCCGCGGTGCGCGAGGGTCGCGAGGACCCGCTGGGCGACGGACTTGTCCCACCCGAACTCCTCGGCGACCTCGGTGACGCCCCAGTCGGTGCGGTGCCGGTCGAAGCCGAGGAGGACGAGCAGCGCGCGGTCGGCCGTCTGCAGGAGGCCGCGCGGGGTGTCGCGGTCGGCGGCGAAGCCCGTGCCCATGCCTGCTCCCCGTTGCGAATAGCGGGACAAAGTTGCTTATTCCGATAATAGCGCTGCAACCTGGGGAAACACGCTCCTCGCCAGCAAGGAAGGCCCATGCTCAAGCACGTCCTCGCCGTGATCGACCGCCTCGACGACCCGGCCGCGTCCGGGCGCTCCCTCGCCCGGCTCCTCGACGCCGCCGCGGGTCCCGCGGGCTCCGGCGCGGAGGTCGTCACCGTCACCGGAGACAAGGGCACCACCGACTTCGTGCGCGTCCGCGTGCCGGGCCGGCGGGGCCGCTCCGCCGGCGGGGACGCCCCCACGCTCGGCATCGTCGGACGGCTCGGCGGCGTCGGGGCCCGCCCCGAGGTCCTCGGGTTCACCTCCGACGGGGACGGCGCGGCGGCGGCGCTCGCGGCGGCGGCGAAGCTGCTGGAGATGCGCTCCCGGGGCGACGTCCTGGACGGCGACGTCGTCATCGCCACGCACGTCTGCCCGGACGCCCCCACGCAGCCGCACGACCCGGTCCCGTTCATGGACTCGCCGGTCGACATCGCCGTCATGAACGAGCACGAGGTGACGTCCGACATGGACGCCGTGCTGTCGATCGACACCACCAAGGGCAACACGATCATCAACCACCGGGGGCTGGCGCTGTCGCCCACGGTCAAGCAGGGCTACATCCTGCGGGTCAGCGACGGGCTGGCGAACCTGCTGTCGGTCGTCACCGGCGAGCCGGCCGTGACGTACCCGATCACCATCCAGGACATCACCCCGTACGGCAACGGGGTCTACCACCTGAACTCGATCCTGCAGCCCGCGACCGCGACGGACGCGCCGGTCGTCGGCCTCGCCGTCACCGCCGCGTCCGCCGTGCCCGGCTGCGCGACCGGCGCCAGCCACGAGACCGACATCGCCGCGGCGGCGCGGTTCGCGGTGGAGACGGCCAAGGCGTTCGGCGCGGGCGCGGTGACCTTCCACGACCAGGACGAGTACGAGGCGCTCGTCGCCCGGTACGGCTCCCTGGCCCACCTGCAGACCCTCGGCCGGGTCGGCTAGCCGGGCCCCGGCCGGACGGGCCGGTCAGACGGCGGCGGCCTCGCGCGCCGCCAGCAGCGCCTCGTCGTACCGCCGCACGACCAGCTCGGCGACCTCGGGCGCCGCGCCCAGCGGCGGGGAGACGGCGTCGGCGCCGGCGGCCAGGGCGGCGTCCCGCACCTTGTCGGTGAAGTAGCCCGGCGCCAGGAAGTAGGACGCGACGACGACGCGCGGGGCGCCCGCCTCGCGCAGCGCCGCCACCGCCTCCGCGGGCGTCGGGCTCGCGGCGGACGCGTACGCCGCGGCGGCGTCCCACCAGCCGCGGGCGCGCCAGCGGTCGGCGAGGGCGGCGACGGTCGCGTTCGCGGACGCGTCGCTGGAACCGGCCGACACCACGACGACGGCCGTGTCGGGGGAGCCGGGCCGCACGCCCGCCTCGGCGAGCCGCCGCTCCAGCGCGGCCGTCAGGAGGGGGTGCGGGCCGAGCGTCCGGGCCGTGTGCAGCCGCAGCCGCGGGCGCCGGGTCCGGACCCGCGCCAGCACGCCCGGGATGTCGGTCTTGCTGTGGTACGCGGCGGTGAGGAGCAGCGGCAGCACCACCGCCTCCATCCCGTCGCCGTCGGACGCCGCGTCCGAGCCGTCCCGGACCAGCCCTTCCAGCACCCGGTCGGGCGCGGGCGGGGCGTGGTCCAGGAAGGACGGCAGCACCGGCACGTCCGGACGTCGGATCCGGACGGCGCGGAGCAGTTCGGCGACGGTCGCGGCGGCACGGGGGTCCCGGCTCCCGTGCGCGACCGCGACCATCGGCGGGGTCGTCGGATAGGTCACAGGTGGATGCCGCACTCGGTCTTGCCCAGGCCGGCCCAGCGGCCGCTGCGGGGGTCCTCGCCGGGCGCGACCGGACGGGTGCACGGCGCGCAGCCGATCGAGGGGTAGCCGTCGTAGTGCAGGGGGTTGACCAGGACCCCGTTGTCCTCGATGTAGTTGTCCATCTCCTCCTGGGTCCAGTCCAGGATCGGGTTGACCTTCACCATGCCGCGCTTGCGGTCCCACTCCACGACCTTGCGGTCGCGGCGGCTCGCGGTCTCGTCCCGCCGGATGCCGCTGAACCACGCCATGTAGCCCTCCAGGGCGCGGCCGAGCGGCTCCACCTTCCGCAGGTGGCAGCACAGGTCGGGGTTGCGGCCGAACAGCCGCGGCCCGAGCGCCGCCTCCTGCTCCTCGACCGTCCGGGACGGCGTCACGTTGATCACGTTCACCGGGTAGACGGCCTCGACGGCGTCGCGCGTCCCGATCGTCTCGGCGAAGTGGTAGCCGGTGTCGACGAACAGGACGTCGATGCCCGGCTTGACCTTCGACACCAGGTGGATCAGGGCCGCGTCCGACATGGACGAGGTGAGGCAGATGCGGTCGCCGAACGTGGCGGCGGCCCACCGGATGACCTCCAGGGTGGGCGCGCCCTCCAGCGCCGCGGCGGCGGATTCGACGACGTCTTCGAGATCTAGTGCCGGTCTGTCGGTCTCCAGGAGTGTCACCGGGAGTTCTCCTTGGTAGTGCGGGGGGCTCCGGTAGTGCCGGGTGCTCCAACGCCGAGGAACTTCAAACTGAAGGAACGGACGCAGTCGGGGCAGAACCACGAGCCCGCGCCCTCGCGGGGCTCGAGGTTCTCCTCACCGCAGTAGGGGCAGTAGAAGGGCGCCATCCGTTCGCTCATCGGTATCCCTACTTGAGGTCCGCGTCGTCGGCGCGCTGCACCCACGCCGCGAACGTCTCGCCGTCGGTGCGCTGCTCGTCGAAGTTGCGGACGACCCGCTCGATGTAGTCGCCGAGCGCGGCCGAGGTGGTCTTCAGCCCGCGGACCTTCTTGCCGAACGTCGCGCCGAGCTGCCCGCCCAGGTGGATCTGGAAGCCCTCGACCTGGTCGCCGTTCTCGTCCACGACGAGCTGGCCCTTGAGGCCGATGTCGGCGACCTGGATGCGGGCGCAGGCGTTCGGGCAGCCGTTCACGTTGATCGACAGCGGCTGGTCGAAGTCGGGCAGCCGCTTCTCCAGCTCGTCGATCAGGTCCATCGCGCGCTGCTTGGTGTCGACGATCGCGAGCTTGCAGTACTCGATGCCGGTGCAGGCCATCGTCTGCCGCCGGAACGTGGACGGGCGCACGTGCAGGTCGTGCTTCGCCAGTTCGTCCGCGAGCGCCTCGGTCTTCTCCTCCGGGACGTCCAGGATGACCATCTTCTGCTCGATGGTCGTGCGGACCCGGCCGGACCCGTACTTCTCGGCGAGGTCGCCGATGACGCCGAGCAGCTCGCCGTTCACCCGTCCGGCGCGCGGCGCGAACCCGACGTAGAAGTTGCCGTCCTGCTGCCGCCGGATGCCGACGTGGTCGCGGCTGGGGAGCGGAGCG
Source organism: Spirillospora sp. NPDC052242 (assembly GCF_040679555.1). Lineage (NCBI taxonomy): Bacteria > Bacillati > Actinomycetota > Actinomycetes > Streptosporangiales > Thermomonosporaceae > Spirillospora > Spirillospora sp. NPDC052242. Next base: position 74,747 of record NZ_JBFAUZ010000029.1, read on the forward strand.
GTCGGCTCGGGGCCGTCCGGCAGCGCGTACCCGAGGTACTCCTTCTCCAGCACCTCGCGGAACTTCGCCGCGCCCCAGTCCTTGACGAGGAACTTCAGCCGGGCGCGGTTGCGCAGCCGCCGGTAGCCGTAGTCGCGGAAGATCGAGGTGACGCCGTGCCACACCTCGTGCGTCTGCTCCGGCTTCACGAAGACGCCGAGGCTCTGCGCGAACATCGGGTTCGTCGACAGCCCGCCGCCGACGAACACCTGGTAGCCGGTCTCGCCCTCGTCGTTCTTCACCCCGACGAACGCGACGTCGTTGATCTCGTGGACCGTGCAGTGCGACGTGCAGCCGGACAGCGTCGTCTTGAACTTGCGCGGCAGGTTCGAGAACTCGGGGGAGCCGATGTAGCGGTCGTGGATGTCGCGGAGCTGCGGCGTCGCGTCGATGATCTCGTCCTCGGCGATCCCCGCCAGCGGACAGCCCATGATCGTGCGCGGGGTGTCGCCGCACGCCTCGATCGTGTGCAGGCCGACCGCCTCGAGCCGCTCCCAGATCGCCGGGACGTCCTCGATCCGCACCCAGTGCAGCTGGACGTTCTGCCGGTCGGTGATGTCGGCGGTGCCCCGCGCGTACGTCGTGGAGATGTCGGCGATCGTCCGGAGCTGCGGGCCGCTGAGCTGGCCGCCGTCGATCCGGACGCGCATCATGAAGTACTTGTCCTCGAGTTCCTCGTCCTCGAGGGCCCCGGTCTTACCGCCGTCGATGCCCGGCTTGCGCTGGGTGTAGAGCCCCATCCAGCGGAACCGCCCCCGCAGGTCGGCGGGGTCGATCGAGTCGAAGCCGGTCTTCGAGTAGATGTCGATGATCCGCTGACGGACGTTGAGCCCGTCGTCGTTCTTCTTGTTCTCTTCGTTCTTGTTGAGCGGTTCCCGGTAGCCGAGGGCCCACTGGCCCTCGCCCTTCTTGCGCTTGATCGCGGGTGGCACGGCGCGCGTCCTCATCTGTGGTCGTGAGGGACGCGTAGCGCACCGGCAGTCTCGTTCGGCCGGCTCGACGCTGAGCAGGAGTTAAGGGTGACGCCGATGCACCACGCGCCCGGCTGGAGCGATACGGGGGCGTGGTCGGGGCGTCACCGACAGATCGCGCTGCGGACGCGCAGAAAGTCCACGTGCCGGCGCTTGGCCAGCATCGGGTCCGCAGCAGTCATACCGGAACTCTGACATGCCGTCTCACGGCCTGTCCAGTTACGTCCGTGATGCGGACGCGTGAGAAGAGTCATCGTTTCACCCCTGCCGCCGCCAGTTCACGGCCGGCTCGCTCTTCCCGGCGTCCTCGCCGGCTTCCGGGCTCGGTCCGCCCCGCGCGTCGTCCCGCGTGCCGGACGTCGTCGTCGCACGCGTCGCGGGGCCGTCCCGGTGCTGGCAGTCGCACCACGAACCGCCACGGCACTCCTCGTGGCGGCGCTCACGGCACGACTCGCATATCACGGGTTCCATTGTCCCCGATGATGGGCGATGCTCACTTCCCGTTTTCCGTGTGCCCCGCGCCACCCCTCCCGGCGGGCCCGCCGGACGGACGGTCGGACGGGCGGAAGGGCGGCGGGGCGGCTCGCCCGGACGGGCGGCCGTCCGGGACGGCGGCGGGGGACGGCTGCGATGATCTTGGGCGGGACGGCACCCGGTGGCGTCAGAGTGAGGGGCCGGGGAACGGGACGGGACGATCGGCCGAACGGGGGGTGGCGTGCGACGCGCGGAGCGGAGCCGCGGGACGGGCGGTCCGGGACGCCGCGGGCGCCCGGGCGGGCGGCCGACGCCCTACGGTGAGGCGGTGTGACGACCGTCTCCGACGCCGAGGGCGTCCCGCCGAGCGGGGGCGCGGAAACGAACGAGGACCCGGGGCCGCGGACCGGGCCGCTCCAGCGCGCGCGGCGCGGGGCGGAGGCCGCCCCGCGGGTGGCGTGGCTGCTGGTCAAGGGAACGACCGTGACCGCGTTCCGGCACCGGGTCACCGGGCTCGCGGCCGAGGCGGCGTTCTTCGCGCTGCTGTCGCTGCCGCCGCTGGTGATCGGCCTGATCGGCACGATGGGGCACCTGCGCGGCGCGCTCGGGCCCGGCACCGTCACCGAGATCCGCTCCTGGGCGATCGAGCAGGCCCGCACCGTGCTGACCGGGCCGTCGGTGGACTCGGTGGTCGTCCCGCTGCTCGACGACGTGATCCGGGGCGGCAACGCCAACATCGTGTCGATCGGGTACCTGATCTCGCTGTGGGCGGGGTCGCGGGCGACGAACGTGTACGTCGACACGATCACGATCGCGTACGGGCTGTCGGGCGTCCGCGGGGTGATCCGGACGCGGCTGCGCGCGTTCTTCCTGTACCTGGTCGGGCTGATGGTGATGCTCGTCGTCATCCCGCTGCTGGTGCTGGGGCCGACGCTGGTGCGGCACGCGCTGCCGGAGAGCGCCGAGTTCGTCCGGGTCCTGTACTGGCCGATCGTGGTGACGCTGTCGATCGTCTTCCTCGCGCTGCTGTACCACATGAGCGTCCCCGTGCGGACGGCCTGGTACCGGGAGGTGCCGGGCGCGGTGCTGGCGCTGCTGATCTGGATCGCGGGCAGCTTCTCGCTGCGGCTCTACCTGGCCGGGTCGCTGCGCGGCGTGTCGGTGTACGGGTCGCTCGCGGCGGCGATCGCCGTGCTCGCCTGGCTCTACGTGGCGGCGTTCGCGGTGCTGATCGGCGCGGCGCTGAACGCGGAGATCGACCGGCTGTGGCCCAGCGCGGGGACGGCGCGGGCGCGAGCCGTCCGGGACGCCCAGGGGGACGACTCCGGTGACGACTCCGGGGACGACGACGCCGGTGACGGCGCAGGTGAGAGAGATGCGGCGGACGGTAAAAACTCCGCCGGTTAAACCCATGATAAGGCTAAACATGTCGTAACCTCGGCGTACATGACCCTTGGTGAGGAGACCCGCCGGATCCGGACCGTGACCGGCGCGATCGCGACGTCCGACATCACCGGCCCCGTGCTCTCCCACGAGCATCTGCGGCTCGACCTGCGGTGGCCGGCGCGCCCCGCCATGGTCGGCTCGGACCCGCGCCGCTGGCTCGACGAGGAGAAGGCCGTCAAGCACGAGCTGGCCGCGCTGCGCGCGGACCGGGGCCTCGGCTTGGTCGTCGACCTGACCTGCGCGGGCATGGGCCGCGACGCCGCGTCGCTGGCCCGCATCGCGGCCGCCTCCCGGGTCGCGGTGGTCGCCGCGACCGGCGTGTTCACCGAGCCGTTCCACCCCGCGTTCGTCCGCGAGGCGGTGGCCGCCGGGGAGTCCGGCGGCGGCCCGTCCGCGGTGGACCGGCTGGCCGAGCGGCTGCTCGCCGAGATCGGCTTCGGCATGGACGGGACGAACGCGCTGCCCGGCGTGATCGGCGAGATCGGCACCTGGGGCGAGGCGCCCACCGAGGCGGAGGAGCTGTGCCTGCGGGCCGCGGCCCGCGCCGCCCGCTACTCCGGGCTGCCGGTCGCCACCTACGGCCGCGCGGGCCTCGCCCAGCTGGAGATCCTCACCACGGCCGGGCTGGCGCCCGAGCGGGTCGCCGTCGGCCAGCAGGACCGGGTGGACGACCCCGGCCAGCACCGCAAGATCGCCGAGGCGGGCGCGTACGTCTCGTTCGGGACGCTGGGCCTGGCGGGGGACGACCACGCCGCCCTCGGCGCCCGCGTCCGCGCCGTCATGGACATGCTCGACGCCGGGCACGCCGACCGGGTGCTGCTGAGCACCGGCGTGTCCCGCATGACGCAGGTCGTCCGCTACGGCGGCGCCGGGTACGGCTACCTGTTCGAGACGTTCCTGCCCGCGCTGCGCGCCGCCGGCGCCGACGACGCGACCCTCGACGGGATCCTGCGCGACAACCCGCTGAGGTGGCTGTCCGCCTGACAGAACCGCGCTGAGCGGGTAGGGCTCCGGGGTGAAGGTGCAAGCGACCCCGGAGGGGGTGTGCGCGATGCCCTGGGACAGGACGAGGAACAGGACGCGCGAGGAGATCCAGCGGGACGAGACGGTCCGGCTCCCGTACGCGGACCGGACCGAGGCGGGCCGGGTGCTCGCCGAGCGGCTGGCGCCGCTGGGGCTGGAGGGCGCCGCTGTGCTGGCGCTGCCGCGCGGCGGCGTCCCCGTGGGCTACGAGATCGCGCGGCGGCTGGACGCGCCGCTGGACGTCCTGGTGACCCGCAAGATCGGCTACCCGCCGCAGCCCGAGCTGGGCGTGGGCGCGATCGCCGAGGGCGGCTCGCCGGTGTTCGACGCCGGGCTGCTGGCGCGGCTCGGGCTCACCGAGGACGACCTGGCGGACACGGTCGCCGCCGAGCGCGCCGAACTGGACCGCCGGGTGGCGGTTTACCGGGGCGGGCGGCCGCTGCCGGAGACGTCCGGACGCCCGGTCGTGGTGGTCGACGACGGCCTGGCGACCGGCGGGACGGCCCGCGCGGCCGTGCGGGCGCTGCGGGAGCGTGGCCCGTCGCTGCTGGCGCTGGCGGTGCCGGTGGGCGCGGCGGAGACGGTCGAGCGGCTGGCGGCGGAGGTGGACGTCCTCGTGGTGCCGGCGGCGCCGTGGGACTTCCGCGCCGTCGGGCAGTGGTACCGGAACTTCGATCAGCTCACCGACCGCGACGTGATCGGCTGGCTGGAACGCGCCGGGCGCGCTACCACGCCCGACAATGGACCGAGATGAATTCCGGGAAATTGCTTACGCGGTGCCGTTCGATGCGGTAAAAGGCGACCGCCCGGCAATTCGGGAACTCCGGAACGGTGCAAGGGTGACGCAAACGCCCGTACCCGGTCCTTCGGGACCGGGCACGGGCAACGCAAACGGCCCCGCTGGTGCGGGGCCGTGTCGTTTTCTCGGTGGCGTGCCGGGGTGGTTCTGGGAGCGGTTGGGGCGGCCGGTACTGCAGGGGCTTCGCCGCCCTGTGCGCGGTCGGCTAGGCGGCGTTGGCGCGACGCATCCGGCGCCGGCGCTCGGACGCGCGCTCATCCTCGTTGAGGCCGCCCCACGTGCCGTACTTCTCGGGCCGGGACACCGCGTAGTCCAGGCACTCCGTGCGGACCGGGCAGCCCATGCAGATCTGCTTGGCCTTGCGCTCGCGAATCTCGCGCTCGGGCTGGCGCTCGCCGTCGGGACCGAAGAAGAGGACGAGGTCTTCCCCCCGGCACGCCGCGGCGTCCTGCCAGCCCCAGCTGGGACGAGGGAGGTTTGCCTGCCGACGTACCTGAGCCATGGAACACCCACCTTGATTGGTTTCGTACTGAGCAAAGGACATGGACGCTCGACGTGCTTCACATGACGAGAGTCAGAAGCGAAGCGCCGAATGGTCCAACGTCTGGAGTTGCCGCTCTGTTCCCCGTCCGGTTACTCCGGAATCCTGGGGACGTGCGACACGGAGGCCCTCTAAAGGGACCTCCGAGAGATTACACGAGGGCCGCCGCGTTGAGAAGGGTGAGGTCCCTAACAATGTAGGTTTCCAGGTTCTCCCCGCAGTCCGGACCGCACGGGGCCGACTGCTGCACGGCCTCGAAGGCGACCCGGTAACGGCTCCCCTGAACGATGACCACCGCTTCGTACCGAGTTGTCCCTGTGAGCGATTCCACGTTCACGGCGTCCACTTCGAGCCGTCCCGTGTGCGCCCGGACGAAGTGCTCGGCGGCCTGCGCGGGCTCGGGGGTCCCGGCGCGTCCGCGCAGCCGGTCCAGGACGATCTCGCCCCGCAGGTACGCGTTCACCGCGGCGATCGCCTCGGTCTCGCCGAGGTCGCCGTAGTAGAAGCCGTGGGGGAGACATACCAGGTTCGCCGCGAATCGGTCACCGCCGACATGGGTGGTTTCCCAGACGAGCGGCCCGAAACGCGACGCCAGCGAACGCGCGAGCGGCGCGCCCGTGCGGGCGCAGCACGCGTTGCGCTTGCCGTGCGTGCACACCAGCAGGACGGGGTCGACGACCGGCGCGCCCAGCCCCGGCGAGCGCCCCGCGGCGAGGGCGTCCAGATCGAGGGCGTCCAGCTCCTCCGGATCGGCGAGCTTGCGGCCCTCCGCCCAGACGCGGTCGCCCTCCGAGAACGCCGCGTACACCTGCATCGGCGGGATCGCGCGGCGGCGGCCGGTCCGGCGGATGAGCTGCGGCCGGACGCCCGCGCGCAGCGCGGCGCGCACGGCCCGCACGACCGGCGCCGGCCCGGCGATGTCCTCGACGCGCTCCGGCCACGGGCCCGGGTGCTCGATGAGCAGCCAGGAGCGGGCCTTCGTCGTGGCGCTCGCCAGGCACGGCCGCTCGCCGGTGTGACTGCCCGGGCAGTGCCCGCAGCCCTTGCCGCGCGTCAAAGAGAACCCCCCGCCGATCTTGGCCTATTAGGTTAGGTTAACCTAACAGAACTCCGGGGGGCCAGCGATGGTGGTGAACGTCATACCCGCCGGGGCCGCCGTATCACCCGGTGGAAGCCCTGGTCAGCGCCTCGGCCGCCGGGAGCGCGGCCGCGCGGTCGGCGGCCACGAGCCCGATGCGGGTCCGCCGGTCCAGGACGTCGCCCGCGTCCAGCGCCCCCTCGTGCCGGACGGCCCACGCCAGTTCGGCGCCCAGCACCGGCAGCCCCGGGACCACGGGCTCCAGCAGCGCGGGATCGTCCGCGCCGAGCGCCGCCAGCAGCGGCGCCTCCGTCCCGTACCGGCGGACGAGCCGCTGCGGCGCGTCCAGCCGCGCGAGCCGGTCCGGCGGCGCCGCCCCGACGAGCGGGATCCGCGTGGTGCGGCACGGCCCGGCCGCGAGCCCGCGGGCCGCCACGGCGGCGTCCACGGCGTCCTGCGCCATCCGCCGGTAGGTGGTCAGCTTGCCGCCGACGACCGTCACGACCCCCTCCCGCGACGCCAGCACCGCGTGCCGCCGCGACAGGTCGGCCGTCCCCCCGCCCGCGCCCGTGTCCAGCAGCGGGCGCAGCCCGGCGAACGCGCCGACCACGTCCGCCGGCCGCACCGGCACCTCGAGCGCCGCGCCCAGCACGTCCAGCAGGAACCCGATCTCGCCGGGCGACGGCTCGGGCACGTCCGGGACCGGCCCGTCGACGGGCTCGTCCGTCAGCCCCACGTAGACCCGGCCGTCCTCCTGCGGCAGCACCAGCAGGAACCGGCCGAACTCGCCCGGCACCGGGATCTGCATCCCCGCCCGCCCCGGCAGCGCCTCCGGCCGCACGACCAGATGCGTCCCGCGCGACGGCCGCAGCCGCACCCCGTCCACGAGGCCGCCCGCCCACACGCCCGCGGCGTTGATCACGGCGCGCGCCCGCACGGTGAACTCCCGCCCGGTCTCCTCGTCGCGGACGAGCGCGCCGTCCCCGGCCAGCGCCACCGCGCGGCACCGGGTCAGGATCCGGGCGCCGTGCGCGGCCGCCGTCCGCGCGATCGCCGTGACCAGGCGCGCGTCGTCGGCGAGCCGCCCGTCCCAGGACAGCAGCCCGCCGCGCAGCCCCAGCCGGCGCAGCGCCGGCGCGGCCCGCAGCGTCTCCACCGCCGACAGCCGCCGGGGGCGCGGCAGCGCCGCCCGCGGCGTGCGCGCGGCCGTCCGCAGCACGTCCCCGGCGTGCAGCCCGGCCCGGGTCACCAGCGCGTGCGTGCGCGGCACCAGCGGCGTCAGCGGCAGGACGAACGGCTGCGCGGCCACCAGGTGCGGGGCCGTCCGGGTCAGCAGCGTCCCCCGCTCGACCGCGCTCTCGTGCGCCACGTCCACCTGCCCGGACGCCAGGTAGCGCAGCCCGCCGTGGATCAGCTTCGAGCTCCACCGCGACGTCCCGAACGCCAGGTCGTGCGCGTCGATCGCGGCGACCGACAGCCCCCGCGACGCCGCGTCCAGCGCCGCCCCGGCCCCCGTGGCGCCGAGCCCGACGACCAGGACGTCCACGACCTCGCCGGGCAGCGCCGCCAGCTCCCGCGCGCGCCGCTCCCGGTTCAGCGACGATCGTCCGGGTGCGTCGGTCATGGCGTGAGTCCTCCTGTTGGCGTGCGGTTCTGTGGCGTGCGGTGCGACCCAGCGAGAGCGGTTCGGTGGTGTTCGCGAACGGACGTGCCGCCGCGTGGAGCGGTCACGGGGCGAGGAGGCGGTCGAGGGCGTCGCGGAGTTCGGTGTCGAACGCGGCCGCCGTCAGGTCGGGGTCGTCCTCGTCGATCACGGTGCGGCCCGACAGCCCGTAGGACTGGACGACCAGCAGCAGCGCGCGCGCCTGGCGTGCGGGGTGGCCGGGACGGATCGTGCCGTCGGCGTGCCCGGCGGCGATCGCCTCCTCGAACAGCTCCAGGAACGCCCGCTGGCTGGCGCCGAGGCGGTCCAGGACATAGGGGAGCAGCAGTTCGGGGTCCACATCGACGATCTTGCGGAGCAGCGGGTGGCCGCGGAACGCGCGGACGCCCTCGACCAGGCCGTCCACGAGCCGCTCGCGCACCGGACGGCCGTCGTCGGGCGGCTGCACGGCGGCGCCGATCTGCACCCACTCGCGGGTCATCAGGTCGGCGACGATCGTGCGGACGTCCGGCCAGCGGCGGTACAGCGTCATCCGCGAGACGCCGGCGCGGCGGGCGATGTCGGTCAGCGTCGTCCGGCGCACGCCGACCGCGAGGACGCAGTCTCGGGCGGCGTCCAGGACGGTGTCGTCGGCGGTCCGGGCGCCGGTCCCATTGTGACGATTCGACGTCATGTGTCACAGTGTAAGCCACACGGAACGGACAGCCGGGAGGCAGGGTGGACGCGCGCGACATGCGGTGGAGCGGCTGGGGGGACCCCGACCGGGCGGCGCCGCTGCCCGAACCCGTCGTCGGGCTGCTGCGGGACATGCTCGGCGTGCGGACCCACGACGCGCGCCCCGTCGACCTCGCCGGGATCGCGCCCGCCGAGCCCCGGCTGGACGCCGTGGAGCTCGCCGCGCTCGCCGAAGCCGCGGGCGGCGCCGAACACGTCCGCACCGACGCCGAGACCCGCGTCCGGCACACGCGCGGCAAGTCGACGCCCGACCTGATGCGTGTGCGCGCGGGCGAGACGTCCGCCGCGCCCGACGCGGTCGTCCTGCCGGGCGGGCACGACGAGGTCCTCGCCGTCCTGCGGGTCTGCACCGCCCACCGGATCGCGGTCGTCCCGTTCGGCGGGGGGACGTCCGTCGTCGGCGGGCTCGCGCCGCAGGGCGTCGACCGGTTCGTCGCCCTCGACCTGCGCCGGATGGCCGACCTCGTGTCGATCGACGACGAGTCGCGCACCGCCGTCCTGCGGCCCGGCCTGCGGGCGCCCGACGCCGAGGCCCTGCTCGCCGAGCACGGGTACACGCTCGGGCACTTCCCCCAATCGTACGAATGGGCGACGATCGGCGGATTCGCCGCCGCGCGGTCCAGCGGGCAGGCGTCCGCCGGGTACGGCCGGTTCGACGACATGGTGCTCGGGCTCACCGTCGCCACCCCCGAGGGCACCCTCGACCTCGGCCGCGCCCCCAAGTCCGCCGCCGGGCCCGACCTGCGCCAGCTCGTCCTCGGCTCGGAGGGCGCCTTCGGCGTGATCACCGCGGTGACCGTCCGGATCCACCCGATCCCCCCGGAGCGCGCCCACGAGGGATGGCGGTTCCGGACGTTCGCCGAAGGGGCCGCCGCGCTCCGCCGTCTGGCCCAGGACGGCCCCACCCCCGCCGTCCTGCGCCTCTCCGACGAGACCGAGACCATGATCGGCCTCGCCGACCCGGCCGCGATCGGCGCCGGCTCCACCGCCGGCTGCCTCGCCGTCCTCGGCTTCGAGGGGACCGCCGCGCAGGTCGCCGACCGGCGCGCCCGCGCCGTCGGCGTGCTGCGCGCCGCGGGCGGCGAACCCCTCGGCGCCGCGCCCGGCGAGAAATGGGCGCACGGCCGCTTCGACGCCCCCTACCTGCGCGACTCCCTGCTGGACGTCGGCGCGTTCGTCGAGACGCTGGAGACCGCCGGCTTCTGGTCGCGGATCCCCGACCTGTACGAGGCCGTCCGCAACGCCCTCATCGGCACCCTGTCCGGCTCCGGCACGCCGCCCCTCGTCATGTGCCACATCTCGCACGTCTACCACTCGGGCGCGTCCCTCTACTTCACGGTCGTCTCCGCCCAGGGCGAGGACCCCCTGCCGCACTGGGACAAGGCGAAGCGCGCCGCCAATGACGCCATCATCGACGCGGGCGGGACGATCAGCCACCACCACGGCGTCGGCACCGACCACCGCGACTGGTACGAACGCGAGATCGGCCCCCTCGGCGCCGCCGTCCTGCGCGCCGTCAAGGACCGCCTCGACCCGGCCGGGATCCTCAACCCCGGCGTCCTGATCCCGCCGGCCGGGGAGTGACCGTGCCGCGCGCCTTCACCGCCGTCGTCAACCCCGCCGCCGGGGGCGCGGCGTCCGCCGCCTCGCTCGTCCCGCTCGCCCGCGCCCTGCGCGACGCCGGCGCCGACCTCGCCGTCGAGTACAGCCGCGGCCTCGACCACGCCGCCGACCTCGCCCGCACCGCCGCGGACGCCGGCCGCGTCGTCCTCGGCGTCGGCGGCGACGGCATGGTCGGCCGCGTCGGCGGCGCCCTCGCCGGGACCGGCGCCGTCCTCGGCGTCGTCCCCGCCGGGCGCGGCAACGACTTCGCCCGCCAGCTCGGCGTCCCGTCCGACCCCGCCGCCCTCGCCCGCCTCCTCCTGGACGGCGAACCGCGCGCCGTCGACGCCGTCGAGGCCAACGGCACCGCCGTCCTCGGCAGCGTCTACGCGGGCGTCGACGCCGTCGCGAACGCCAACGCCAACGCGTCCCGCCTGCTGCGCGGGTCCGCCGCCTACTACGTCGGCGCCCTGCGCGCCATCCTCGCCTGGCGCCCCGCCGACTACCTGGTCACCGCGGACGGCGCCGAGCACCGGTTCCGCGGCTACACCGTCGTCGCCGCCAACTCCGGCTACTACGGCTTCAACAAGCACATCGCCCCGGACGCCCGCGTGGACGACGGCCTCCTCGACGTCGTCCTCGTCCGCGCCGCCCCGAAACCCCTGTTCTTCGCCGTCATGCGCGAACTCGAGGCCGGAACGCACGTCCGGCGCCCCCAGGTGGACGTCCTGCGTGCCCGGGAGGTCCGCATCGAGCTGACCGGCCCGCCCGGCCGCACCCTGCCCTACGGCGCGGACGGCGAACTCCCCGGCGTCCTGCCCGTCACCGCCCGCGTCCTTCCGCGCGCCCTCCAGGTCATCGCCCCCGATCCGACGCCCTGACCAGCGGATACGTGCGGTCCTCGCAGATTTGGGGCCCGCGTTTGGGGCGATTTACACGGCCATTACGGCCATCCGGATAGCGTCGTATACGTCCCGCTAAGGGACCTTGGGGCCGTCTGCGGACGCATCATGAGAAGGCGACTGCTCGCCGTTCTGGGGGGACTCATGATTCCCGCGGACGCCCTCCACGTGACAGCGTCGGCGTCTCTGGGGGTGGCGCCGACGCTGTCGTGTTTATTGCAAGGCCCTCGGCGTCAGGCCGCGAGGCGGCCTTCCTTCCACGGGCCTTGCGTGCGATTGCTGCATCGCTCCGACTCGCCCAGGGGCTCGCTGCGCGATCAGGTTCTCGCTTCGCTCGAACCTGGCTTCGCTCGCAATCGCAGTGGTTCCGGTCCGCTCTGGCTGGCGTGCCGGTGGTGGGGGTGGATGACCTCGGTATTTGGGGGTCGGGGTGGGAGTCGGCTCGAAACGCTGTGGCGAGGTTGATCGTGGTGGGGTCTTGGGTGGCTGGGAAACGTCGGGGTGTTCGGGGCGGTGATCCTTCGGAGCGGGGGTGCGCAATTAGACTTCTCGTGTCGCCCCCTTCCCCCGGAGGTCTTCTGTGCGTGCTGAGGAATCGGCCGGTCCGAACGGCATGGCGGAGGGCGACGGGAACTCGCGGACGTCCGAGGCGGGGGCGGGGTGGGGATGCCGCAAGCCCGGCACATTCCGGGAACTGCTGCCGGAGCGGGTGCCGGACTTCTCATGGCGGCGGCCCCGGGTGCTGTGGCGGTCCCGCAACGACGTCATCGCGAAGTGGTTCGGGGACCCGTCGGGCGCGATCCGGCGGCGCTGCGTCGCGGCGCTGCGGGAGCGGGGGACGCCCGCGGCGTTCACCGTGCACCGGCCGGAGCCCGAGTTCTCGTTCGTCCTGCTGGGCGACACGGGGGAGGGGGACCGCTCGCAGTACGCGGTGGTGCCGCCGCTGCTGAACGCGGCCGCGGGCACCGACTTCATGATCATCGCGAGCGACGTCATCTACCCGGCGGGCGAGGCCGCCGACTATCCGGACCGGTTCTTCCGCCCGTACAAGGACTACCCGGGCCCGGTGTTCGCCGTGCCGGGGAACCACGACTGGTACGACGGTCTGCGGGGCTTCCTGCACGTGTTCTGCGGGCTCGACATGGACTGCACGCCGCCGAAGTGGGGCGGGCCGTTCGGGTGGCTCGCGGGGGCGCTGTGGCGGAAGGCGGGGGACGTCGACGCCGCGGCGGTCGCGGAGGCCCGCCGGACGTACCGGGGCGCGGCGGGGCAGCGGTCGGCGCAGCCGGGGCCGTACTGGGTGATCGACACCCCGTCGCTGCGGATCGTGGGCGTCGACACCGGGATCGAGGGCGGGATCGACCGCGACCAGGGGGAGTGGCTGCGGGGGGTGTCCGGGGGGCCGAAGCCGAAGCTGCTGGTCACCGGGAAGCCCCTGTACGTGGACGACGAGCACCACCCGTGCCCGATCGAGGGCGGGGGGACGGTCGACGAGATCGTCCGCGATCCGGCGCACAACTACGTGGCGGCGATCGGCGGCGACATCCACAACTACCAGCGGTACCCGATGACGCGGGCGGACGGGCGTCCGCTGCAGTACGTCGTGGCGGGCGGCGGCGGCGCGTTCATGCACGCGACCCACACGATCCCGCGGACCCGGTTCGTCGAGGAGGGCGAGTTTCGCTGCTACCCGCTGCGGGGCGACTCCCTGTCGCGTTACAGCAGGCTGTACGGGCGGTGGCTGCACCTGCCGAAGCTGTTCGACCTCACGCCGGAGTTGGCCACGGCGGCGGTGCGGCGGCGGCTCGGCATCGAACCCGGCCGGGGGTACGAGGCGCGCGAGGTTCCGCTGCGGGCGCGGTTCGTCGCGTGGGTGCTGGGAGTGCCGCGCGGGGACCGGCGGCGGCGGGGGGCGCTGCGGCTGCCGGTCCGCAAGCTGCCGCAGCGGTTCCGGTCGGAACTGGCCGACTGGGACGAGCCGCCGTTCTTCAAGAGCTTCCTGCGGTTCGACGTCACCGCGGACGAGCTGCGGATCCGATGCCACGCGGCGACGGGGTGCGGCGACCACGAGACGTTCCCGCCGGTCGAGGACGAGGTGCGGATCCCGCTGCGGTAGGGCGACTTCGGCGATCTCGTCGCACGAGCCGCGCGCCGGGCGTTACAGTTCTTGATCACGCACGGGTGAACGGCTTCCACAGGAGAGTGCATGAGTTACCCCCAGCAGGGGCAGGGCCAACCACAGCAGGCCTACCAGGGCGGCTACGCGCCCGCCCCGGCGCCGCAGCAGGCGCCCGCCGCCGCCGGCACCGGCGCCAACATGAAGCGGCGCAACCCGCTCGGCGCCTGGCTCGGCCTGCCCATCATCACCTTCGGCATCTACGGCCTGGTGTGGTTCTTCAAGGTCCACGCGGAGCTGTACCGCTACGACCGGCGGGTCGGCGACTCCGCGCTGAACGCGCTGCTGTCGATGCTCTTCGGCTTCCTGACCCTCGGCATCTGGCCGCTGGTGATGTGGGTCAAGCTCGGCGGCCGCATCGCCCGGGCGCAGCGCGCCGCGGGGCTGGCCCCGAGCTGCAGCGGCGGCATCGGCTTCCTGCTCGGCCTCATCGGGTTCGGGGTGCTGTACTACCAGATCCAGCTCAACAAGGTCGTCGACCGCTACGGCGGGACGCCGCCCGAGCAGCAGGTCTCGCTCGTCGCCTGACGCCCGTTGGGGGCCACGGCCCTGGCCCCTCCCGACCCCTCCGCGCCCACCCGTCGCGGAGGGGTCACCCGTTTCTGTCGGTGGGCGGCGCCAGAATGGACGGGTGCGAATGGCGGTGGCCGCGGGGCCCGGCGGCGGGGGCGAGCTGCGGCCCCTCGCCGAGGACGGTGCGCCCGCGGGGCCCGCGCGCGCCGTGCCCGACCTGGTCGCCGCGATCGCGGCCGCCGAACGCGACGCGGAGCCGCGGTGGGTGTGGGCGTCCACCGCGCGGCTGTACCCGCGGCTGCTGGACGCGGGCGTGCGGGTGGCGCGGTGCCATGACCTCGAGCTCGTCGAGAGTCTGCTGCTCGGGCACGCCGGACGGTACGGCGAGCCGCGGTCGGTCGCGGCGGCGCGGGCCCGGCTGCACGGCGCGCCCGTCCCGCCCGACCCGGCGCCCGTCCGGGAGGCGGCGCAGGCGTCGTTGTTCGACTCCGACCGGGACGTGCCGGACGACCTCGCGGCGATCGTCGAGGTGCACGCGGCGCAGCGGCGGGCGATGGCGGAGCTGGACGGGTTCCCGCTGCTCGCGGCGGCGGAGTCGGCGGGGTCGCTGGTCGCCGCCGAACTGGGCCACGACGGGCTGCCGTGGTCGGCGGAGGAGCACGACGCGCTGCTCACCGAGCTCCTCGGGCCACGGCCGTCGGGCGGGCTGCGGCCGCGCCGGCTGCAGGACCTCGCCGACCGCATCGGCGCCGCGTTCGGCCGCCGGGTCAACCCCGATTCGCCCGCGCAGATCCTCAAGGCGTTCGCGGCGGCGGGCCTGCCGGTGCCGTCGACGCGGGCGCACGTCCTGAAGGGGATCGACCATCCGGCCGTGCCGCTGCTGCTGGAGTACAAGGAGCTGGCGCGGCTGCACACCGCGCACGGGTGGGCGTGGCTCGACACGTGGGTGAAGGACGGCCGGTTCCGCGCGGAGTACGTGGTCGGCGGGGTGGTGTCCGGGCGGTGGGCCACCAGCGGCGGCGGCGCCCTGCAGATCCCGCGGGTGCTCCGGCGGGCGGTCGTCGCCGACCCCGGGTGGCGGCTGGTCGTCGCGGACGCCGCCCAGCTCGAACCGCGCGTCCTCGCCGCCCTCGCCGGCGACCGGGCGTTCGCCGACGCCGCCGCCCACGGCGACCTGTACGCCGCGCTCGCCGAGTCGTTCACCGCCGGCCCCGAGCTGAGCGCCCGGGACAAGGCGAAGCTGGCGCTGCTGTCGGCGATGTACGGCGGCGGGACGGGCGAGGCCGTGCAGCTGCTCGGGGTGCTGAAGAAACGCTTCCCCGACGCGTTCGGGTACGTCGAGGCGGCCGCCCGCGCGGGCGAGCGGGGCGCGCTCGTCCGGTCCCTGCTCGGCCGGACGTGCCCGCCGCCGTCCGCAGGCTGGCGGGCGCTGACCTCGGACGACGGCGGCGCGCGGGAGCTGCGCAGCCGGGGCAGGTTCACCCGCAACTTCGTGGTGCAGGCGACCGCCGACTGGGCGCTGGCGCTGCTCGGCGCGCTGCGCCGCCGGCTGACCGGGCTCGGGCCGCCGCGGCTGGTGTTCTTCCAGCACGACGAGGTGATCGTGCACGCGCCCGCGGACCTGGCGGGGGACGTCGCGGACGCGGTGCGGGCGGCGGCGGACGAGGCGCGCCGCCTGCTGTTCGGCGGCACGCCCGTCGTGTTCCCGATGGAGATCGCGGTCGTGGACCGCTACTCCGAGGCGAAATGACCCGCGGCCGGCGGCCGGGTCAGCGCGCCGCCGTGTAGGACGGGCGCGAGTTCAGCGCGTCCACGTCGGAGAACGACGTCTGCCGGTACGCGCTGGTGATCGTCTTGAGCTCCTCCGGCGCGAGCACCTCCTCGATCGCGGTGAACCCCTCCGGGGCGCGCTCGCTGACCGTGTGCAGCACCCGGTCGGCGGGCATGTCCCGGCAGGCCAGCACGATCGAGTTGACGCTCTCGCGGCGCTCCCGCTCGTAGGCGAGCAGGCCGTCGAGGGGGCCCGCGGCGGCCAGCTCGTGCGCGAGGACCCGCGCGTCCAGGACGGCCTGCGAACCGCCGTTCGACCCGATCGGGTACATCGGGTGCGCGGCGTCGCCGAGCAGGGTGACGCGGCCGAACGTCCAGCGCCCGAGCGGCTCGCGGTCGACCATCGGGTACTCGAGGATCTCGTCCGTGGCGCGCAGCATCGCGGGGACGTCCAGCCAGTCGAACGTCCAGTCGGCGAAGTGCGGCAGGACGTCCTCGAGCCGGCCCGTCCGGTTCCAGTCGGCGGTCCGGTCCAGCCGGTCGTCGGCCAGCTTCACCTCGGCCACCCAGTTCAGCAGCGCCTTCCCGCGGCGCTCGGCGCGCCGGGAGATCGGGTAGACGACGAGCTTCGCGGTGGCGTTGCTGCCCGCGACCGCGAGGGTCCGGCCGGTGAGGAACGGCTCGCCCTCGGCGACGCCGCGCCACATCCGGATCCCGTTCCACAGCGGCGCGCGCTCGTCCGGGTACAGCCGGGCGCGGACGGCCGAGTGCAGCCCGTCGGCGCCGACGAGCACGTCGGCCTCCTCGGTGCCGGCCTCGCCGGACGCCCGGTCGCGCAGCCGGGCCCGCACCGCGGAGCCGTCCTGCTCGAAGTCCTCGAAGACGGTGCCGGTGCGGACGGCGCCGTCGCCGAGCCGCTTGCGGACCGCGTCGAGCAGGGCCATCTGCAGCTCGCCGCGGTGGATCGAGTACTGCGGCCAGTTGTAGCCGAGGTCGCGCCCGCGCGGCTCGCCCCAGATGCGGCCGCCGTACCGGTCGAAGTGCACCATCTCGGCGGTGGGGATGCCGATCTCGGCGAGGTCGTCGCCCAGGCCGAGCTCGGTCAGCTCCCGGACGGCGTGCGGCAGCAGGTTGATGCCGACGCCGAGCGGGCGCAGCTCCCGCGCGGCGTCGACGATGACGGGTTCCGCCCCCGCCTCGTGCAGGCTCAACGCGGTGGTGAGCCCGCCGATCCCGGCCCCCACGATGAGTACGCGCATGAATCGCCCTTCGTTGGTCCCCGGGAGCGGCGGGACCGTCGGTGGGCGGCCCCGCCCCCGGGTCGTGTCATCGCCGCCCTGTCGGCGGCGGCCCTTGGCCGGCCGGATCGCCGTGGGACCCGGCCCGCGAACCGGACGTCGCGTCCGGCCCGCCCTCGCCATGATCTCCGAATCGGCATCCGGATTCGGCCCGTTGTCCGATTCCGGCTCGTTCTTCGCCCTCGGTCCGCCGGGCGTTCTCCCGCCGGCCCCATTGCCGGCGGGCACGTTCGTCCCGGCGGAATCCTCGGCGGAATCCTCGGCGGACGTCGCGGCGGTGCCGCGCGCGGGCTAGCCGGCGTCCTTGCCGGTCCTCTTCGCGGCGGCCTTGGCGACGGACCCGCCGCTCTTCGCCTTCGCGTCGTCCCGCTCCTCCGCCGCCCCCGCGGGCGCGGCGTCGGTCTTCGTGGCCTCGGCCTTCTCGGCGTCGGTCTTCGCGGTGTCGACCTTCTTGTCCTCCGCCTTCGCGACCTCGGACTTCTCGGCGTCCGCCTTCGCGTCGACGGTCTTCTTGACGTCGGTCTTCGCGTCGACGGTCTTCTTGACGTCGGTCTTCGCGACGCCGGTCTTCTTGACGTCGGTCTTCTTGACGTCGGACTTCGCCGTGCCGGACGGCTCGGTCTTGCCGGCGTCGCCCTTGCGGACCGGGCCGTCGCCCGCGGTGTCGGCGCCCATGCCCTTGGCGGGAGCGGCGCCGGCGACCTTGGCGCCGCCGCGCACCAGCCGGCCCACCTCGGCCCTGAGGCGGATGAACTCGGGCAGCCCGCGGGTCTCGATCTGGTCGCGCTCGGTTGGCAGGTCGACCCGCAGGTCGGCGTGCACGCGGGCGGGGGACCGGTTGAGGACGACGACGCGGTCGCCGACGTAGACGCTCTCGTCGATGTCGTGCGTGACGAGCAGGATCGTCATCTTCTCGTCCCGGTGGACCTTCAGGACGAGGTCCTCCAGGTCCTCCCGCGTCTGCGCGTCGACCGAGCCGAACGGCTCGTCCATCAGCAGCAGGGACGGGCGGTAGGCGAGCGCGCGGGCGATCGACACGCGCTGCTGCATGCCGCCCGACAGCTGCCACGGGTACTTCTTGCCCG
The DNA here is from genome assembly GCF_040679555.1 of Spirillospora sp. NPDC052242. Lineage (NCBI taxonomy): Bacteria > Bacillati > Actinomycetota > Actinomycetes > Streptosporangiales > Thermomonosporaceae > Spirillospora > Spirillospora sp. NPDC052242. The sequence goes on from NZ_JBFAUZ010000029.1 coordinate 92,862, forward strand.
CGTCCGGGAGGCCGACCGACTCGAGGGCCTCCTGCGCGGCGGCGCGCCGGTCGGCGCGGGACTTGCCGCGGCGCCGCAGCGGCAGCGCCACGTTGTCGCGGACGGTCAGCCAGGGGAACAGCGAGCGGCTGTAGTCCTGGAAGACGACCGCCAGGTCGTCCGGCACGCCGTCGATCGGCCTGCCGTTCAGCTCGAGCTTCCCACCGGTCGGGCGGATCAGCCCCGCGATGCAGCGCAGCAGGGTCGACTTGCCGCAGCCGGACGGGCCGACGATGCTGAGCAGCTCGCCGTCCGCGACCGTGAGGTCGAGGGAGTCGAGAGCGGTGAACCCGTCTCCGTAGGAGTGCGTGAGGCCGTTGATCTCTAGCATCGCGGCCGCCTTTTCTGTGTGTGCGTTACGTGGAACATCGTCAGGTCGCGAGCCTCTTGGCGCCGGCGTGCCAGGACAGCAGCCGCCGCTCCAGCAGCATGAAGACGGCGTTGAACAGGAACCCGAGGATGCCGAGCATGACGATGCCGGCCCACATCCGCGGCAGCTCGAACTGGCGCTGCGCGTCCAGCAGCTCGGTCCCGATGCCGACGGTGCTCCCCATCAGCTCGGACAGCACCATCAGGATCAGCGCGAACGACAGCGCGACCCGCAGGCCCGCGAAGATCTTCGGCGCGGCCGCCGGGAGGATGATCGTCGTCATCCGGCGGAACCGGGAGACGTTGAAGACCCGCGCGGTCTCCAGCTGAAGGGCGTCCACGGAGCGGACGCCGTCGGAGGTGTTCAGCAGCACCGGCCAGATCACGCCGAACGCGATCGTCACGATCCGCATGGTGTCGCTGATCGAGAACACCAGGATGAAGAACGGCAGCAGCGTGGGCGGCGGGACCGCCCGCAGGAGCTGCAGCACCGGGTCGAACATGTCGAACAGGACGCGGGACCGTCCGATGGCGGCGCCGATCACCACGCCGATGAGGCCGGCGGCGGCCCAGCCGATGAACAGGTTCTTCAGGCTGCTGGCGAAGTCCTCCAGCGCGTCTTCGGAGAGGAACAGGCGCGACGCGGGCCCGGAGAACCAGATGTCCTTGAGCGTACGGACGATCTCCGTGGGCGGGGGGAAGTAGGTCTCGTTCACCGCGCGGGTGACGAGTTCCCACAGCACGACCGCGGCGGCGACGAGCCACAGGCGCGCGAGGACTCCGCGTCCCAGTTTCAGCGCCTTCACGAGACCCCCTCCACCCGCGCGGTGTTCCAGCGGAACGCGATCCGCTCGAAGAGCAGCAGCAGGCCGTTGGCCAGCAGGCCGAGCAGGCCCGCCCAGAACGCGCCGGCGAGCAGCAGGTCGGTGCGGCCGCCGCCCGACTGGGTGTCGGAGAGGTAGATGCCGATGCCGTCCCAGCCGCCGGCGAACAGCTCGGTGCTGATCACGACGATGAGGGCGACGGACGCGGCGATCCGGACGCCGGTGACGATGAACGGCGCGGCGCTCGGCAGGGACACCCGCCACAGCACCGACAGGGTGCCGAAGCCGAAGCTGCGGAGGCTCTCCTTCGCCACGGGGTCGACGTCGCGGAGCGCGTAGAGCGTGTTGATGAGGATCGGCCAGAGGCACGCGTAGAAGACGAGCGACATCTTCATCTGCAGCGGCTCGGCGAACAGGATGATGGCGAGCGGGATGAGCGCGACCGAGGGAATCGGACGGAGCAGCTCGACCAGGGCCCGCGACGCGGTGTCGAGCAGCGGGACCGAGCCGAGCAGCACGCCCAGCGGGACCGCCACCAGGACCGCGAGCGCGAGCCCGCCGAGCCACGCCTGCAGGGAGGCGCCGACGTCGACGAGGAACTCCTCGTCGACGGCGAGCTTGGCGGCCTCCGACAGGACGGTCGTCATCGGGGGCAGGGCGTCGCGGTCCAGGAGGCCGGCACGGCTGACGCCCTCCAGAACCGCGAGCACCCCGACACCGCCGGCCGCGCCCAGCGCGATTCGGCGAATGTTCATGAAACGAGAGTTCATGAAACCTGTGCGATGAGGGTCTTGATGTCGAGCTTCTTGTCGATGTAGCCGAACTGCTGCATGACGTCCGGGACGCGCTGGAGGCGCTCGGCGCTCAGGGTGCTGGTGTAGGTGCCGTAGCTCATCGTCGCGGCGACCTCGGCGTCGATCTTGGCGTACTTCGGCAGGGTGTCCTGGACGACCTTACGGTCGGCGCACTGTCCCGCGGCCTTCTGCAGCGCGCGCTGGAACGCGGCGACGGTCTTCGGGTTCTCCTTCACGAACTTCTCCGTGGAGGCGTAACCGGCGATCGGGAAGTCGGCGGTCGGGCCGCTCGACAGGTCCGTGACCATGCGCGCGCCGATCGACTGCTGCATCTGGGTGCCGAACGGCTCGATGGCCTGGACGGCGTCGACGCTCTTGGACTTGAGCGCCTGCTCCATGTTCGGCGGCGGCACCTCGACGAAGTCGTCCTCGCTGAAGGTCACGCCCTTCGGCTGCCCGGCCGCCTGGATCATCAGCGTGCTGATGTTCTGCTTGGTGTTGACCCCGATCTTCTTGCCCTTGAGGTCCTCGATCGAGTGATACGGGGAGTCCTTGCGCACCATCAGCGTGTGGGTCTTCGGACCGCTCTGGAAGCCCTCGGCGACGATCCGGGGCTTGAATCCGGGGTCCTTGACCGATGCGGTGACCAGGGAGACGTAGTTGCCGAAGCTGATGTCGAGGGCGCCGCTCTTCAGCTTCGGAATGGCCTCGGCGCCGCCCTGGAGGGTCTGGAGCTTGACCTCCAGGCCCTCGGCCTCGAACAGCCCCTTCTCCATGGCGAGCTGAACCGGCGCGGTGTCGGCGACGGTCATCGTGCCGAGCGTGATCCTGGAGGTCTCCAGGCCGTTGGCGGAGGCGGTCTCGTCCTCGCCGCCACAGGCGGCGCCGGTGAGGCCGACGGCGATGGCGAGCGCGCCGGCGAGGACCGCGCGACGGTGTGTGACTGGCATGCGCAACGCTCCGTATGCGGGGGAAGCTTGATGAGCTGGGCTGAAAGCTGATCTTTCAACGAGCGGGGAGCGTAGCGCACCGTAGACACGCTGGGGGTGAGATGTCAGGTTTACGTGGACTTATGTGAAGATGCGTAAACAAGCTGTGACATTGATATCTCCTGCATCACAAGTCCGGACTTGTGTGATCATTCGGGTTGGCCATGATGGTCGCTCTGTGTTGCAATGTTCCGCGCTCGTCCGCAGCGGAGCGGGTGGGCGACACGACCCGAATCTCATTCAGGTCACCGTGCGCCGCGAGCGGTCAACCCAGTGAGAGGTAGCGGAGGGCAGTGCGGAAAGCCGAAGGGGCCGAAGGGGCCCCGCAGTCCCCCGAGCAACGCCCGTCTGCCAGCGAAGACGTTCCGAAGAGAGGCTTCCTGGGCGGGCGGTTCCGGCTGCGCAACTGGCGCGTGCGGACGCGTCTGCTGGCCCTCATCGTGGTCCCCACGGTCGCGGTCGCGCTCGTCGCCGGACTCCGCGTCTCGGAGTCGATCGAGAACGCCGACGCCTACGAGCGCACCGGCCGGTTGGCCACGCTCGGTAAGGAGTTGACTGCGCTCACCCACGAAGTCGAGGGCGAGCGGGACATGACGGCCCGCGCGGCCGCCGGCGGCGCCAACGCCGTCAACCCGGAGGAGCTCAAGGCCCAGCAGGACGCCGTGGACACCGCCGCGCGCAAGGTGCGGGACGTCGCGCAGGACGTCGAGACCGGCTCGCAGTCGCTCGACCTCGCCGTCACGAACGTCCTCAACCGCGTCGACGACCTGAGCGCGCTGCGCAAGGTGTCGGGCAGCCTCGCGCCCGGCGTCGTCATCGACCGGTACAGCGACTTCGTCTCCGCGTTCAGCGACTTCCACCAGGTCGTCTCGCAGACGGCCCCGACCCCCGAGATCGCGCAGAGCGCCCTGGCCCTGTCCGACCTCGCGCACGCCAAGGACGCCGCGTCCCGCGAGCGGTCGCTCATCGCCGCCGCCATGTGGCAGCAGCGGTTCGAGCCGCTGGAGCGCAGCCGTGTCGAGGACGCCCGCGCCGAGCTGAACGCCAGCGTCGGCTCCTTCCGCAGCACCGCCACGACCGTGCAGCTCCGGCTCTACGACGACACCGTCACCGGCCCCGAGCTCGACCAGGCCGAGTACACCCGGATCCTGGTGCTGGCGCGCGCCGACGCCACCACGAACCTGTTGGTGAAGTTCAGCGCGAACGCCGCCAAGGACTGGGTGAGCGACTCGTCCGCGCGGGTGGACCGGCTGCGGACGGTCGAGCAGAACATCGCCGCCGACCTGGCGGAGGACGCCGACGCCGCCCGGTCCGGCGCGCAGATGGACGCGGTCCGCGACGCGGTGCTGCTGTTCCTCGTCCTCGCGATCGTCGTCGCGCTCGTCCTCATCGTCGCCCGCTCGCTGGTCCTCCCGCTGCGCCGCCTGCAGACGGGCGCGCTGGAAGTCGCCGGCACCCGGCTGCCCGGCCTGGTCGAGCGGCTCCGCGACCCGGAGGCCGCGGCCGGCGGGATCGAGGTCGAACCGATCGACGTCGACTCCCGCGACGAGATCGGCCAGGTCGCGCGCGCGTTCGACGAGGTCCACCGCGAGGCGGTCCGGCTGGCGGCCGACGAGGCCGTCCTGCGAGGCAACATCAACGCGATGTTCGTCAACCTTTCACGCCGCAGCCAGTCGCTCATCGAGCGCCAGCTCCGCCTCATCGAGGAACTGGAGCAGAGCGAGCGGGACGAGGAGCAGCTCGGCAACCTGTTCCGGCTCGACCACCTCGCCACCCGCATGCGCCGCAACAACGAGAACCTGCTGGTCCTCGGCGGGCAGGAGCAGGTCCGCCGGTGGCGCAAGCCCGTCCCGCTCATCGACGTCGTCCGCGCCTCGCTGTCGGAGGTCGAGCAGTACGAGCGGGTCTCGCTGCGCGTCCAGGGCGACATGACCGTCGCCGGACCCGCCGTCAACGACCTCGTCCACCTGCTGGCCGAGCTCATCGAGAACGCGACGACCTTCTCGTCCGAGCACACCAAGGTGACGGTGTCGGGGCAGCTGCTCAGCGGCGGCGGCTCGATGCTGCAGATCACCGACAACGGCGTCGGCATGTCGCCCGAGGAGCTGGAGCAGGCCAACTGGCGGCTGGCGAACCCGCCCGTCATCGACTTCGGCGCCGCGCGCCGCATGGGCCTGTTCGTGGTCGGCCGCCTCGCCGTCCGGCACGGCATCCGCGTCGAGCTGCGCGCCGCGCAGGGCGGCGGCCTCACCGCGTTCGTCGTCCTGCCGGACGCCGTCATCAGCCCCGGCGAGTCCGGCGGCATCGGCGCCCGCGGCCTGCCCGGCCGGGAGGCCGCCGAGCAGGGCCCGCTGGCCACCCTCACCGCGCCCGCCGAGGCGCCCGCCGTCGGCGCCACCGGCGCCTTCCAGCAGGAGGGGCCCGGCACGGGCGGCACCCCCGCGCTCGGCCTGGGCGGCCCCGCCGGCAGCGGCTCGCACCCGATGGTCGGCGGCACCGGCCCGCTGCGCCCGCTGCGCGGCGCCACCGGCCCCCAGCCGACGATGAACGACTCCGGGCCGTTCGGTCCCGTGGGCGGGACCGGCGCGCACGCCGCCCGGCCCGGCACCGGCCCGCTCCCGCGCGTCCCCGCGGACGAGCCCGCGTCCCGGCACCCGTCCGAGCGGCCCACCGAGGAGTGGCGCCCGGACGACCAGGAGCCGCCGCGGCGCCCCGGCGAGCTGCCGGTCCGGCGGCCGGGCGCCCAGCTGCCGGGACGTCCCGCCGGCGACGACGGCGGCAACGGCCTGTTCGAGCCGCGCGGCGAGCGGCCGGCGGAGCAGCCCGCCGAGCAGCCCTTCGACCGGCCCTTCGAGCAGCGGCCCGACGAGCCGGGACGCGACGACGCCGGCGGCCGTCCGGGCGGCCCCGAGCCGGTCGTCCCCGAGGCGCAGCCGATGGTGCCCGAACCCCGGTCGGCGCGGCACATCCCCTGGGAGACGGGCCCGCTCGACCAGCTCGGCGACCAGTACGGCGAGCCGTTCGGCGGACCGGCGGACGCCACGATCGCCGACGGCTCCCTGAACGGCGCGGCGCACGGCGGCGAACCCGCCCGGGCCGAGAGCGGCTGGGGCGCCCCCGGCGACACCGCGTGGGGCGAGCCCGCCGACCGCGCCCCGGCGGAGCCCGCACGGCCGGACGCCCCGGCGCCGCAGGGCCGCCCCGGCCCGCGCGCGGCCGAGGACGCCGTCCCCGAGCGGCCCGCACCCGAACCGTCGATGTTCGACCGTCCGGCGCAGGCCCCCGCCGCGCCGCCGCAGAGCGCGCCGGGACCGCGACCGTCCCCGCCCGCGCCGCCGCAGCCCCCCGCCGGGCCGCCGCGGGTCCCCGAGCGCTCACCGATCTTCGACGCGATGCAGTCGGAATGGTTCCAGCGCAGGTCGGGGGAGATGGTGAACGAGGATCCGGTGAAGGGCTGGGAGTCCCCGGCGGACGCGGGGTTCCGCGCCGCCGAGGCCGCCCGCGAGCCCGTGGCGGAAAAGCGCACGGCGGTCGGGCTGCCCAAGCGGGTGCCCGGCAAGAACAGGGTGCCGGGCGCCGTCGGCAAACCGGGCGGGACGCTCCAGCCGCCCACCGTGCCGACGGCGGACCCGACCGCGGGCCGTCCGCCGCAGCAGCCGGGCGCCGCCCAGGGCGCGCCCGTCCAGGACGCTCCGGCGCAGGGCCGGCCGGAGGAGCAGCAGGGACTCGGCCAGTCGGCCGACGTCGTACGCAACCGCTTCGCGAGCCTGCAGCGCGGCGTCAATCGGGGCCGCACCGAAACTCGCGGCGGAGGCACGTCAGGTGAGGCGCCGTCACAGGACGACGGCGAGACAGGAGGCGCTCGGTGAGCGGGCAGGATCTCAACTGGTTGGTGACGAACTTCGCGGACCGTGTCCCGAAGGTCGCGCACGCCGTCGTTGTCTCCTCGGACGGCCTGCCGATGGCGTACTCGGCGGGCTTCCCGCCGGAGCGCGCGGACCAGCTCTCGGCGATCGCGTCCGGCCTGATGAGCCTCACGCAGGGCGCCGCGAAGATCTTCGACGCGGGCGGCGTGAACCAGACGGTCGTGGAGATGGACCGCGGGCTGCTGTTCGTCATGTCGATCACCAACGGATCGGTGTTCGCCGTGCTCGCGGCCCCCGACTGCGACCTCGGCCTGGTCGCGTACGAGATGACGCTCCTGGTGGAGCGGGTCGGCCGCGTGCTGAGCCCGGCGCTGCGCGGGCAGGCCGAGCCGCACGGGCCGTCCGTGACCGAGATGGGCGCCGGGCCCGCCCGCTACTGACCCTGACTGACTCTGACGGAGGTCAGCGACATGGATCGAGGCAGTCCCTACGGAGGCGGCCCCGGCGGCCCCGGCGGCTGGCCGGGCGAGCCCCGGCCGCCGCGTCCGATGCCGGGGCGGGCGCCCGCGCAGGAGGACGACGGCGAGTCCAGCTCACTGGTGCGCCCGTACGCCGTCACCGGCGGGCGGACGAAGCCGCGGTACGACCTGGCCATCGAGGCCCTGGTCACCGCCGCCCCCTACCCGCCCCGGGACGTGGCCGTGCTGACCCCGGAGTACCGGGCGATCATGGACCTGTGCCGGCAGGCGCGTTCGGTGGCCGAGGTGTCGGCGCTGCTGCGCATCCCGCTCGGGGTGGCGCGCGTCCTGGTCGCCGACATGGCCGTCGAGGGCCTGCTGCGCCTGCACCAGTCGCAGCCCTCCACCACCGCCGGCGGTCAGCCGGACATCCGCCTGCTAGAAAGGGTGCTCAGTGGCCTTCGGAAGCTCTGACCAGGTCCCCGGCCCGCCCGCCGGCGAGGCCGAGCTGACCTCGGTCAAGATCGTCGTCGGCGGCGGGTTCGGCGTCGGCAAGACGACCTTCGTGGGCTCGGTCTCGGAGATCATGCCGCTCACCACGGAGGCGGTGATGACGGCCGCGTCCGCGGACGTCGACGACCTGTCGGCCGTCCCGGACAAGACCACCACGACCGTCGCGATGGACTTCGGCCGCGTGTCGCTCGACAGCGAGCTGATCCTGTACCTGTTCGGCACCCCCGGGCAGCACCGGTTCTGGTTCATGTGGGACGACCTGGTGCGCGGCGCCATCGGCGCGGTGGTGCTCGTCGACACCCGCCGGCTCGAGGACTGCTTCGCCGCCGTGGACTACTTCGAGGAGCTCGGGCTGCCGTTCGTCGTCGGCGTCAACGGGTTCCACGGGGAGTTCCAGTACGCGATCGAGGACATCCGCGACGCCCTGTCGATCAGCGCGCACGTCCCGATCGTGCAGTGCGACGCGCGCAGCCGCGAGTCCACCAAGCAGGTGCTGATCACGCTGGTGCAGCACGCGATGACGGTGCACGCCACGGCCGGCGCCCACGCGCAGCCCGCCGCCCCGCCCGCCCCGCCCGCGCCGCCGGCCGGCCCCCTCGGCACGTCCTCCCCCAGCTGGACGTGATTTCCCAGGGGGGCGTGATTTCCCAGGGGGGCGACCCCCTGGAACCCCCGCCGCGGGGACGGCGATCCTCGCGTGCTGTTGCAAGGCCACCGGTTCCGTGCGTCTGTCGTACGCACGCTGCGGTCGCCGTCCCCGTCGCTTCGCGCGACCTCCGGCGCCGGGGCGCCTCCGGCCGCGCGAAGCGTGATGCGTGGCTGTGGGCGGTTGGCTTGGTTTGTTCGGGGGTTCGCCCCCCGGAAGTTCGTCGTGGGGTGGGACACGCGGTCGGGTGTCGTTGGTCGGGCTCGGGGTGACTCCGTGGTTGTGGGCGGTCGTGTTTGTTCGTTCACATCGGGGGTTCCTACGGTCGCGTAGGTCGTGTGTACGATGCATCATTGTTCGACGTGATCGAACATGATTCAGCGTCGGGGGCGGCGGGCGGGATCCGCACGTACGTCGCCCTCGGGGACAGCTTCACCGAAGGACTGAACGACCCCTACCCCGGCGAGGACGACCGGTTCCGCGGCTGGGCGGACCGGCTCGCCGAGCACATCGCCGCGCGGAATCCGGGGCTGCGGTACGCCAACCTCGCGGTGCGCGGCAAGCTGGTGCGCCAGATCGTCGACGACCAGGTCCCGCTAGCCGTCGAGATGGACCCCGACCTCGTGACCTTCTGCGCGGGCGGCAACGACATCCTGCGGCCCGGCGCCGACCCGGACGCGCTCGCGGTGGTGTTCGACGACGCCGTGCGGCGGCTGCGCGCCACCGGTTCGCGTGTGGTGGTCTTCACGGGGTTCGACCCGCGCGGGCTGCGCAACGGGCGGCGCATCCGGGGGAAGGGCGCCACCTACAACATGCACCTGCGGGCCATCGCCGACCGGCGCGGGTGCACGGTCGTCGACCTGTGGTCGCTGCGGGTGTTCGACGACCCCCGGGCGTGGTTCGAGGACCGGCTGCACCTGTCGCCGGAGGGGCATCGCCGCATGGCGCTGCGCGTCGCGGAGGTGATCGGGCTGCCGGTGGAGGGCGACTGGCGCGAGCCCTGGCCGCCGTTCGAGGGGGCCGACTGGCTCACGTCCCGGCGCGAGGACCTGCACTGGGCGCGCGCCTACCTCCTGCCGTGGATCGGCCGGCGGGTGACCGGACGGTCGTCCGGGGACGGCCGCGATCCCAAGCGGCCCACGCCGCTGCCGCTCTGACGGCTCAGGCCGGATCGGCGTGGGCGGCGCTCCGGGTGTTCGGAGCGCCGTCGCCGTCCGGCGTCCCGGCGAGGGCCTCGCGCAGCGTGCCGTGGACGGGCATCCGGCGGTGCAGGCCGGTGATCTCCAGCGCGCGGCGGATCACCGGCCGCGGCGCGGCCAGCGTCACGCCGCCGCCGGCGGCGGCCGCCGCCTTGTAGCAGGCCACGATGACCGACAGGCCGCCCGAGTCCATGAACTCGAGGTCGCTGAGGTCGAGGACGAGATCGTCGCCGTGGTCGCGCCGCGCGTCGCGCAGGCCGCGGCGCAGCGTGTCGGCGGTGGCGATGTCCAGCTCGCCGCACAACCGGACGACGGCGCGCCCGTTCTCGGTGCGGGCGGTGACTTCGAGCGGTCGCACGCGGTCCCTCCTCCTTCGGTTCGATGCCGACATTTACTTTACACATGACAAATTCTCGCACCAGTCCGCGCGGACCGGGCATGTCGCGGGCGGGTGTGTCGGGCGTCACCGGGGTCATAGGGTGCTCACCAGACGTGCCGCCCCCTCGCGTAGGAGAAGGACCCACAGGTGAGTTCCCCCCGGCTGCCGGACCATCTCGAAGTGCTGCTCACCGAGGAGCCCGTGCTCGACGTGTACGCGCACGGGCCCTGGCGCGTCCCGGACGGGCTGTACGACGAGCTGCGCGAACGGGCCGTCGCGTTCAACGACGACCCGCGCGTCGTGGAGCTGCCGCGCCGCCACGGCGACTTCTACAACGAGGGCACCACCGCCGCCGGGGCCGAACTGTGGTCGCTGCTGACCTTCCTGCTGGGCGCGGCGGCGCTGCGCGGCGGCTCCCGCGGCGACGTCGACTACGAGGTGCTGGCGGACTTCATGGCCGCGCCCGAGCCCAGCGTCCGCGACCCCCTCGCCTGGTTCTCCCAGGCCGGGCGGTGGCGGCCGCCGGGCCTGTGGCTGGCCGAACCCGCCGGGGACGACCCGGCCCTGCGCGCCCTCATGCTGGACCTCGCGCGGACGGGCCTGGACGTGTTCGAGGGGCTCGAGCCCGTCGAGCGGCGCCGCCGCGCGCTCATCGGGATCTTCGAGCGGCGCGCCGCGGACCCCGTCCTGCACGAGTGCGACCTGACCGTCCCGAAGCCGCTGCTGGAGGACGCCTGGGGCGCCGAACCGACGGACGAGGAGCTGGCCGTCCTGCCCGAGCTGGCCGGGCCCGTCGCCTACCTCGGCTGGGCCTGCGACGGGTTCGACGCCGCGCACGGGCGGCTCCTCGCCGCCCTCGGGGCCGGGGAGCCCGCGGACGACGCGCTCGCCCGGCTGCTGCTCGCCGCCGACGCCGCGGCCGCGCCCGCCGAGCTGGCCGTGACCCTCGGCACCGACCGGCACGCGAACATCCAGGACCGGATGCGCGCGCTCCGCGCCGACTTCGCCGTCGACCCGTGGCGGCACGACGTGCGCGACCGGCTCGCGCTCGCCCTCGTCGCGGGCGAGGCCGACGCCGCCCGCGCGTGGCTCGACATGGCCGTCCGGATCACCGGCGCCGTGCAGGGCCTGCCGGGCGCGCCGGTCGCCCCGCGCGACCGCGTCCCCGTCCGCGCGTTCCAGGCGGACGTGCGGCGGCTGTTCACCGCGCGCCGCGTCGCCAACCCGCTGGGCGACGCGCTGTTCCCGGGCGCCCGCCGCGCGACGGCCGAGGACGCGACGGGCGAGGAGGCGTCCGGCGGCGAGCCCGCGGCGGCGACGGACGAGCGCCCGCCGGACGACGACCTCGTCGGGCAGCCGGAACTCGCGCGGGCCGTCGCGGACGCCGTCGCGGCGCGGCTCGCGGGGGAGCGGCCCGTCCGGCTGCTGATCACCGGACCGGCCGGGACCGGCAAGGGCACCGCCGCCGAGCTGGTGGAGCGGCGGCTGGCCGTCGGCGGCGCCGTCCGCGAGGCGCTGTGGATCTCCGACCAGGTGTTCGCGTCGCTGGGCGTCAGCGACGCCGTGCTGTGGTTGCAGGCCCGCGTCCGCGACTGCGTCGAGGCCCGGATGCTGCTGGTGGTGGACGACCTGGAGCGGCTCGCCGCGCACGAGCGGTGCGGCGCCGCCGCCGTCGAGGAGCTGCGGCGGCTCATGGCCCGCTCGCCCGCGCTGGACGTCGTCGCGCTGTGCCGTCCCGGCGGCGACCGGCGGCTGTTCGACGCGAACCCGGCGCTGGTCGGCGCGTTCGACACCGCCCGCACCCGCGACTTCGCCGAGGACGACTTCGCCGAGCTGTTCACCCGGGCCGCCGCGCGGCGCGGGTTCGCGGTGCCGGCGGACGTCGCGGCGGCCGCGGGCGCGCGGCTCGCCCGCACCCCGGCGCTGCTGAACCTGCGCGGCGCCCGGCTCGCCGAGCAGCTCGCCGAACGGTCCGCCGGGGCGGCCCGCGCCCGCCTCCGCGGGGCGGCGGCGGAGGACGCCGGGAGCGCGCCGCGGATCGCCGCGGACGACCTGCCCGAGCGGCTCATCCCTGGCCGTCCGCCGCAGAGCGACCCGTTCGCCGAGCTGGCGGCGTGCGTCGGGATCGAGCCGGCGAAGCGGGAGGTCGAGGCGCTCGTCGCCGAGGCCGAGGCGGCCCGGCTGCGCCGCGAGGCCGGGATGGCGGCCGCCGCCCGGCCCCGGCACCTGGTGTTCGCCGGCGGGCCCGGCACCGGCAAGACGACGGTCGCGCGGATCCTCGGCCGGATCTACGCCGACCGCGGCATCCTGTCGTCCGGGCACCTCACCGAGGTCGAGCGGGCCGACCTGCTCGGCGAGTACGCGACCGAGAGCGTCCTGCGCGTCCGCCGGGCGGTGGAGCAGGCGCTCGGCGGGGTGCTGCTGGTCCGCGACGCGCACGCGCTCGTCTCGTCCGGGGACCCGGCGCGCGGCCGGGAGGTGCTGGACGTCCTGATCGCCAGCGTGCAGGCCCACACCGACGACCTCGTGGTGGTGCTGACCGGGCCGGAGGCCGAGCTGAACGGGCTGCTGAAGGCGCACTCCGACCTCGCCGCGTTCTTCCCCCGCACGGTCCGGTTCCCGGGCTTCACCGAGGACGAGCTCGTGCGGGTGTTCGCGGCGAAGGCCGCCGACGCCGGGTTCGCGCTCGCCGACGGCGTCCTGGACCGGGTCCGCGCGCTGCTGCAGGCCGCGCCGCAGGGCCCCGGGTCCGCGAACGCCCGCACGATGGTGAACCTGCTCGACCGGGCCGTCGCCCTGCAGGGCCGCCGCGTCCTCGCCGACGGCGTCGTCGACGAGACCGAGTCGCTCGACGAGATCCTCCTCGAGGACGTCCCGGACGCGCTCGCCCGCGGCCGCGAGGGCGTCCCCGGCGACCCGCTCGCCGAGATCGAGCGGCTCATCGGCCTCGACGCGACCAAGCGGGAGGTCGCCGCGCTCGTCGCCGAGGCCCGCGCCGGGCGGCTCCGCATGGACGCCAAGATCGCGCCGGGCTCCCCGGCACGGCACATGGTCTTCACCGGGAACCCCGGCACCGCCAAGACCACCATCGCCCGGCTGGTCGCCGCCGTCTACGCGCAGCTCGGGCTGCTGTCGTCCGGCCACCTGGTCGAGGTGACCCGCGCCGACCTCGTCGCCGAGTACATCGGGCAGACGGCGCCGCGGGTGCGCGCCGCGGTCGAGCGGGCGCTCGGCGGCGTGCTGTTCGTCGACGAGGCGTACGCGCTGGCGCCCGCCGACCCGTACGCGGGCGGCGACCGGCGCGACTTCGGGCACGAGGCGATCGCCGAGCTGCTGCGGCTGATGGAGGAGCACCGCGGCGACCTCGTGGTCATCGTCGCGGGCTACAAGACGGAGATGGAGCGGTTCGTCAAGGCCAACCCGGGCCTGGAGTCCCGCTTCCCGAAGTTCCTGCACTTCCCCGACTACTCCGACGACGAGCTCGTCGCGATCTTCGAGTTCATGGCGGCCGAGGACGGGTTCGTCCTCGCGCCGGGGACGACGGACGCGCTGCGCGGGCTCGTCACCGGGCACCCGCGCGGCGACACGTTCGGCAACGCCCGGTACGTCCGGAACCTGCTGGAGGCCGCGATCTCCCGGCAGGCGCGCCGCATCACCTCGGTCGAGGGCGAGCTGCCGCCCGGCGAGGCGGGCACGCTCCGTCCCGAGGACCTGCCGGAGGCGCCGCCCGCCGAGCGGGACGGCGGCGCGGGCTACGGCCCGTACCTGTGAGCGGGCCGTCGCACCCGGTGGCATGGGACGCGCGCCGCGGGGCAGGGTGCGCCGTGCGGGACGTGGACCTGATCGCGACGCCGTGTCCCTCGACATGGTGATTTGGAGCTGTGGACAATCATGCGGGGGATGGAAGCGAGGGACGCCCCGTTTTGTCTAAGGTCTACGGCATGAGTGACGGCTGGCCGGAAGGCCGGGGACGACGCGAGGAGGGCCGCCGCGTGGCGCGCAGCGGGTACGAAGGCGCCGGAGCGGAACACCCCCACGCGGGCCGCGGGCGGGATCCGTACGGGGACGCGTACGGCGCTCCGCGCCGGGACCCGTACGCCGATCCCTACGACGACCCGTACGCCGGCGACCAGCTCGCCGGTTCCCGGCCGTATCCGGGCGATCCCGGCGGCCCGGGCGGTCGCGGCGGCCCGCCGCCGGCCCGGCGCCGCCCGCCGCGCCGCCGGCCCCGGTGGGGGCGCGGGCTGAGCGTCTTCCTGGTCCTCGTCCTGCTGCTGATCGTCGGCGGCTACTTCTACCTCGACGGCAAGCTCGAGCGCGAGGACGTCCTGGTCGACTACGCCGGCCGCGTCGCCGACACCCCCGGGACGAACTGGCTGATCGTCGGGTCGGACAGCCGCGAGGGCCTGTCGCGGGAAGAGCGCGCGAAGATGGCCACCGGCAAGGCGTCCGGGCGCCGCACCGACTCGATGATGCTGCTGCACTACGGCGAGGGCGGCACGTCGCTCGTCAGCCTCCCGCGCGACTCGTACGTCCCGATCGAGGGGCACGGGCGCAACAAGCTGAACGCCGCGTTCGCCCTCGGCGGCCCCAAGCTGCTCGTCCGGACGGTCGAGGAGGCCACCGGCGTCCGCATCGACCACTACGCCGAGATCGGGTTCGCCGGGTTCGTCGGCGTCGTGGACGCCGTCGGCGGCGTCGAGATCTGCGTCAAGGAGCCGATGAAGGACCCCAAGGCCGGTCTCGACCTCAAGCCCGGCTGCCAGACGCTCGACGGCGCGCAGGCCCTCGGCTACGTCCGGAGCCGGAACTACGCCCGCGCCGACCTGGAGCGCGTCGAGAAGCAGCGGCAGTTCTTCGGGGCGCTGATGAAGAAGGCGGCGAGCCCCGGCACGCTCGTCAACCCGTTCCGCAGCATCCCGCTCGCGACGAACGGCGCGAGCAACTTCCTCGTCGACGAGGACGACCACATCCACGACCTCGCCCGGATGATGTGGGCGATGAAGGGCGTCAGCGGCGGCGACGGCGTGATGACGACCGTCCCGATCGGCGGGTCGGGCAGCTCGGCGTCCGCCGGGGCCTACATCACCTGGGACCGGCAGAAGGCGAGCGCGCTGTTCGACGCGCTCAAGCAGGACCAGCCGATCCCGGCGAGCGTCGCGGAGAAGGCCGCGGGTTAGAGTCGGAACATGCCGGACGCGACACCCGAGGAGAACCTGGACCAGCTGACGTCCAAGGAGCTGTACGACCGCGCGATGCGGGTCGCCAAGGACGAGCGCGACGTCGGCTTCCTGTGGGACCTGCTGCGCGCGATCCCCGCGGCGGCCGCCGCGGTGGGCGAGACCGACCGCGCCAGGTTCGACATCCTGCACGGGCTGTCGCTGCTGGAGGAGTTCACGCACGCGGGGGAGGGCGAGCTCGGCGACGCCCTCCGCCCCTTCTACATCGAGTACCTCACCGAGCACGCCAAGCGGGCTTGACCGGCTCTTTTACCCGTCTTGATCTCCGTTCGGCCACCCTAGGGAATCACTGTGCGTAGGCATCCGACCTCAGAGGGTGGTTGAAGTGAACAAGAAGCACCTGAAGATCGCGTCCATCGCGTTCTTGGCGTGGTACGTCGTGAGCAGGCCCGAGGGGGCGGCGAGCATGGTCAACAACGCCCTGAGCGGCCTCGGCACCGCGGCGGAGTCGCTGTCGACCTTCATGAGCGCGATCCCCGCGTAGCCCCGGACGGCCGTCCCCGGGCGGTCGTCCCGGGCGGAGGCTCCGGGAGCGGTTCCGCGGCGCCGCGTCATCAGCGCCGAGTTTTCCGCGCCGAGTCTTGCACGCTGAGTCTTCCGCGCGGCGGCCGTCGAAGCGGCGGTCATCGACCCGTCGGCCGCTGATACGGCGGCCACGGAAGCCGCCCCGGTTCTTCTTCGGCCCCGTACCTCGGGCGGTACGGGGCTCTTTCGCATGGCCACCAAGCGCTGGCGGCCGCGTCACAGTAAAATCGCGCTTTGCGGGCGGACACGCCTGGGCACAATCAAAGCGGGTCATTGTGTCACGGCGCTAGGACAGGGACGGCGTTGCTCATGAAGAAGAACATGAAATATGTGGCGATCGCTTTCGTCATCTTCTACCTCCTGAGTTCACCGAACGAGGCGGCCGGCTTCGTCAACAACATCTTCACGCAGCTCGGCCGGGCCGGCGGTTCCCTCTCGTCGTTCGTGGACGGCCTGGACCTGTCCCCCTGACCCCGGCACCGTGACGCCGTCCCCGGCCGGCCGGCGGCCGGGGAGGGGCGATCTCCTAGGATCGGCCCCATGTCTGTCTTCGACGTAGAGATCGAGGGTCTGCGGGGCGGCTCCGCGGACCTCGCGCAGTACCGGGGCAAGGCCGTGCTCGTCGTCAACGTCGCCTCCAAATGCGGCCTCACCCCCCAGTACTCCGGCCTCGAACGGCTGCAGGAGCGGTTCGCCGAACGCGGCTTCACCGTCCTCGGCGTCCCCTGCAACCAGTTCATGGGCCAGGAGCCCGGCACCCACGAGGAGATCGCCGAGTTCTGCTCGACGACCTACGGCGTCACGTTCCCGCTGACCGAGAAGGTCGACGTGAACGGCGACGACCGCCACCCCCTCTACCGGGGCCTCGTCGGCGTCGCCGACGCCGAGGGCCACACCGGCGACATCCGGTGGAATTTCGAGAAGTTCCTCATCGCCCCCGACGGCACGGTCTCCGCCCGTTTCGCGCCGCAGGTCGAGCCCGAATCGGACGAGGTCGTCACCGCCATCGAGAACACCCTTCCGGCCTGAACCCGCGCACCCGGGCGGCGATGTGAATCGCACCACACCGCCGTCCGGTTGTCGGCCATTCGACGGCCGGTCTAGCTTGAGGGCTCCCCGCGAAGCGACCTGGAGGTTCCCATGCGAGGCTGGACCGCGGACGACATCGGCGACCTCAGCGGACGCCGCGCGATCGTGACCGGGGCCAACAGCGGCCTCGGCTACCACACGGCCCTCCAGCTGGCGCGGCACGGCGCGTCCGTCATCCTCGCCTGCCGCAGCGCCGAACGCGGGCAGACGGCCCACGACCGGATCCGCGCCGCCGTCCCGGACGCCGACGTCACGCTCGGCTCCCTCGACCTCGCCGACCTGTCGTCCGTCCGCGCCTTCGCCGAACGCCACCCCGAACCCCTCGACGTCCTCGTCAACAACGCCGGCGTCATGGCGCTCCCGCACCGCACCACCGCCGACGGCTTCGAGATGCAGTTCGGCACCAACCACCTCGGCCACTTCGCGCTCACCGGGCTGCTCCTGCCCGCGCTCCGCGCCGCGAAGTCCCCCCGCGTCGTGAACGTGACGTCCGGGCTGGCCTGGAGCGGCCGGTTCAACTGGAAGGACCTCCAGGGGGAGCGCCGCTACCGCAAGTGGGCCGCCTACGGGCAGTCGAAGCTGGCGAACCTCTCCTTCACCGCCGAACTCGACCGGCGCGTTCCCGAGCTGACCGCCGTCGCCGCGCACCCCGGCTACGCCGCCACGAACCTCCAGCAGACCGGCCCCCGCATGCAGGGCAGCCGCCTCCTCGAACGGGTCACGGGCCTCGGCAACGCCCTCGTCGCGCAGCCCGCCCGCGACGGCGCCCTGCCCCTGCTCTACGCCGCGACGTCCCCCGACGTGCGCGGCGGCGCCTGCTACGGCCCCCGCATCCTGCAGTACCGCGGCGCCCCCACCGAGGTCGTCACGCCCCCGCAGGCCACCCGGCCCGGCGTCCCGGCCCGCCTCTGGCAGGTCTCCGAGTCGCTCACCGGCGTCTCCTACGAGGACTGATCACGGCGCGCGGGCGATGTCCCAGTCGAGCGTCGCGGGCACCGCGCCCTCCAGCGTGAGCAGCCACCGCTTGCCCTCGACGCCGCACGCCCCGCTGTACCCGCCGAGCCCGTTCGACGCGACCACCCGGTGGCACGGCACGATCAGCGGGATCGGGTTCGCGCCCATCACCTGCCCGACGACCTGCGCGTGCACGCCCGTCCCGCTGCGCTCGCCCAGCTCCCCGTACGTCACGACCGTCCCGTACGGGACCGCCTCGTACAGGGTCGAGAGCACCGCGCGGTGCGCGTCCGACGTCAGCCGCCAGTCGATCGGCAGCCCGAACGTCTCGCGCCCGCCCGCGAAGTAGGCCCGCAGGGCCTCGAGCGCGGGTGCCGTCCGGCCCGGGTCGTCCACGACGGGCAGCCCGGACGCCTTGACGGTGCGGGCGCGCGCGCCGGGGGTGTCGTGGAAGTTCAGCGAGACCACGCCGGTCTCGCTCACGGCCACGAGCAGGCGCCCGAGCACGGTCTCGACCGTGCCGAACGCGAGGGTTTCCTCCATCGGTGCGCTCCTTCCTCCCGGTATTCAACCCCGTCGGCCCCGCCCGCGTTGCACCGAACGCCCACTCCGGCGACCGCCGTCCACCCCCCCGATTCTTGCCCGGGTGCGGCCCGTCCGGGGAGACGGGCCGCACCCGGGCGTTCAGGGGCCGGTGAGGACGCGGTGGAGGCGGGCGGCCTCGGCGACGAGGCGGCTGGAGCCGCCGCGGGCGGCGGCCTCGGCCAGCCCCGGCACGGCGTCCCGGGCGCGGACGAGCTCGGCGGTGCGGGTGCCGAGGGCGACGAGGTCGGGGAGACCGGACGGGGCGCGGGTGCCGGGCTCGGGGAGCAGTGCGGGCAGCGCGGCGGCGATCACCCGCCAGACGTCGGCGTGCGCGCCCGCGTCGGCGGCCTCGCTCAGGGACCGGACGGCGCGGTTCGGCTTGAGCCGGTCGATGCGCGTCAGCGCGCCGACGGCGGTGCCGGTCTCGGCGGCCGGGAGGCCGCCGCGGGCGCTGAGGGCGAGGAACGCCTCGACCGCGTCCGCGCGCTCGCGGGCGTCCTTGTGCCCGAGGGCGTAGGCGAGGACCGTCGCCGTGGCCGCGCCCGCCGGGCCGTCCGCCGCGGCCAGCGCGAGGGCGGTGGCGCCCTGGCCGGACGCGTACTCGTACTCGTCGATCTGGTGGGGGAGGACGTGCGCGGCGGCGACCTCGCGGTGCGACGGCAGCAGCGCGGGCCACGATTCGGTGCCTCCCGGGTTCTGCCGGGAGGTGAACTTCGCGGTGTGCTCCCACAGGTCCGCGAGGTCGCTCGGGACGTCACGGGTGGAGGTCACGGTCACCATGCCGACCGGCGGCAGGTTCAGGGGGCGCCCGGTCCCGGTGCGGAGCGGTTCGTCGACCAGGCCGCACTCGACGGTGGGGTCGGGCAGTCCGCCGGGGCCCGCCAGCGCGAGCGCGAGCGTCCGTCCGGCCTTGGACGTCAGGCGCTTCGCGCGGACGGCGGCGTCGGTGTCCTCGTCGCGGGGGAGCCGCAGGAGGGCCTGGACGAAATCGGCGCGGCCCGGGTCCGCGCCGGCCGCCTCGTACCGTTCGATGCGTTCGACGAGCGCCATCGGCGCGATGTGGCCGCTGCCCTCGGTCGGCGCCGCCAGCAGCGCCGGGACGCGGCCGACGAGGGCGGGCAGCTCGTGCTTGCGGCGGATGAGGAACCGCTGGAGCGGCGGGCCGCCCGTCCGCGCCGCGTGCCGCAGCTGGTCGCGGACCTTCGTGATCAGGCCCGGGGCGGGCTCGACCAGCGCACGGACGGCGTGGTCCGCCCAGAAGCGCCGGGCGTCGGTGGCCGGGTGCAGCACCCCGTCGGCCCCGCGCAGGGAGTCGGCGAGGGGCCGGAGCGCCTCCCTCGTGCCGGACGGATCGGCGAACGCGAACTCGACGAGCCCCGCGAGGAAGCGTTCCGTCTCGACCCACCTGAACATGGTGTACCGCTGCGCCGCGAACACCTCGGCCAGTTCGGTGAGCGAGGCGATCGGGGCGGGCAGCGCGCGCGGGACGAACGGGGGCGGGCCGGACGGGACGGGCGCCGGTTCGGCGCCCCCGTCCACCTCGCCGTAGGCGGCGGCGATCGCGGCGCGGAGGTCCGCGGGGAGGCCGGCGGCCGCGTCCCGCACGGTCTCGCGGGTCGCGTCGTCCACCCGTCCGGCATGCTTCACCGCGATCTTCACGGCGCGTTCGCGCAGGTCGAGGGCCTCGGCGACGAAGACGGCCGTGATCGCGCGGACCGTCGCGTCGGCGCGGTCGCGCTTGCGGGCCGTCCGGTCCAGCCAGGCGAGGGCGGTCCGCACGAGCTTCTTCTCGGGGCGGAAGGCGAGCGCGTCGGCGGCCTCGGCGAACAGGCCGGCGTCGAGCCGGCCGAGGTCGTCCGCCCGCCGGACCTGCCGGAGCGCCAGGTCGGCGACGGTGGACGGGGCGGACGGCAGCAGCCGGACGTGGTCGCGGACGCGCGCCGCGGCCTCGTCGCCCGCCGGGTCGAGCCGGTCGTGCAGCCGCACGAAGAAGCGCAGATCGTGGGGCGAACCGCCGCGCAGGAACCGGCTGACGCAGCCGTCGATCAGCGCGGCGCGGTCGAGCCGTCCGGCGGCGGCGAGCCCGGCGAGCGCCTCGGCCCAGGTGCTCTTGCGGTCCCGGTCCCAGCGGAGGCGGGCCTCGTCGTCGGCGAGCGCGCCGCCCACGCCGTCCGCGTCGAACAGCCGGGGGACGAGCGCGTCGAGGAACGGGTCGTCGGCCAGCCCGGACGGGTCGGCGAGGACCGTCCAGCCGACGACGAAGCCGTCCGACGCGGGCGCCTCGGCCCCGGCGGACAGGGTGAGCGTCGCCGCCATCCGCCACAGCGACTCGCGGCGATCGTCGGCGACGCGGATGCGGTCGGCGATGCGGCGGCCGACGTCGGCGCGCCACTCGGCGGGGCGCGCGGCGGTGACCTTCGCCAGGTCGCGGTCGAATCCGGTGTGCCGCCGCCGCCAGGCCCACATCTCCAGCTCCCGGCGGCACAGCCAGTTCGCCGCGGCGGCGGCCCCGCCGATCGTGCCCGCGCCCGCCAGCAGCAGCGGCTCGACGAAGCCGCGCTCCAGGACGTTCCACTCCGCCTTCGCCCGCAGCTCCCGCAGCCGCCCCGGCAGCGCGTCGGCGACCTCGCGGCGGCCCGCGTCGTCGAGCTTCGTCACCAGCGCCATGACCCGGCCCGGGTCCTTGGCGTCGATCGCCGCGCGGACGTCGTCCCACGCGGTCATCGGACGGCCTCGGCGGACGCGCCGCGGCGGACGATCCGGGCCGCGAGGACGTGCTTGCACGGGCCCCGCTCGCCCCGGTGGTCGTACCACCACGGGCACGTGCACGACGCGGCGTCGCCGTCGCCGTCGAACCGGACGTGCCGCTCCCCGCCGTCGGTCGTCACCACGGCGACGCCGTCGCCGGTGAACCGCACGGAACCGTCCTCGACCAGCGCCTGCGCCGACCGCAGCCGCGGGTTCAGCGCCGCCACCCGGGACGGGTCGTACGGGAGCTCGCGGTGGAAGAACGCGGCCTCGGCGGTGTCGAACCCGACGCGGCCGGACGTCCCGAGCTGGACGAGCGCCGCCTTCGTCCGGTCGAGCGGGAGCCCCGAACGCTCGGCCAGCAGGTCCGGCTCGACGCGCGGCTCGAACGCCAGGAGCGCGCCGACGAGGTCGGCGTCGCCCGCCGCCTCGTCCGTCGCGAGGGCGTCGAGCACCGCGCCCTCGCCGGAGAACCCGCGCGACCGTTCCGGGGACAGCGTCAGCACGTAGCGCATCCCGGGCAGCTCCAGCTCCCACACGCTCGCCGTGGGGCCGCTCCCGGTCGTGACCGACGGCCCGTAGGCGCGGAGCGCGCGGGCGAAGCGCAGCAGCGGGAGCATCGTGCGCAGCCGGTCCGCCCCCGCCAGGCAGACCGCGCCCGGTGCCGGGCGGGGCGCGAGCCGCAGGGTCCGCCCGGCGGGCACGGCCCACATGTGGTTCCGGCCGCGCAGGGACCGCAGGAACCGGACGGCGTCGTGCCCGGTCAGCTCGGCGCGCGGGTCGAACCCGGCCGTGATCACCTGGACCTCGGCGAACCCGCGCAGCCACCGGTCGGGGAGCGGGACCTTCTTCTCCACCACGGCGCCGTCCAGGGTCGTGACGGCCAGCTCCTCCTCGCCGACCGCGAGGTGCAGCGGGTCGGAGCCGCCCACGCGGGCGAGCGCCTCGCGCAGCGGGCCGTTCACGTCCACGTTCGTCGTGCCGCGCTCGTGCACCTCGCCGTCCATCGCGGCCTCCAGGACGTCCAGCCGCGCGTACACGCCGCCGCACGCGGAGAACGACTCCAGCCGCAGCCGGTCGCCGTTGCAGGTGACCACCGGGTCGCGGAACCCGGTCGGGCGCGGCTGGTGGTAGCGGGTCTGCGCGACGTCGGCCAGCCCGATCAGCGCCGCCGCGGCCGGGGCGGCCTGCGTGAGGACGCCGCTGAAGAAGTGCGGATGCGCCCGGGGCCCGCTGCCGGTCGTCCCGCCCGAGGTCGACAGCCCCAGCAGGCCGCCGTCCATCCCGGACGGACGCGTGTACGTATAGGACTGTGCCGTAGTCGCCATGGGTCGGAAGGTAAAGGATCCTTCCGACAATCAGCCGAGCAGCGGCGGCGAAGCGCCGCCGGTGGAGGGCCGCGCGACGTCCGCGGCGGGCCGCGATGCCGCTGTGACGGGGGTGTGCACCGGCTCCCGGAAGGGCGGGGTAGTCTCGTTGACGTGCGACGGTTCCTCACTCCCGGTTGGCTCGGCCTGCATGCGCTGGCGATCGTGCTGTGCGCCGCGTTCCTCGGTTTCGGCTGGTGGCAGTACGACCGCGCCCAGGCCGGCAACGACCGCAGCTGGGCCTACACCTTCGAGTGGCCGATCTTCGCGATCTTCGTGGTCGTGATGTGGGTCAAGATGATCCGGGACGAGCGCAACGGCGTGGAGTCCCCGGCGCCCAAGGTGATCGAGGAGCCCGCCGAGGCCAAGGTGAAGCGGGAGATCATCCGTCAGCAGGAGGAAGAGGACCCCGCCCTGGCGGCCTACAACCGCTACCTCGCGCGGCTCAACGCCCAGAGCGGCCGGCGCGACTGACCCCGCACGAGCCCGGCTCGCGCGATCGGCCACCGGGCCGGAGAAAGGTGTGAACTGTGGAAGGCGCGGTGACCCGGTACCGGATCCTCGCCATGCTCGTCGGCACACTGCTGGTGCTGCTGGTGATCGGCATGGTGCTGAAGTACGGTCCGACCGACATGCCCGAGATGGCGGGCATCGTGTCCCCGATCCACGGCTTCTTCTACATGGTCTACCTGGCGGCCGCCTATGACCTGTGGCGGCGCACGGGCTGGCCCCTCAACCGGATGGTGCACATCGTGCTGGGCGGGATCGTCCCGCTGATGACGTTCTTCGTCGAGCGCCGGATCGTCCGCGACGCCCGGGCGCTGCAGGCGTCCGGGAAGCAGCCCGCCGAAGCCGGAGTCTGACCTCCCCCTCCGCGTGCCCCTCCGCGTGGACTCGCGCCCGCCTTCCGGCGTATCGTTTGACTGAGTCAAACATCTCGGGAGGCGGCCGATGGAACCCACCAGGGAGGACGTCGCGACGGTCCGGGCGTTCAACCGCTTCTACACGGGCGTGATCGGGGTGCTGGGCGAGGGACTGGTCGACAGCCCCTACTCCCTCACCGAGGCCCGCGTCATCTTCGAGCTGGCGCAGCGGGACCGGAGCGAGGTGCTGGCCCTGCGCCGCGCCATGGGCCTGGACGCCGGCTACCTCAGCCGGATGCTCGCCCGGTTCGAGAGCGACGGCCTGGTGACGCGGGAGCGTTCGGCGGAGGACGCCCGCCGCCAGGTCATCCGGCTCACCCCGCGCGGCCGCGAGGTGTTCGCGCTGCTGGACGAGCGGTCCGCAGGCGAGGTCCGGGCGCTGCTCGCCGGGGTGCCGGACGCGGACCGGACGCGGCTGCTCGCCGCGATGCGCACCGTCGAGGAGGTCCTCGGCGATCGCCGCCCGTCCGGCGCGGCGGCCGGACCGGTGCTCCGCCCCCTGCGCCCCGGCGACCTGGGCTGGATCGTCGAGCGCAACGGCGCCCTCTACGACGTCGAGTGCGGCTGGGACCGCACGTACGAGGCGCTCGTCGCGAAGGTCGTCGCCGACTACGTCGAGAACCACGACCCTGAGCGCGAGAACGCCTGGATCGCGGAGCTGGACGGCGAGCGCGTCGGCGGCGTCTTCTGCGTCCGCCGCGACGACGACGTCGCCCAGTTGCGGCTCCTGCACGTCGAGCCCGGCACGCGCGGCGCGGGCGTCGGGGCGGCGCTCGTCGACGCGTGCGTCCGCTTCGCGACGGATGTCGGGTACTCGGAGATCATGCTGTGGACGACGGCCGTCCAGCGCCCGGCGCACCGCGTGTACGCCCGCGCGGGCTTCGTCCTCGCCGAGGAGGAACCGCCGGTCGCCCGCTTCGGCGACACGATCCACGGCCAGATCTGGCGCCGCGAACTCTGATCTCCCGCCGTTTTCGTTCGGCCGTCCCGCGCGTTCGGTCGTCCCGTGCGTTCCGCGCGCATGAGCGCGGGCCCGCGAGCCCCGATCGCGGTGCTGTCGGAGCGGCCGCGCCTGCTGTTCGACTACTTCAAGCAGCAGTTCGCACAGGTCACCAACCCGCC
>NZ_JBFAUZ010000030.1:0-116848 GCF_040679555.1 Spirillospora sp. NPDC052242
GACGCGATCAACGAGAAGAAGAACGAGGGCGCGGCCAAGGAGTCCCTGGAAGTCGTGGACGTCTCCCAGCTCCTGATCCGCTCCATCAAGGGCGAGGGCAGCGCCCCTGAGAAGGAGCCCGTCGCCGCCGAGTAACCCGGCACGACGCACGCGCGCGGCCCCGTCTCCGGTTCGTCCGGGGGCGGGGCCGTTCGCATGTGCCGGATGGTCAAGGCTTCTGTAGCACGCCATGGACGGGTAGGAAGATCCACGCGGGTAGAGATCGGCTCATGGCCGTCCTCGTCTCCGTCCTCGCGTTCTTCATGACGCTCGCGGGCGGCCTCGCGGCCATGAAGGTCCGCGACCACCGGCACCTCGTGCTCGGCCTCGCCGGCGGCCTGATGCTCGGCGTCGTCGCGTTCGACCTCATCCCCGAGTCCCTCGAACTCGCGGACGCGCACCCCCTCGGCGTCCCCGCCCCCATGATCGCGTTCGCCGCCGGGTTCCTGCTGCTGCACGTCGTCGAGCAGGCCGTCGCGATCCACCGCGCCCACGAGGACGAGTACGCCCCGCACGTCCACGCCCACGGCGAACCCCACGGGCACCGCACCGGCCACGGACACGGCCACGCCCTCGGGAACGGCTCGCAGGCCGGACTGCTCGCCGCCCTCGCGCTCGTCCTGCACAGCCTCGTCGACGGCATCAGCATCGGCCTCGGCTTCCAGTCCGGCACCGACGTCGGCGTCGTCGTCACCCTCGCCGTCGTCACCCACGACTTCGCCGACGGCTTCAACACCGTCACCGCCGCGTCGCTGCGCCGCACCGACCGGCGGCCCGCCCTCGCGCTCCTGCTCGCCGACGCCCTCGCCCCCATCGCGGGCGCCGCGCTCACCACGCTCGTCACCGTCCCCGACGCCGTCCTCGGCCCCTACCTCGGGCTGTTCGCCGGGGTCCTGCTCTACCTCGCCGCCGCCGAGATCCTCCCCGAGGCCCACAGCCGCCACCCCCGCGTCCTCACCCTCTGCGCGACCGGCCTCGGCCTCCTCGCCGTCCTGTTCGTCGTCGGGCTCGCGCACTGAACCGCCCCGCAACGGCAGAGGGCCGTCCGGTTCGCACCGGACGGCCCTCTGACACCTGCGTAACGTCCCAGGTCGGGAGGGACGTTCAGCGGCGCGCGATCAGCCCGTCATGGACGTCGCGAAGTTCGGGTTCGCCTTCAGCCACTCGTCCACGGCCTGCTCGGGCTTGCCCTTGTACTTGTTCTCCAAGAGGTCCTCGAGCGACCCCAGCTGCTTGTCGTCCATCTTGAACTTCTTCAGCCAGCCGGCGACCTCCGCCTGCTCCTCGCCGAAGCCCTCGCGCGCGACCGTGAAGATGCCGTCGGGCTTGCCCATGGCGCCCTTCGGGTCCTTCAGGTCACGGATCGGGAACTTCGCGTAGGCCCAGTGCGGACGCCACAGCGTGACGACGATGTTCTCCTTGGCCTCGATGGCCTTCTGCAGCTCGGTGAGCATCGCCGGCGTCGACGACGTCTTCACCGTCCACTCGTCGTCCAGCCCGTACGCCGGGAGCATCTCCTTCGACGACACCCGGTACAGGCCCGAGCTCTGCTCGATGCCGACGATCGTCCCGTCGTACTCCCCGTGCTTGCCCTTCAGGTCCTCGAGGGACTGCAGCGGCGAGTAGTTCGGTACGGCGATCGTCAGCGGCGCCGAGTCGTACCACGACCCGACCTTCTCCAGCTTGTCGCCGTACTGCTTCCAGTAGTCCTCGTGCGTGCCCGGCAGCCAGGCGTCGAGGAACAGGTCCACGTCGCCCTGCGCCATGCCCGTGTACAGCGGCCCGGTGTCGAGCGTCTTGATCTCGACGTCGTAGCCCTTGTCCGTGAGCAGCTTGTCCCACAGGTGCGTGGCGGCCTCACCCTCGGCCCAGCCCGAGACCATGCCGATGGTGATGCTCTTGTCGTCGCCGCCGGAGTCCTCCGACCCGCACGCCGCGGTGCCGAACGCGAGCGTCAGAGCCACGGCCCCGATCGCCAGACCTTTGAGTTTCAGGCGCATGCCCGTCCTTTCCTTGTGTTGCGTGCCTGGCCGGTCTAGATCTCGACAGCGACGGTGCGCGAGACGCTCGAACGGTCGCCCAGGGCACCGGTGAGCCGGTCCAGGAAAATGGCGAGCACGACGACGGCGATGCCGCCCTCGAACCCGGCGGCGACGTCGACGCGCTGGATGCCGCCCAGCACCACCTCGCCGAGGCCGCCCGCGCCGACCATGCCCGCGATCACGACCATGGACAGCGACAGCATGATCAGCTGGTTGACGCCCGCCATGATCGACGGCATCGCGAGCGGGATCTGGATCCGGGTGAGGATCCGGCCCGGCGGCGTCCCGAACGCCTCGCCGGCCTCGACCATCTCCGGGTCGACGCCGCGGATGCCGAGCTCGGTCAGCCGGACGCCCGGCGGCATCGCGAAGATCACCGTCGCGACCATGCCCGGCACCGGGCCGATGCTGAAGAAGAAGATCGCCGGGATCAGGTAGACGAACGCCGGCATCGTCTGCATCAGGTCCAGCACCGGCCGGAGCACCCGGCTCACCATCTCGTTGCGCGCCGCCGCGATGCCCAGCGGGATCGAGATGACCACCGCCACCACCGCCGACACCAGCACCAGCGCCAGCGTGTCCATCGCCGGCTCCCACAGCTCGATGCTGTCGATCAGCATGAACCCGAGCAGCGCGAACAGGCCGACCTTCCAGCCCGCCACGAACAGCCCGATCAGCGCCAGGATCGCGACCAGCACCAGCGGCGGCACCGCCAGCAGCCCCTCCGCGAGGCCCTCCACGGTCGCCTCGCCGATCGTCACGATGCCGTCGAACAGCCAGCCCAGGTTGTCGTTGCACCAGCCGACGATCGTGGAGAACCACTCGCCGACCTCGATACGCGGCAGCTCCACCGCCATGCCCGTGCTCACGCCTGCTCCTTGCTCAGCGCGGGCTCGGGCGCGACGACGTCCTGCACCACCGCGTCGTCCACCTGCGTGTTGATCGCGCCCAGCGCCGCCAGCAGCGTGACCCGCGGGATCACGCCGAGCAGCGTCCCGTCCTCATCGGCCACCGGCACCGGCAGGTCGCTCTCCGCGCACCGCGCGAACAGCTCCGCCACCGGGGTGTCCGGCGGCACCGGCTCCGGGTCCTCCGCGTCGATCAGGCCGTCGAGCTTGTCGACGCCGTCCTGCACCGCGTCGGCGACCTTCGCCGCACGCACCCGGCCCCGCAGCTTGCGGTCCTTCGTCACCACGAACGCGGCGGACGTCTGGTGCTCGCGCATCGTCCGCAACGCCGTCCGCGGACCCGTCGTCGCGAGCACCGTGACCAGCGGCTTCTCCATGACCGACGCCGCGGTCAGCACTCTGGTACGGTCCACGTCCGCGACGAACTGGGCGACGTAGTCGTTCGCGGGATCGGTCAGGATCTCCTCGGCCGTCCCGATCTGGACGATCCGCCCCTCGCGCATCACCGCGATCCGATCGCCGATCCGCATGGCCTCGTTCAGGTCGTGCGTGATGAACACGATCGTCTTGCCGAACTTCGACTGCAGGTCCAGCAGCAGATCCTGGACCTCCCGCCGGATCAGCGGGTCGAGGGCGCTGAACGCCTCGTCCATCAGAATGACGTCGGTGCCCGACGCCAGCGCCCGGGCGAGCCCGACACGCTGCTTCATCCCGCCCGACAACTGTCCCGGGAGCTTGCTCTCCCAGCCCTCCAGCCCGACCAGCTTCAGGAACTCGCGGGCGGTCTTCTCGCGTTCTTCCTTCGCGACACCACGAACCTCGAGCGCGTACGCGGCGTTCGCCAGAACCGTTCGGTGAGGGAAGAGCGCGAAGTGCTGGAACACCATGCTGACCTTGTTCTGCCGCGCGGCCCGCAGGGCCTTCGGCGACAGTTCGGCGATGTTCTCGCCTTCGATCTCGATGCTGCCCGCCGTCGCCGGCAGCAGCCCGTTCAGCATCCGGATCAACGTGGACTTCCCGGAGCCCGAAAGCCCCATGACCACGAAGATCTCGCCCTGCTTCACCTCGAACGTCGCGTCGACCACGGCCGGCGTGACGCCGAGCTTGCGGACCTCCTCGGGGTCCGCGCCGTTTTTGATCCTCCGTTGTGCCTCGGCCGTCTTACGGCCGAACAGCTTTGTGACGCCTTCCGCGCGGAGTATGGACACGATCTCCTTCCGGGTTCCCACGTCCAACCGGCGCGGAAACGGGTCGCCTACACGTCCAGGCGCCCGGACTCGACGAGACTCACGTAAAGAGACTGTCAAGCGAACGCCAACACTCTGCGTCGCTCGAAACTACCTGCTGAGGGAACATGTTTCATCTTTTGGTGAGTTCAGTCACGTTAGGGTCACAAAACAGACACGTTCACACCTTTGTCCGGTGGAAGTTCAGGTACGACCGCGACGGCGTCGGCCCCCGCTGTCCCTGGTAGCGCGACCCGTACTCCCGCGACCCGTACGGGTGCTCGGCCGGCGAGCTCGTCCGGAACAGGCACATCTGCCCGATCTTCATCCCCGGCCACAGCTTGATCGGCAGCGTCGCCACGTTCGACAGCTCCAACGTCACGTGCCCGTTGAACCCCGGGTCGATCCACCCCGCCGTCGAGTGCGTCAGCAGCCCGAGCCGTCCCAGCGAGCTCTTCCCCTCGAGCCGCGCCGCCAGATCGTCCGGCAGCCCGAACACCTCGAACGTCGACGCGAGCACGAACTCCCCCGGGTGCAGCACGAACGCCTCGTCCGCCTCCACCTCCACCGGCCGCGTCAGGTCCGGTTGCTCCATCGCGGGGTCGATGTGCGGGTACTTGTGGTTCTCGAACACCCGGAAGTACCGGTCCAGCCGCACGTCCACACTGGACGGCTGAACCATGCCCGGCTCGTACGGGTCGATCCTGACCCGTCCGGACTCGAGCTCGGACCTGATATCGCGATCGGAGAGCAGCACGCAGAAAAGCTACCCGGTCCACACGCCCCCGCCGATCCGGTACGATGGCGCAAGCGCGGACGGCGACCCCGTCCCACGCGGGTGTAGTTCAATGGTAGAACTTCAGCTTCCCAAGCTGACAGCGCGGGTTCGATTCCCGTCACCCGCTCGCATGATGAAGGCCCAGGCCAGTGATGTATCACTGACACTGGGCCTTGCTTGTTCATCACCCGGCGTGCCCGCTACGTGCCCGATGCCTCGCCGGAGCCCTTCCGGCGCTTGTCCCGCTTCTTGGCCTTCTTCGCCTTCTTGAGTTCGCGCTCGACCATCTTCCCGAGCGTCGAGGCGATCTCGCGGTCACGTTCGCTGCGCGCGTGAAGGTAGACCTGGGCCGCCCGGATGGACGAGTGCCCCATGCGGTTCATCAGCTCGGCCAGCGAGGCGCCCGACTCGGCCGCGTAGGTGTTGCCCGTGTGCCGGAGGTCGTGGATGCGGATCTGTCCGACCGGCAGGTCTGCCCGCTCCAGAGCCCGAGCCCACACCTTGGAGAGGTTGCTCCGCCGGAGCTGGTTGCCCCGGACGCCGACGAAGACGAAGCCGTCCGGTCCCGGTTGGGCGTACTCGTCCAGGTGCTTGCGCACGTCCGGAATGATCAGGTCGGGGATCGCGACGGTCCGCCGGCCCGCCTCCGACTTGGGCTTTCCCTGCACGAGCGGCCCGAGTTCACGGTCTCGTCCACGCGCACGGTCCCGGCGTCAAGGCGGCGCCGCTTCGCGCCGCCGCAGGCCCGGCGGCTACGCCGCCCCCGGGCGTGCGGCGTGGGCGCCGGTCCCCGGACGGCGGACCGCCGGGCCGCTATTGCCGAAACGTCAGCCCGATCTACTCGGCGACGGGCGTAGCGCTGGAGCGTCGTCGTCCGGCTGACGGTCCCGGCGTGCATGGGATCGAGCGTGCGCTTACCAAGGGGTCTCGCGACCCCCCATGGACCCCCGCGCGCCGAAATACTCATTCGCGCGATGCCGCCCTTGCCGGGCTGGGGCCGTTCGCGCGAATAAGCACTTCGGAACGTGGGTGCGTCCGTCCGGGAGGACGACGAGGCCGAATGATGGACCGGACTGACATCGCCCCTGAGGTAGGGATCGCTGACTAACCTTCGTCGCGACGCTCACGACGGCGTATCCGCGAGTTGCGCACCGACGTAACGATCAGGCCGATCCACGTCCCCGCAAAGCCTCCTAATAGACCGGTGCCGATCGCACTGTCGGAACCGAGGTCGGCTGCCCACAGCACTCCTGCGAGCCCACCGATAACGAGACCCACGAACGCACCTAGCACATGCCCCTCCGACCGCCGACGACCGTCTCAGCCTTCCCTCAGCCCACAGCAGCCGTCCACCCAGTCACCACAACGGAACACCCTGGCCTCTGGGCCCGAAGCCGTCTCGCGAGCGTGCCCGTTGCGTGCCCGTCAGGGCGGACGATCACGGGCGCGTGCGGTCGCCAGCGGGGTTGAGGACACGCGAGGGCAGGTCAGCGGGTTCCCTGGTGATCGTTGATCTAGGGATGAGTGATCCCAAGCTGACAGCGCGGGTTCGATTCCCGTCACCCGCTCCACAGTCTCCGCAGGTCAGGCCCCTGCAGCACGCGTAGCGATCGCGCTCTCAAAATCGCATGTCAACCAGATGTCAATCTGTCTCCGCGTGACCGCGCGAGACTGTGACCCATGCCATACCGCCCTGGAGCGCGTCCAGCGACTCGGCGATGAACAAAGTGGCGCGCTCGTTCGCGACAGCCGCTCGTTGCCGACTTGCGGGAGGGAACGGGCGTCAGTGTCGGGGTTTGCCGGTGCACACGAAGTTCTCGGCCTGGTCGACGTCACCGTGGCCCTTGTACTTCGGCCAGCGCGGGTATTCGCACAAGGGGCGTGTGCGGTGTTCGGCGGCGGGGCCGGCATCGGTTGCGACGGGCTTCGTGGGCGGCTTGTTTCGGCTCGCCCAGGTGTCCAGGGCGGTGAGGGAGTCCCAAGCCAGGTCGAAGCGGCCGTTCCCATGGGCCATACCGGGTTGGACGTAGTAGCGCACGAAGCGGTGGATCGACGAGCCGTAGCGTAAGGCCATCCGGTCGTAGTGGGCGTTGGTCAGCTCCTCCGGGACCAGTACGTCCGTGGTGCCCTGCACGATGATGAGCTTGCCGCCACGGCGAGCGAAACGGTCCACATTGGGGTCGGTCGTGGCGAGGAGCCGCGACAGCTTTCTGACGCGCTTCTCGTACTTTCGATAGTCGAAGTCCGTCAAGGAACCGTTGCCGTCCTGCCTGACGAGGTAGCGGACGACGGGCCCCAGCAGCCCGAGGTAGCCGGCGGCCTCGGCGTTTCCCGCGTCGTCGAGCAGCATGGTGAGATCCGCGCCGCGCAAGAAGGGGTAGCGGCCGATACCGGTGACCCCGTTCGCCAGTGGGAAGGCGAACTCATGAGGAGATGCCGCGGTCCGCATGGTTCGGATCTGAGCGGGGGTCAAGCAGGTGGTGTCCGCGCCTTCGGGTTCGTCGGGGCAGCGTAGTGAGTTGATGGAAAAGGCACTGTCGCAGCCTCGGACGTTGGAGATCAGTCCATCGAAGGCGCCGTCGAGGCCGTCACATGTGCGGTACACGGCGTCTGTGACCAGTCGCTGTTCGGTGACGTCGAGATGGGCTCCGGGACGGTCGTAAGCCTGGTGCCACATGCGGTACCAACTGATCATCATCGCCTGATTCTCGATGGCCGGATAGTAGGCGATGATCCCGTCGTAGTCGTCACCGTAGCGTTGTGCGGCGACGAGTCCTTCGTGTCCTCCCTTGGAAGCTCCTACGTAGTACTGTTTTGTGGGTTCTTTGGTGTAGTACTTCTGGATTAGGGTTATGGCTGCATCGCGAGTGCGTTTTACGCTTTCCCCGGAGAAATTGGCGAGCGCCTCCTCGTTCAAGGCGAAGGATCCGGCAGGTGCGGTGCCCACGGCGGTGCCGCCGTCACTCCCGAACGTGACGTAGCCGCGGTCGATCGGCGGCTGTCCCTGGGCGGGATCGGCGTTGACGAACCCGGGGGCGACGTTGAGTCCGGTGACGACGGTTCCGTTGAACCCGCTGCCGCCGAACTGCACCGACTTTCCGTTCCATGACGTGGGCAGGTTGATCTGGAAGTCGATGTCGGGCGCCGCGGGGTCGAAGCTGTGCACCGTCCCACGGAGAAGGCAGAACTCGGGACGGCCGCTCGCCCGGTCGGTGCGGTGGAGCGTTGCGGAGACGACCTCGCCACCGCGGGTGGGAAGGCCGATGGCCGTGGCCGCGACGCGCTGTCCCGCCATGGACGCGCACCTGGCCTCGGCGTCGGCCACGAAGGTGCGGGCCGGACGCTCGGCGGCCATGGCCGGGGAGAAGGCCGCGAGCAGGCTGCCGCCCGTTGCGGTCAACGCGGTGACCGCGGTTGCGACAATGTGTCTTCTCATGTGTCTTTCGATTCTCGTGGACCGGTGGTCTCGGGTTGTCGGTTACTGCTCGTCGCCCGCGCGGATCAGCATTTCGTTGACGGCGATCCGTCGATCGCGCGTGACGATGTAGCCGATGGCGTCCGCGATGTCGTCCGCTCGCAAGCCCTCGATTCCGGCGATGCGCCGGCGGGCGGATTCGTGGACGATCTCGCTGGGTCGGTCCAGCAGTTCGGTTTCCACGGTGCCGGTTTCCACAGTGCCGGTTTCCACCACGCTGACTCGGACCTGTTCATCGTGCAATTCTTGGCGGAGTGATTCGCTGAACGCCTTCAGGCCGGACTTGGTGAAGCTGTAGACGCTGCTTCCCGGCGGGGCGGCTCGCCCGGCGGTCGAACCGAGGTTCACCAGGTCGGCCACCTGGCGGGGGGAGGTCGACGCCGCGTAGATCAACTGCGGGACGGCGGCGTGCGTGATGTGCAGGAGCGCCGCCACGTTGAGCGCGACCATTCGATCCCACTCGTCGACGGTGGTGTGCAGTGCCGTGTCGAGCAGCCTCAGATCGGCGTTGTTGACCAGGACGTCCAGGCGCCCCAGCCGGTCGAGCGTGTCCTGCACCGCCTCCTCGGCCTTGTCCGGCTCGGTGATGTCGAGCGGTATCTCGACGGCGTGCCCGCCCAGCTTCGCGATGCCGTCCGCGACCTGGTGGAGGCGTTCACCGACGAGGGCGACCGCCGCGCCCTCACGGGCCAGGCGGTGCGCGGTCGCGGCGCCGATCCCGCTGCCGGCGCCGGTGACGAGCGCGACCGCTCCCTCCAGCGGCTGGTCGGACATGACTGCCTCGATCCCTTCATGTCCAGGGAGCGCGCGTCCGGGTGCGGGCGGCGGGCCGCCCACGGACGCCGGCCACGGTCTCCCGGACCGCTGATGACAGGACGTAGCCGCCGCGCTGCGGGATCCGGCCGGGCATCCGGCGCCGCTCCCGGCACGGGGGAAACGTTCGGCGAGATGCCGACCCGTCCAGCTTGGGCGTGGCGCTCGCGGTTCGCACCAGGGTGTGTCCCTGGTCCACCCCCGAGCCATGGGTGGGGAGCCGGGGGGACGGGGCCCACCGGGGTTCCCGGCGGCCTTCCGCACGTCAGTGCGGAGCGGAGTCACCCAGGGACAGAGCATCGGAGAGCTCCCTGCGGGAGCTGATGCCGAGCTTGATGAAGATCTTGCGAAGGTGCCATTCGATCGTGCGGGGGCTCAGAAAGAGCCGGGCCCCGACCTCCGGGTTGGAGAAGCCTTCCCGCACGAGCATCGCGATCTGCTCCTCCTGAGGCGTCAGCGCGTGACTCGGCGAAATCTCGTCCTTGCGCTTTCGGACGGTCTCGCCGGTGGCGAGCAGCTCCCGGCGGGCCCGTTCGGCGAACGCCTCCATCCCGATCGACTGGAACATCTCGTGGGCGGTGCGCAGCCGGGTCCGCGCCTCGGCCGGCCGCCGGTTCCGGCGCAGCCACTCCCCGTAGAGCAGGTGAGCGCGCGCGAGTTCGGGGCGCAGCAACGTCCGGTCCAACCGCTCGATCGCCTGGAGGTAGAGGTCCGCCGCGGCGGTGTCGTCGCTCAGCAGCGCTCGGCAGCGCGTCAGGATCCCCTGGGCCCAGTCCGTGTCGCACGGTTCCGTCACGTCCGCCAGATCGTCGAGTGCACCGTGCGCGGCGTTGTCGTCCCCGACGCGCACCGCCGCCTCGACGAGTTCGGGCAGCGCCCATTGGGAGACGATCACATTGGCGCTCTGGATGGTGGCCTGGGCGGCCGACAACGCTCGCTCATGGTCGGCGAGGCCGTTGTGGAGTACCGCGGACGCCCACTGCGCGGACGCGACGCCGTTCAGCTGACCGGAGGCGCCCGCCTCCTCGATCGTCGCGGCGATCAGTGCCGTGGCCTCGGCCTCCCGGCCCCGCATCGCCGCGAGCAGGAGCCGGGTGTGGCGCGTCATGGGCACGCCCGCCGCGGCGGCGGCCGCTTCGGACTGGGCGTCGATCACGGCGGCCGCGTCGAGATCGCCGCTCAACAGGATCGGTATGCCCAGTGCGTGGAGATAGACGGGGAGCTCGGTCAGGGCACCGGCCGCCCGGACCTCCTCGACCGCCCTCGCGGGTGTCTCGGGCATGACGCGGTCCTCCCAGAGGAGCGCGGTCAGACCGCAGGCCGCCCAGCCCCACTTCAGGATGTCCTTCATGGGGTGGTGCTCGATCGCGGCCAACGCCCTGCGCAACGTGGGAAGCGCGGCTCTGCGCCCGTCGGTGATGAGCAGCGCGTAGCCCTCGAGGACGAGGTCGAGGGCGCTCGGCTCCCCTGCGGGGCGCGGCAGTTCCCGCATCGCCCGCGAGATCGCCACGAGGCTGTCCCGGTTCCCCGCCCCGAACGACGCGCTGGCCCAGGCGACGAGGTAGGTCTCGCGCGCCAGATCCATGTCGAAGGGCTCCAGCCGTTGCGCGGCCGCCAGGAGCATGGGCGGCGCCTTGTCGTTGAAGCCGGTCGCGAACGCGATGTGACTTCGGATGAGGTGGGCGCGCGCGTGCTGGTGCTCGCTCCGGGCGTTCCGGGCGGCGACGTCGAGGAGTTCGCGGGCGGCGTCGAGGTCGCCCGCCTGGAGGCCGGCGTCGGCGGCCGCCAGGGCGCGTTCGGCCCGCTGCGAGGTGTCGACGGTCAGGGCCACGGCCCGCTGCAGGAAGGCCGCCGCGGCGGCCAGCCCGCCGCGCGCCTGGGCCCGGTCCGCGGACCGTTCCAGTTCGGCGGCGACGGTCTCGTCGGGGCCGGTCGTCGCGGACGCGAGGTGCCAGGCGCGGCGGTCCGGATCGGCCTGCGCGTCGGTCTCCTCCGCCAGTGCCAGATGCACGGCCCGGCGGTCCTTCTTCCTCGCCGACCGGTACACGGCGGATCGCACGAGCGGGTGGCGGAACATCACTCGCATCCCGAACGTGACAAGCCCGTCCGTCCCGGTCGCCAGGGCTGCGGCCGGGGTGACCCCGAGCCGTTCGGCGGCACGCCGGACCAGCGCCGGATCACCGGTGGGTTCCGCGGCGGCGACCAACAGGAGCATGCGGGTCCGCTCGGGCAGATCTTCGATTCGGTTCTGGAAGCTCTGCTCGATCCGCCGGGGCAGCGAGCCGGCGTGCAGCAGGCCGAAACCGCCCGCCATCTGTGTCACGGTCAGCTCGCGCGGCAGTTCCAGCAGGGCGAGCGGGTTGCCCTGGGTCTCCGCCACGAACCGCTCTCGGACGTGCGGGTCGAGCCGGGCTTGCGTCGCCGAGTCCAGGAGGGCGTGGGCGTCCGCGTAGCGCAGCCCGGTGACCTCCATCTCCGGCAGCCCGAGCAGTTCCTGGCGCTGTTCCCGGGAGCCGAAGACGAGGGCGACCGACTCGGCCAGCATCCGGCGGGCGACGAATCCGAGGACCTGCGCCGAGGCCCGGTCCATCCAGTGCGCGTCGTCGACCACGCACAGCAGAGGGCCCTCCTCGGATGCCTCCGACAGGAGGCTCAGTACCGCCAGCCCGACCAGGAAGCGTTCGGGCGAAGGGCCAGCCCGCATTCCGAAGGCCGTCTCGAGCGCGTCCCGCTGGGGCTCGGGAAGATCGTTCAGCCGGCCCTGGAGCGGTGCGCACAGCTGATGCAAGGTGGCGAAGGCCAGCTCCATCTCGGACTCGACACCGACCGCCCGCAGCACCCGCATGTCGGTCGCCGCGCGCTCCGCGTACTCGAGCAGCGCCGACTTGCCGACGCCCGGGACGCCGTGCACGACCAGCACACGGCTCTCCCCGGTACGGAGTGCCGCGATGATCCGGTCGAGAGCAGCGCACTCCGCCGCCCGCCCGAGCAGTTCGACATGGTCCGTATGCCCGGCCCCGCGTGCACGTTGGTCCACCGCTCCCCGCCCTCATCGCAGTCAGTGCTGCCGGCAAGGCTGATTATGTCTGGAAAAACGCCCAGGATGTGCGGTCCCGACCGGTGACGACCAAGGGCACGGACTCCTCCGGTTCACGCGCCGGCATGGTCCGCTAAGCGCCCGGCGCCGCCTGGTCGAGGTCGGCGAGCGCGGTCTTCAACTCGGCGCGGCCTTTGATGCCGAGCTTGCCGAAGACCTTGCTCAGGTGGTACTCGGCGGTGCGCGCGCTGATGAAGAGCCGGGCGCCGATGTCCCGGTTCGTGAGTCCCTCGCGAGCGAGCCGGGCCACGTTGAGTTCCTGGTCGGTGAGCCATGCGACCACCCCTTGCGCGGGTACGCGGGTGTTCTCGCCGATGGCGTTCAGCTCGCGTGCGGCGCGGTCGGCGAAGCCGTTCAGGCCGACGTGCAGCAGCACCTCGTGCGCCGTCCGCAGGTGCTCCCGCGCCTCGGCGTGCCGACGGCGGCGGCGCAGCTCCTCGCCGTACAGCAGACGGCACCGCCCGATCATGATCGGGATGCCCTCGCGCTCGAAGCGCTCGATCGCCTCCAGGTACAGCGCCTCGGCCTCGTCGCCGTCGCGCACCTGTGCCTTCGCCATCGCGAGCACGGCCAGCGCCCAGTTGGTCCCGACCGGCCGTGTGACCCCGGCGAGCTGCTCGAACGCCTGCTCGGCGAGCGCGGTGTCGCCGGTGTGCGCCGCCGCCTCCACCAGCTCGCCCAGCACGCGCATCGCGTGGCTCAGCTCATGGGTGTACGGCAACTCCCGGCGGCCGGAGACCACCACCTCGGCGAAGCGCCCCAGGCCGTTGTAGAGGAGGGTCTCCGCGAAGTTGACCGCGCTCAACCCGTAGCCCTCGCCACGGGCCTGCGCGTCGAGACGGATCTGCGCGGCCAGGCGTTCGGTCTCCTCGGCCTGCCCCCGGTACGCCGAGAGGAACATCCGCCCGTACTGCGGCAGGGGGCTGCCGGTGACCTCCTTGATGGCGTCGATCTCGTCGCACGATGCTTCGGCCGCGTCCAGCTCGCCGTCGACCGTCTGCGCCACCATCAGCAGGCTCAGTGCGATCGGCAGCACCGTCAGCACGCCGTCGGCGCGGGCCAGCATCACCTGCCGATCCGCGAGCGCGCGCAGCCCGCGGGCGTCCCACAGGTCCTGCGCGGCGCGCGAGGCGAACCACATCCAGTGCAGCTCCAGCGCGTCCGGAGCCTCGTCGAGGAACGCGCGCTGCGCCCGCCGCAGCGTCTCGATCGCGGCCTCCTGGCCCTTCGCGGCGAGAAGGGCCTGCCCGCGCAGGATCAGATCCCGCGCACGCCCGGATTCCTCACCGTCGGTCGCCTCCAGGATCGCGTTCGCGACCTCGGCCACCTGCTCGGCGTCACCGAGACGGCCGCCGTACACGGCCGCCGTCAGCGCCTCGATGTAGGTGTCGCGGGCCAGCACCGGATCGAGCCCTTCCAGGCCCTGTGCCGCGGCGAGCAGCAGCCGTGCCCCGCTGCCGTCGCGCCGGAGCGCGTACCCGGCACGAGCGCGCAACCGCGCGATCAATGCCTCCTGCAACGCGGAAAGCGGCAGCTCGGCGGCGATGTCGAGCAGGCGGAGGGCCGCCGCGGGCGCGCCCGCGTCGTGCTTGGCCTCCGCGGCCGCGATCAGCCGCTGCCCGCGGCGGTCCGGTTCGGGCGTCAACTCCGCCGCACGCTCCAGGAACGCGCCCGCGGCCGCGGCCCCGCCGCTCCGCCGGGCGCGCACCGCCGACCGCTCGAGGTCGGCGGCCACCTGCTCGTCCGGACGCGGCGTCGCGCGAGCCCGATGCCACGCCCGGCGGTCGGGGTCGCGATCGGCGCCGGTGGCGTCGGCCAGCGCGGCGTGGACCCGGCGCCGGTCCTCGGGCGACGCCGCACGGTAGACGGCCGATCGCACGAGCGGATGCCGGAACTCGACGCGCGTGCCCACCGTCAGCGCGTCGGCGTCCTGGGTCGCGTCGAAGTCGTCCGGGCCGACGCCCAGTACCGCGCTGGCGCGCCACAGCAGTTCGGGATCGCCCGTCGGGTCCGCCGCCGCCAGCAGCAGCAGTAGACGTGCCGACTCCGGCAACGGCTCGAGTTGCGCGACCAGGCTCTGCTCGATGCGGCTCTCCAGCGGCATCGAGCCGCTCGGCGCGGACCCGTCGGCGAGCCCCGCCGGGCTCAGCGCCCGGGGCAGTTCCCGCAACGCGAGCGGGTTGCCGCGTGCCTCCACGATCAGCTGGTCGCGGACGCGTTCGTCGAGGCCGCCGGGGGCCGCCAGGCGCAGCAGCTCGCGCGCGTCGTCGTCTCCGAGGCCCTCGACCGGCAACCGCCGGAGCCCGCCGAACACCTCGCCGACCGTGCGCATGACCAGCACGAGGACGATTCCCTCGACGTCCAGGCGCCGGGCGGCGAACGCCACCGCCCGCGCCGACGCATCGTCCAGCCACTGCGCGTCGTCGACGACACAGAACATCGCCCGGTCGCCCGCCGCCTCGGTGAGCAGGCCGAGCACCGCCAGCCCGACCAGGAAGGGACTGGGCGCGGACGCCCGCCGCAGCCCGAACGCCGCCTCGAGCGCCTCGCGCTGCGGTGCCGGAAGGCGCTCGGCCGCCCCCATCATGGGCCCGCACAGCTGATGCAGGCCCGCGTAGGCCAGCTCCATCTCCGACTCGGACGCCACGATCCGTTCGACCCGGACGTCCGCCGCCATCCGCGCCGCGGCGTGCTCCAGGATCGCGGTCTTGCCGACACCGGCCTCACCGCAGACCACCAGCGCATCGCTCCGGCCCGCACGAGCCCGCTCCACCAGCGCGTCCAGCTCGGCGAGCTCGCGACGCCGTCCCCGCAACGGTATGGTCCCGGTCACTCCGTCACCCGCACGGGGACGCGCAGACGCATGCTGTCTCCCA
This sequence comes from Spirillospora sp. NPDC052242, assembly GCF_040679555.1. Classification (NCBI taxonomy): domain Bacteria; kingdom Bacillati; phylum Actinomycetota; class Actinomycetes; order Streptosporangiales; family Thermomonosporaceae; genus Spirillospora; species Spirillospora sp. NPDC052242. Next base: position 15,255 of record NZ_JBFAUZ010000030.1, read on the forward strand.
CGGCGTCACCTTCGCTGGCCTTGCCGAAGCAGGTGGATTCTTTTCAGATCACCCTAGCCGGGACATTGCCGGTGCACGAGCGGTGACCTGGGCCGGCCCGGCGGGGAACTCACCGGGACTGCTGGAGGTCGCCCGGACGCAGGCGGTATTCCTGGAGCAGGAGCCGGTGGTACCTGTCCGTCTCGCCGACCCACTCCATACCGATCCACTCGACCGTCGCGGCGGCCCGCCTGTTCGCCGGACGGACGAGCGAGATCACCTCCTCGAGCCCCTGCTCGAACGACCACCGGGCCAGGGTCAGCCCCGCCTCGGTGGCGTAGCCGTGGCCCCACTCCCGAGGATGGAGTTGCCATCCCATCTCGTACGCCTCGTCGGGTGGCAGCGGCAACAGCGTCGCGCCGCCGACCAGCTCTCCCGTCTCCAGGCTTTCGATGGCCCAGCGGCCGCCGGGGACGAGCAGGCGCCCGTCCTCGGCATGCCACCTCTCCAGGATCGCCCGCATGGCCGCCAGATCCGGAACCCGGTCCATGGCGGGACTCAACCAGCGTGCGACCTCGGCGGTTCCGTAGACACCGAGCGCGGCGGCGGCGTCGTCCACCTTCCACGGCCGCAGGACGAGGCGTTCGGAAGCCAGTTCGTGCGTCAGGTCCCGGTACTCGGGGTGCCGGGCGATCCAGCCGGAGTAGAACGGGCACACCGCGCGCACCTTGAGCCCCTGCGAGCGGACCTCGTCCAGCGAGGCCCGGGCGAGCGCCGCGCCGACGCCGCGCCCCCCGTACGCCGGACGCACCTCGGTGTGCGTGAAGGTGATCCGCGCCTGGCCGCGGGTGTACTGGGCGAACCCGGCCAGGTCACCGTCCACCCATGCCTCGTACCGGTTCTTCCGTGGGTTGTCGGTGACTGTCACGCCTGACATGGACGGCTCCTCGATATGTCGATCGTGTACGGCCGGATTCAGCGGAGCGCGTCCAGTGCGGCTTCCACGGCCCGGTGGAAGGTCGGGTAGGTGTAGATCATGTGGGCGATGCGGGCGGTGGGCACCTCGGCGTGGACGGCGACGTTCAGCCCGTACAGCACCTCACCGCCCGCGGGACCGGCCGAGGTCGCGCCGACCAGGACTCCGCGGTCGGCGTCCTCGACGAGCTTGATGAACCCCTCGGTGCCCGGACCGTGGATCCAGCCGCGCGTGGACGAGGCGATCGGCACCAGCGCGGTGCGCACTCGCATCTCCTGTTCGCGAGCCTGCCGCTCCGTCAACCCCACGGCCCCGATCTCGGGATCGGTGAAGGTGACGCGGGGCAGTGCCCGGTAGTCGGCGTCGGGACCGGGCTCGCCCACGATGTCGCGGACGGCGATCCGCGCCTGGTACATGGAGACGTGGGTGAAGGCGCCGCGGCCGGTGACATCGCCGACCGCCCACAGCCCGTCACCGGCCCGCATCTGCCCGTCGGTGGGCACGGCGCGTGCCGCGGGATCGACCCCCACGGTGTCGACCGCCAGCGCGGCGAGGTCCGTGCGGCGGCCGGTCGCGACGAGGAGACGCTCGGCCCGGAGCGGTTCCGGTTCGCCTTCGAGCCGGACCTCGAACGCCGTGCCGTCGTGGTCGACGCGTGCGGCCCGAGCCCTGTGCCGGACGGTGACGCCGTCAGCCCGCAGCACCCTCTCGGCCAGCTCCCCGGCTTCCGGTTCCTCCCGGGCGAGCAGCCGTTCATGACCCTCCACGACGGTGACCGCGCACCCGAAACGGGCGAACACCTGGGCGATCTCCACCCCGATGGCGCCGCCGCCGAGCACGATCATCGACGCGGGGAGCTCCTCGGTGGCGATGGCGTCCCGGTTGGTCCAGTACGGCGTCGCCGGCAGACCCGGGATGGGGGGAATGACGGGACGGGTGCCCGTGGCCAGCACGACGCCGCGCCGGGCCCGATAGGTGGTGTCGCCCACGGTCACCCGACGGGGCCCCGCGAGCCGCCCCGTCCCGCGGACCAGCCGCACGCCCTTGGCCACCAGGCGGTCGGCGGCCGCCCGGTCGTTCCAGGCGTCGGTGGCCTCGTTCCGGACGCGGTCGGCGACCCGCTTCCAGTCCGGGACCGCCTTCCCTTCCCCGGCCAGGACGGGGACGCGGCCGGCCTCGGCCAGGACGTCACCGGCGCGGATCATCATCTTGCTGGGGACGCAGCCCCAGTACGGGCACTCGCCCCCGACGAGTTCCGCCTCGACGCCGACCACCTCAAGTCCCGCTTCGGCGAGCGCGCCCGCGGCGAACTCACCGCCGGGCCCCAGTCCCACGACGACCACATCGACTTCGACGTTCACGCGGCTTCCCTTCTCTTCCTCTTCTCGGGGCGGCGATGATCCTCATGGCCGCCCGGCTGATTCCCCGGGCCGACGCCGGTCGTCGGTTCCGGTCTTCGGGAACAAGGTCATTCGGCCTCGTACGCCAGCACGAGGCGGGCGAGGTCCACCCGGGAGTTGATGTCCCATTTGGCGAAGACGTGCCGCAGATGGGTGTTGACCGTGTGGCGCGACAGGAACAGTTGCTCGGCGACCTGCCGGTTGGTGGCTCCCCGCGCCACCAGCCGCACCACCTCGACCTCCGCCGCCGTCAGCCCCCAGCGGCCCTCCTCCGCGCCGTCGCGGGGCCGATGCGCCCGGCGCACACCGAGCAGGCGCAGGCGCCTCCGTACACGGGCCGCGTCGCGTGCGGCGCCCGCCGCGCCGTACAGGTCCAGCGCGGCGTCCAGGAGATGCCGCGCGGCGGGGTCGCCGCGCTCGCCGAGAACCCGTCCCGCGTCCTCGGCCGCCGACGCGCGGACCAGCGGCCGTTCGGTCTCCTCGAACAGCTTGACGGCGTGCAGCAGGAGGTCGGGGTCGCCGTCGACGATGCCGCGAGCCTGGGCGGCGACGCCCCTGAACAGGGTGTATCCGTGATCGAGGCTTTCGGCGCGGGCAGCGGCGGCGCTCGCGGGCCCGGGGAGCCCGGCGCGCAGCGCGAGGCGGACGAGGACGACGTGGTCGGCGGGATCGGGCGGTGTCCCGGGCGGCGAGCCCGGGGCTTCCGGGGCCTCCCAGGCGCGCTCGATGAGCGTGGCGACGCGAGCGGTGTCGCCCAGGGCGTCCGCGGCCAGCGCGGCCAGCCACGCACCGGCGCGCCGGACCGCCGGCGCTTCGTCGTCCATCATCCGCGCACCGTCGGCGGCGCAGCGGCGGATGCCCTCCCGGTCGCCCAAATGAACCGCAGCCCTGCCGAGCGCGTACCGGACCGCGGCGTCGGCGCCGTCCCCCGAGGGCGGGGAGCCGGACGAGGCCAGGGCGGTGTCGGCCGCGGTGCGGACGGCGTCGAGCCGGCCCGCGGCGAGCAGGATCCCCACGCGGGCCATCGACCACAGGTGCGCGGCGGCCGTGTGCCCGGTCCGCCGGGCGGTGCGGACACCGTCGTCGGTCTCCCGCAGCGCGGCCCGGATCCGCCCGGACGCGGCGAGGAGGTACGCCCGCCCGCAGGCCGCGGGCGCCCACGGCGGTTCCGGTGTCCGAGAGCGGGCGGTATCGGCGTCGGCCGCGTCCTGGAGAAGGGCGTCGGCCCTGTCCTGGAGCTCGAAGGCGAGATCGAGGTTCAACCGGGACAGCTCGATCCCGGCCCTCGCGGCGAGCACCGTGGCTTCGGCCGCGGGGCCGGTCCCGGCGGGGACGCGGTCACCGGCGGCGATGGCCTGCGCCGCGCGTCCCGTCTGGGCGAGATGCAACGCCTGGACGGCGGACAGACCGGCGCGCAACCCGACCGGCAGGCCCGGCAGCGTCAGGGCGGTCCGGCACTGGCGGAGAGCCTCGGCGGCGGAGTAGTGGCCCACGACGCGCGCCACCCTCAACCGCAGTCCGGCCTCGTCCTGCGGGGTGAGGAAGCCCTTGAACGCGGTGTCCGCCAGCGCCTCGGCCTCGGTATACCGCCCGATCCGTCCCAGGAGGTCCACCGTCTCACCGACGATCTCGGCCGTGCACGGCCCGGTCGTACCCGAGAGTTCCAGCGCCCGGCGGCACAGCACCACCGCCTCCGCCGGCGCGTCGGGGGCCAGGTCCGCCGCGGCCTCGCGGAGCAGCGCAACGGCTCGGTGGTCGCCGGGCACCGCGCTCGCGGCGAGGTCGGCGGCGATGTCCACCGCCCTCGCGCCTCCCGCCACGCGGACGTCCACCGATCGGCGCCGCAGGCTGCGGCGCAACGCCACGGGGAGCGTCTCGGCGACCGCCTGCCGCATCAAATCGTGCTGAAACTCCAGGTGGGCGTTTTTACTGAGCAGAATGCCGGCGTCGACCGCAGCACTCGCCCCCGCTGCCACCTCACCGACCGGAGAGCCGGTGAGCAGGCCCAGTTCTTCGACCGTGAACGCCCGATCGAGGACGGCGGCGCTCTGCACGCCCACTCGGGCGGGCGGCGGCAGCCGGTCGAGCCGCCGCCGGACCATCGCGTGGAACCGGCGCGGGATCGTTTCGGCGGTCGCCGAGGCGACACCGTCCCGGATCGCCACGAGCCCGTCCTCCCGCATGCCCTGAAGCAGTTCGACGACCGGTCCCGGCATGCCTCCCGCACGCCGCACGAGGTGCCGGATGGTCTCGCCGGGTTCGGCTCCGAGGAGGTCGGCGGCCAACGCGATCGCGGCGCGGTCGGGCAGTGGACCGAGGACGATCCGATGCCCGCGGCCCTTCCGCGTCCGCTCCAGCAGCGGGAGCGCGCCGGACGTGACACTCGGGACGCGCTCCCCTGCGAGCACCCACAGGAGCGCGGTGTCCGCCGAGTCGTCCAGAAGCGTCGCCAGTGCCGCCGACGTCAGCGGATCGAACCACTGCACGTCGTCGAGGCAGACCACCAGCGGTGCCGAGCCGGTGCGCGGTGCTTCCAGCATGGGGCCGGGGGGACCCGGGAACCCGCCGGTCTCCTGCCGGCAGGACAGGCCCGCGGCGAGAGCACGGGTACGGACCTCCGCGAGCAGCCGCGTCCGTCCCGAACCCGGCGGGCCCTCGATCACCACCACACCGCCTTCTTCACGGGCCAGTGCGGCGAGTCGTCCCTGGAGCGGTTCCAGTTCGGGCTCGCGACCCCGCAGCGGGAGATCGGCGCCCTCGCGGGGACGCGCCGGGCCGGAGCCCGCGCGTACGCACGCCGTCCGCGTCATCTGTTCGACCGCCATGACTCCTCCGTTCGCCCCCCGGCCGACGGCGGTTGCCGTCAGGACACACTGTGGCCGCGCGGGCACCGCGGTCGTATCCGGGAGCCCCTGGCCCGGGTCCCTGGGGTGAGGGCGGGCCGAGCCCCGGGGGTGGCGTCGCGAGCGAGCATGAGCAGGCCGGGGACCCGGCTCCATCCCACGATGTCCATCAGCTTGGCCAGATGGGGCGCGACCGAGCGCAGCACCAGCCGCCGGTCCTGGAGCCCCAGCCGGGACGCGGCCGCGGCCAGGGCGCGCAGCCCGCCGACGTCGATGAAGCTCAGCCTCTCCACGTCGACCCACACGTCGCCGGAACCGTGCTCGAGAACGCTCGACAGCGCGGTGGTGAAGGAGGCGAGGGTGGTGAGGTCGATCTCCCCGTCGACGACCAGGTACGGGGGCTCGAAGACGCCGTCCAGACGGAGCAGCGCGCTGCGCACCCGCACACCTTCGAGGAGGAAGCCCGAGCCGTCGCGGGTCTGTGCCCGGTCGCCTCCGGAGCCCGCCGCGTCGGGGCCGTTCTCTACGGCCTGGTCGGTCATGCGCTCTCCCGTGAAAGTCGCCGAATTCGGTGGGAACCCGATCGGGTGCCGTCGCGCAGCACTTCCGCGTCGACGACGTCCCGTAGCGCCTCGGCGGCGTCGGGGTTGCGCTCCGGGTCGAGTGAACGGAGTGCGCGCAGGTCTTCGAGCGATGCGATCTCCGGTGGTGCTGCGGTCCCGGTGGACGGCCGCTGTGGGTGGTTCACGAATGTCTCGATTCGGTGAGGGGAGGGCGGACGCGCCGCGCGGTCGCCGCGGCGGTCGTCACAGGAGGGGTTCCGGGCCGGCCCGCTACTCCACGAGCTTTCCGTGGGAGGAGACCTCCCGCATGAGTGCGGCGATCTCCGCGGGGATCGGCGGGATCTCTTCTCGTTCGATCCGTCCGGGCCCCGACCACACCAGGTTGACCTGCAGTGATTCGTCGAGTTCGGGGTAGTCCGAGCGGTTGTGGCAACCGCGGGTCTCGCGCCGTTCCAGGGCCGCCTCGAGGGTCGCCCGGGCGGCCAGCAGGGTGGACCGCAGATCGAAAGCGTGCGCGAGGTCCTGGTAGCCGGCGTTGTCGGGATGGACGCCGATGTCGCCGGTCAGCGCCTCGATCGCGTCCAGTTCGGCCAGGCCCGCACGCAGGCCCGGCTCGTCGCGGACGACCCCGCCGTGCTCGGTCATGACGTCGCGGACCGCGCGCTGAAGGAACCGGACGTTCTCCGGGCCGTCGCAGGCCAGCAGTTCGTCGACCTCGTGACGCGCCTCCGCCAGCGCGTCCGCGTCCCGGCGCTGGGCCTGGAGGCCGGCCGAGTAGTCGGCCGCCGCGCCGCCCGCGATCCGGCCGTACACCAGCAGTTCGATGAGAGAGTTGCCGCCGAGGCGGTTGGCGCCGTGCAGGCCGCTGGCGGCCTCGCCGATGGCGTACAGGCCCTCGACGTCGGTCCCGTGGTCCTCGGGACGCACGCGCACGCCGCCCATCGAGTAGTGCGCGGTCGGGGCGATCTCGATCGGCTCCCTGGTGATGTCGAGCGTCTGCAACTCCAGCAGCGTCTGGTGCACGCGCGGCAGCCGATTCATGATCGTTTCGCGGGGCAGGTGCGACACGTCCAGCCACACCCCGCCGTTCGGCGTACCGCGGCCCTCCTTGATCTCGGTGTAGGCGGCCAGCGCCACCCGGTCGCGGGTGGACAGTTCCATCCGCTCGGGGTCGTAGCGGGTCATGAACCGCTCGCCGAGGTCGTTCCGCAGGATCCCGCCCTCGCCGCGCGCCGCCTCCGACACCAGCGTCCCGGCGACGTCCTCGGGTGCGAGGAGTCCGGACGGGTGGAACTGCACCAGTTCGGGATCGCGGATCCGGGCACCGGCGAGCACGGCCAGCCGGAACGAGTCGCCGGTGTTCTCGTCCCGGCGGGAGGAGGTGCGCCGCCAGATCCGGGTGTGCCCGCCCGTGGCCAGGATCACCGTGTCGGCGTGGATGACATAGCGTCCGCCGTCGCGCAGATCGAAACCGTACGCCCCGAAGATCACGTTGTCGCGTACGAGCAGACGGGTGATGTACGCGGTGTCCAGGATCGGGACGTCCAGTTCGGCGGCCCGCCGCACCAGGGCGCGTTGGATCTCCAGCCCCGTGTAGTCGCCGCTGAAGGCGGTGCGCCGGTAGGTGTGGGCGCCGAAGAACCGCAGGGAGATCCGCCCGTCGGCCTCCCGGGCGAACGGCATTCCGTAGCGGACGAGGTCGTCGATGCCGCGCGCGGCGCCTTCCGTCACGATCCGCACCGTCCGCGGGTCGGCCAGGAGGTAGCTCTCCTGCAGGGTGTCGGCGGCGTGCTGCTGCCAGGTGTCCTGCGGGTCCATCGTCGCCAGAGCGGAGTTGATGCCCCCGGCGGCGAGCGTGGTGTGGGCATCGGCCTTGGGGCGTTTGCCGACCGCCAGCACGCCGACGCCCCGCTCGGCGAGCTCGATCGCGGCGCGCAGCCCCGATCCACCGGTGCCGATCACCAGTACCGGTGTCGACAGCCGTCGCTCGGAACCGTCCATGATCACTTCTCCTTGTCGTTCGTCGGCTCAGCCGGGTGGCAGGGGCGGATCGAAAAGCCATTGGCGGAGGACATCCGGACGGTCTCGAAACAGCCGAGGCCGTGGTCGACGAGCCCGTGATCGCCGATGACCGGCAGGTCGGCCGCACGCGCCGCCTCGTGCGCGGACCACTCGACGGCCCGCAGGCCCGCCGGTGAACCGTCGGCCACCACCACCGGCATCTCCGACCTCCTGGTTCCCGTGTTCGCGTCGCGGGCGGCGGGTACGCGCCCTCGCCGCCCCCGTTGGGTGAGGACGCGTATCCGCCGACATCGATCACTGTCGCCGTCGCGACGGCGGGAGGGACCAGGGTCGTCCACTGGCCCGTGCCCTGGGAGGACACCCGTCCCCTGGGGCCACCGGCGGCCGGCTCGCGGGCAGGGCAGAACGCGGCGAACCCGGTCGATCGCACGCGGCTGCACTTCGGTGGGCGCTCGGACTCGTGCGGAGCCCACCCGTGCAGCGACATCGCGATCGACCGGGTACCGACGCGCCGGCCGCCTACCGGCCCATGACGCGTTCGCCGATGATCGTTCCGGTCCTGTTACCTCTTTCTACGCCGCCTCTTCCCGCCCGGTGCTGCGCTCCGTCGTGACGGCATGCTCACCGGGACGGCCGGTCACCGGGTCTTCCTCGCGGAAGCCGATCTCCCGGTGGGTGCCGTCGCACAACGGCTTGCCCGCGGAATGCCCGCAGCGGCACAGCGTCATCCGGTTGCGGGTCTCCAGAGGGCGTCCGTCCGCGCGCAGGACCGGCACTCCGCCGGTGACCCACAGGGCGCTGGCCAGGCCGTCCTCCTCCTCCAGGACGGAGATGGCCTGCGGCAGGTCGACCTCGATGGTCTCGCCGCCGCGTTCCAGCGCGTAGCTGTAGGAACCCGACGGGCAGTGGTCGATGCGGCCCATGACGCCGGACCGGACGTCGCCGTCCTCGGTGTCGTCGAGCATCTTCGCGATCGGCCGGGTGCGTCCGATGCAGAACGCCGCGTGGATGCACAGCTCACCGACCCGCTGCGCGGATATGCCGACGCCGTCGTGGACGTGCTGCAGTTCCCGGTACGTCCGGACATCGGCGTTCTCGGTGCCGTCGAAGCCGACCACGGCGTGCGTCCCGTCGCAGAACGGTTTGGCGGACGAGCGGCCGCATCGGCACAGCGCGTAGGTCTCCTCGGTCGGCAGGTCCTCGCCGGTCTTCCAGGTCAGCGCGTCGTTTCCGGCGGAGACGACCTTGACCTTGCGTCTGAGCGGCACCTGGCCGTACACGAGGTAGGGGCCGTCGGGAAGCACGACGATCCGCCGCCGGTCACCGCCGCTCCAGCGGCGCGACTCGGGCGCCACGTACTCGAATGTGGGCCCGGCGGTCATGCCGTCCCCGTCGGGCATCCGCATGAGTGCCCGGGCCTGCGCCCCGAGCCCGTACATGGTGCCGGTGGCGACCGCGAGCAGTTTCGGGCTGCCGTTGAACGCCTGCTCCAGCAGGTGCAAGACGGCGCAGTAGGTGTGGTTGAACTCCTCCTGGGCAACGCGGATCGCGCTGCCCGGGGCGTGGTCGGCGACGCGCGGGTCGGCCCTCAGCGGGCGGACGCCGTCGGGGTCGACGCGGATCGCCTCACCGGTGGGGCCGGAGCCCGGGGTATCGCCGCGCCTGAAGCGCCGGCCGACCCGCAGTTCCTGGAAGCGGTAGTAGTGCGCGACCTCGTCGCGTTCGGGGTGGTGGACGTCGCGGTCACCGTCCCAGACCTCGCCGCGGTCCATGCCTTCGCCCTGCTCGACGATCTCCCGCAGCGCGGTGAGCGCCGACGCCAAGTCGGTGACCGAGGTCAGCCGGCCGGTGGTGTTCCGGAAATGGCCGACGTGCACCTGCCGGGCCGGGTCGCCGGAGAAGACGGCCCCCTCGCCGAGCTCGTCGCAGAGACGGCGCAGCGCCTCCTCGATCGCGGCGTAGAACTGCCCGATCGTCTCGTAGCCGTCGGCTTCCGGCGGGGCGCCGGGCGGCGCCGGCCGTTCGAGCCGGAGGAACACGTCGAGCGCTTCCGGACCGAACGGGAGCAGCGACAGCCGCAGGCCGCGGTCACCGTGCGGGAGTCGCCGGGGATGCGGCGGCAGCATCCGCGGCATGTCCAGCCGCGGGCGCCCGCCGACGGCGTTGAGCAGGTTCGCCGCCAGTGCCAGGTGGAGCATCCCCTCGATGAAGACGCCGGCCACCACCTCGACGGCTTCGGGGTTGCGCTCCGGGTCGAGGGAGTAGAGCGCGCACAGGTACGGCGGCAGGGTCGCGTGCTCCAGCTCGATCGCCCACTGCAGGTGCTCGCGAAGCTCGTCGAGCGTCGCGATCCCGGCCGTCGTGGCGGGCGCGGCTTGCTGGTTCTGTACTGGGTTCACAGGTGTCTCGCTTCGGTGTCGGAAAGTGGGTTCGCGACGGCGCCCCGTCCGGCGGTGCCCGGGTTCAGGCGCCCCCGCCGGTGCCGTCCCGGCCGGGGCGGGCGCCGCGTTCCAGTTCCTGGATCGCACCGAGGAGGTTGCGGAACCCGATCTCCTCGCGCTGGACGTCGGTGGGGTCGAACGGCCACTCCGAGGCGGGCAAACCGGCGACCTCCTCCGGACGGCTCGACTCGGCCAGGTTCAGCTCGGCCTCGACTTCGATCTCGAGTTCGATCTCGAAGCCGTCGTCACCGGTCGACATGCTCATCTCTCCTCTACGCATGGCTTGCCGGATGCCCGGCGCAACGGACGTTTCACTGCATGGACCAGCCGCATCGACACCTGCCCGGACGCGAACAGGCGGGCGAAACTCTCGCTCTGGCGGGCCGCCAGCGCGAAGGCGCGGTCGTCGCGGTGCCGCCGCGCGACGACCGCGGCGACCTGCTCGGCGCGCCGCGACCACGACAGCGGCGTGCCGCCGGGCCGATCGATCTGTTCGATCAGGTCGAATCCCGTGGTGGCGAGCAGCTCCTCCAGCTCTCGCTGGGTCGGGAAGAGGTTGCCGTCCGGAGCCGGGAACGACCGTGCGCTCCGGGCGACGACCACCAGCAGCCCGAGCGGCGCATGCGGACCGAGCACCCGGTGGATCTCCCGGAGCAGGGCGGCCTTGTCCACGACGGTGCACAGGACGCCCAGGCACCAGGCGGCGTCGACGGACTCGGCGCGGATCGGCAGCCGTTCGCCGGACGCCCGGACGACCGGCAACCCGAACAGCCGCGCCGCGGCCCGGCATGCGACGGGCATCGGCTCCACCAGGACGGGCCGGACGCCGAACCGCTTGGCTGCCCAGGCCGCCGGGCCGCCGACACCGGCGCCGACGTCCAGCAGCCTGCTCCCGGGCGACAGTTCGCACGCCTCCGCCAGCCAGGCCAGGGCGGCCGGGTCGGCGCTGCCGCGGCAGGCGGCCGGGATCGCGTGCCGCTCACCCAGTTGCTCGACGGCGTCCGCGGTCCACCCGGCGCCGTCGTCGAACTCGGCGATCATCGCCGATGTGGTCACAACGGTCCCTCCGTCGGGGCGGCCCGCCGGTCTCCCGGCGGGCCGCCCGCAGTCGCGGTCTCGTGGCGGGTCAGCAGACGCGAGGCGCCCGCAGATGCTCGCGTTCCGCCAGTTCGGCCTCGTCCACCAGGGTGAGCATGGGCTTCCCGGGCTCGCAGAGCATCGTGACGGTGAAGCGCAGCGGGACGTCGTCGCGGTTGTTGCCGTCCTGGTAGTGGACGACGTCGCCGCCGGGCTCCCAGAACACCTCGCCCGCGCCGACGACGCGTTCCGGCTCCCCCTCGACCTCCAGCAGCATCTCGCCCTCCAGCACGTACCCGAAGGCCGGGCCGGAGTGCCGGTGCGGGGGCGTGCCGGGGTCGCCGGGCGGGTACTCGATGACCACGGTCATCGCGTGCGCTCCCGCCGGGATGAACGGCGGCTCGGCCTCCTGCAGCATGGTGAGCGCCGTCCGCCATGCGGACGACCTGCTCTCCGGTCCGCCGCTCTGGTCACTACCGGACATGGGACGTACCTCCCTGACTCGTGGGTGCGAGGCGTGCCGCGGCACTACGCCGCGTCGGTCTTCAGCCATTCGGCGTAGGTGATCTCGCCGAGGGCGGCGCCGTCGCCCGGTACGAGGTCCCGCTCCCCCATGACGGCGCCGAAGTAGCGCGCCTCGGGGTCGGTGACGACCTCGCGCGGGTCCTCCAGGGCCGCGAGCGCCTTCCGGAAGAACTCGTCCATCCGGTACTGCGTCGGCCCGGCGATCTCGACCGTCCGGTTCAGCGGCGACCCCGCCGCCGTCCTGCCGACGGTCCGGGCGACCTCCTCGCCCGCGATCGGCTGGAACCCGACCGGGGCGATCCGGACGTTGTCGCCGTCCGCGGACTCGTCGGCGATCCGGCGGACGAACTCGAAGAACTGCGTGGCGTGCACGATCGAGTAGGGGATCCCCGACTCCTTGATCAGCTTCTCCTGGGCGAGCTTCGCCCGGAAGTAGCCCACGTCGGGTCGCCGTTCGGCGCCCACCACCGACAGCGCGACGTGGTGGCCGACCCCGGCCTTCTTCTCCGCGGCGAGCAGGTTGCCGGTGGACGTCTCGAAGAACTTCAGCACCGCGGCGTCCTCGAAGGACGGGGAGTTCGACACGTCCACGACCACGGACGCGCCCTTCAGCGCCTCGTCGAGCCCCTCGCCGGTGAGCGTGTCGACGCCGGTGTTCGGTGCGGCCGCCACCGCCTCGTGGCCGTGCTCACCGAGCTTGCTCACGACTTTGGAACCGATCAGTCCGGTACCGCCGATCACCACGATCTTCATAAGGAGCCTCCTTGTCCGCCGGGGCGTCCGTCCGCCGCCGGTCGACAGCTAAGACCGGGCACCTCCGCGACCTGTGACGCCCGCGCCGAAAGATCTTCGACGTCGCGACCGTCCGGTGCGCGGTGTCACAGGCGGGGACGCCGTCCGGTCTTTGTCAGCAGGACGGCCCCATGGAGCGACGGGAGCGAAACGTGCCGCCAGCAGACGCCAGGTATCGGATCAGGGTTCGGATGACCGCGCGTGCGGTCGACGAGCCGCATCGCACGGCCAGGCCCCTCGAACTCCTGTTCGATCTGACCTTCGTGGTGGCCGTCGCGGCCGTCACCGGCCGGCTCGCGCACGACATCGCCGACGGGCACGCCCTCGCCGGGCTCGCCCCGTTCTTCCAGGTCTTCTTCGCGGTGTGGTGGGCGTGGATGAACTTCACCTGGTTCGCCTCGTCGTACGACACCGACGACGCCGCCTACCGGTTGCTGACCATGGTGCAGATGGCCGGCGTGCTCGTCCTCGCCGCAGGGGTGCCGGCCGCGGTCGACGACGCCGACTACCGCGCCGTGACGCTCGGCTACTTCATCATGCGGATCGCCCTCGTCGCCCAATGGCTGCGGGCCGCCGCCGGAGACGCGGCGGGCCGCCGTACCGCGCTGCGCTACGCCGCGGGCATCGCCGTCCTCCAGGCGGGCTGGGTGCTGCGGCAGGTCCTCGCCGAGACCGGCGTCCTGCCGGAGGCGGCGGGGCTACCGGCCTTCGCCGGGCTCGCCGTCCTGGAACTGGCCGTGCCGTGGTGGGCGGAGCGGACGAGGCCCACCAACTGGCACCCCCACCACATCGCCGAACGCTACGGCCTGTTCACGATCATCCTTTTCGGCGAGAGCGTCCTGGCGGCGTCCAACGCGGTCGGAGGTGCGCTCGAGGCGGCGGAGATCAGCGGTCCTCTGGTGGTCATCGCCGGGTCCGGTCTCGTCCTGTTGTTCGCGCTCTGGTGGCTGTACTTCCTCGCTCCGGCGGGCGAAGGTCTGGACGAGCGGCGCCACCGGTCCTACCTGTGGGGATACGGCCACTACGGCGTCTTCGCCGCCCTGGCGGCGCTCGGCGCCGGCCTCGAGGTCGCGGTGGAGCAGACCGGTCATCACATCGAGGCCGCCCCCGTCGCCATCTGTTATGCCGTGGCGATCCCCGCCGCGGCGTTCGTCGTCCTGCACTGGCTCGTCCACACGCCCATCGTCACCGGATCCGTCGTCCACCCGGCCGCGGTGGCGTCCGCCGCGACCGCTCTCCTCCTCCTGCCGCTCGCCGCGCCGCGCATCGGCGTGGCGCCCGTCATCGCGGCGATCGCGGGCGTCTGCGTCCTCGTCACCACCGTCACCATCCTTCCCGGGGCCGGTCGCCCGTCCCGCCTTGGGGCCGGTCGCCGCTAGCCCGCGACGCCGGACGCGGAGCGCCGCAACTGCCTGCGGGAGGTGACACCGAGCTTGGCGAAGATCTTTCGCAGGTGCCATTCGACGGTGCGGGGGCTGATGAAGAGCCGGGTTCCGATCTCCGGATTCGTCAGCCCCTCCCGGACCAGCCGCAGGATCTGGCTCTCCTGCGCGGTGAGTTCGCCGGGCGGCTCGGCCGCGCGCCTGCGCACCTGCTCGCCGGTGGCCAGCAGTTCGCGGGCCGCTCGCTGGGAGAAGGCCCGCATGCCCATGGCCGTGAACGCCTCGTGGGCCGTTCGCAGCTGCTCGCGTGCGTCGCGCTGGCGGCGCCGGCGGCGCAGCCATTCGCCGTAGAGCAGATGGGCGCGGGCCAGTTCGCCGCGGACACGGGTGCGGCCGAGCCGGTCGATCGCTTCGCGGTAGTGTTCCTCGGCGGATGCGCCGGTGCCGACGAGGGCCCGCGAGCGCGCCGCCAGTCCCAGCGCCCAGTCGGTACCGCACACCCGCGCGAGGTCGTCGAACCGCCGTAGCGCCGCGTCGGCCTCCCGCGGTGCGCCACCGCGCACGGCGGCTTCGATGCGTTCGGGAAGTATCCACGCTTCCGTGACGACGCCGCCGAGACGATCGCAGGCGTCCTCGGGCGCAGCGGCCGGCACGTCCCCGTACCGGCCGAGGCTGTTGTTGAGGACGGCCATGGCCCACCGGCCCACGGTCGTGTCGTCGCCGCCGCCGCGGCGGGCGGCCTCGGCGGCGACGGACCTCGCCAGCGCGGCGGCGTCCGCCTCGCGCCCCTGCCAGGCCGCCAGCGCCAGGGCGGCGTAGGGCGGCCACGGATTCTCGACCACCTCGGAGACCGTCTCGAGTTCGGCGACCAGCGCCGCCGCCGCGGCCGGCTCGCCACCGACGAGCTTCGCGATGGTATGCGAGGTCAGCGCGAGGGGAAGGTCGGTGGCCCGGCCCGTGTCCCGAGTGAGCCGCAGATGCCGGGACGTGAGCTCGTTCCAGGTGTCGTAGTCCCAGAGCGTCGCGGCGGCCAGCCCGGCCGGCCAGGACCAGCGGAGTCCGTCGTCGTCCGGCAGGTCCGGGGCGCGGAAGGCGCCGACCGCGGACTTCAGCGCCCCGGCTCCCGCCGCGAGACCTTCGGTGAGGCAGAGGGTCATCCCGTCCAGGAGCCTGTCGGCCACGCGCGGGGCAGCCTGCGGAGGCGGGGCCGACCGTGCCGCGGCGGCCGCCTCCAGCAGGGCGGCGCTGTCGGCCGGATGGCCGGCGAACAGCGCCGCGCCGATCGCCTCCAGGTAGGTGTCGCGGGCGAGCGGCGCGTCGTGCGGCTGGAGCCGGCGGGCCGCCTCGAGCAGGAGCAGGGCGGACGCCCCGTCGCGTTTCGTGCTGAAGGCGATCTGCGCGCGCAGCAACTCGACCCGGCAGCGCAGGCGCCGGTCGAGCGGGGCCGCCTCGGCGATGGACAGCAGCCGCAGCGCGGTCCGCGGCGCACCGGCCTGGTGGGCGGCCTGGGCCGCGGTCAGGGCACGGCCCTGCCGGTGAGCGGGATCGGGGGTCAGCTCGACCGCACGGCCCAGGAACGCGGCCGTCCCGGCCGCCCCGCTGCGCGCCCCCGCCCGCCGCGCGGAGCGTTCGAGTTCGGCGGCGACGTCCTCGGCGGGCGCGGAGGCCGCCTGCGCGGTGTGCCAGGCGCGGCGATCGGCATCGGAAACGGGGTCGGTGACCTCGGCCAGCGCACCGTGCGTACGGCGCCGCTCCTCCGGGGACGCCGTCCAGTAGGCGGCCGACCGCGCCAGCGGATGGTCGAAGCGCACCCGGTCACCGATGTGGACGAGCCCGGCGGACACCGCCGGCGCCGCCGCTTCGGGGCCGACCCCGAGCCGCTCCGCGGCCCGCCACAGCAGCACCGGGTCTCCGCCCGGTTCCGCGGCCGCCACCAGGAGCAGTCTCCGCGTCGGGGACGCGAGGCGCGCCACCCGCCGCCGGTAGATGTCCTGGACGCGGTCGCCGGAGACGCGTGCTCCGGGCGGGCCGAACCCGCCGGCCAGCTCCGCCCGGGACGCCTCGTGGGACAGCTCCAGCAGCGCCCGCGGGTTGCCGCGCGTCTCATCGACGATCCGCTCCAGCACCCGCTCGTCCCATGGCCCGGGGACGACCGCGCGGAGCAGCGTGCTCGCGTCCCGGGCGGGAAGCCCGGTGACCACCAGTTCGGGCAGTCCGGTCAGGGCCGCGTCCGGGTCTGCCGACCCGGTCGGCTCCGGTGCCGGGCCCGGCACCGGGTCGGGCGCCCGGGTCGCCAGGATGATCGCCACGGACTCGGTCCGCAGCCGGCGGGCCGTGAACGTCAGGACCTCCAGGGACGCCCGGTCGAGCCACTGGGCGTCGTCCACGAGACACAGCAGCGGCCGGTTCCGCGCGGTCTCCGACAGCAGCCCGAGGACGGCCAGCCCGAGGACGAACAGGTCGGGCGCGGGTCCGAGCCGCAGGCCGAACGCGATCCGCAGCGCCTCGCGCTGCGGGTCGGGAAGGCGGGGGAGAAGGCCGGTCATCGGGACGCACAGCCGGTGCAGGCCGGCGAAGTCCAGCCCGCGCTCCGACTGGACGCCCGCGACGCGCGAGACGTCGAACCCGTGCGCCCGCTCGCCCGCGTGGTCCAGCAGCGCCGTCTTCCCCGCTCCCGGCTCGCCGCGCAGTACCAGCGCGCGGCTCGCGCCGTCCCGGACGTCCTGGAGCATCGCGTCGAGCCGGGCGCGCTCCTCCCGCCGTCCGTGCAGAGGCCGGAAGCCGTTCCCCCGGTCCATTCGACCATCCGGGACACGGGCAACGGGTGCCCCTCCAATGAACGCCGAACGTCTTCCCGGATCCGTCGTGAAAGGAATGCCGGCGGGGACCCGGTCGTCCAGGTCCGGTCGCCGCTCTCTGATTTCCATGGTGACCGATCTCCTTGATGCTCGCTTAGTTGGAAACAGCTCTGCCACAGGGGTATTCGCTACCTTTGACCGAACTGATCTCGCAGCCGTGACACTTCTGGGGACGGCCCGGCCGCAGAACCGCCATCGGCGGGAAACGGGCCGGTCCGGCTCCGTCGTCGGCGACCAGGGCCAGGGGTGCGCCCAGTGGCCCACCCGGGTGCGTTCGGCGCCGATCCGGATGACAGTTGTCGTTGACGAACTCGAAGTGCAGTGGCGATCGGAGAGACAATGGTGATCGGCGTGAAAGCGACATGAGCAAACTGACCTCGCGCTGGGCCGAATCGGCATCGTGCCGTTCGGTCGATCCCGACCTGTTCTTTCCCGTGGGCAAGGAAGACGTCTATTCGGTGCACATTGCGCCGATCCGCCAGATCTGCGCCGCATGCCCCGTCGCAGGCCCCTGCCTGGAATGGGCCCTGCGCACAGGCGAGCCGGACGGCATCTGGGGCGGTACCACTCCCGGCGAGCGCCGCCGCATCCGCGCCGCCCGGGGAACCGCGCTTCCGCGACCGCCGCGACCCGGCGTCCGGCACGGCGGGTCGATGGTGCCCGACTCGGCGCCGACCGGCCGCGGCCCGGGATGACGGCCACGGCCGTCGGCCCCGCCGCCCGACGCGGCGGGAGGTGCCGCCCGGCGGAGGCCGTGCCGTGCACCGCGGTCAGGCCGCCCTGGCACCGCGGTCGCCGGAGGAGTTGACGACGTCCGCGGCGAAGAGATCCTCCAGAGCCGTTACGTTTCCCTCCTGAGCGGCGGTGAGGAAAGTCGACAGGAGGCGCCGGTGCTCGCCGGTGTCGATCGACCCGCGCCGGGGTGCGTGCAGGCGCTTGCGGGCGCGGCTCACCAGCTGGCGTACGTTGGCCGGGCTGAGCCGGATGATCTCGGCGATCTGCTCGTAGGGATAGACGAAGGCTTCGCGGAGGACGTAGGCGGCCCGCTGGGCCGGGGTGAGCTTCTCGAGCAGCAGCAGCAGGGCGAGTTCGAGCGCCTCGCCGCGCTCGGCCCCGACGGCGGGGTCGGCGCTGGTGTCGATGGGCTCCGGAAGCCAGGGGCCGATATGGCAGATCTCCCGGCGTGCCCGCGCGGACTGGGCGGCGTTGATGGACAGCCGCGTCGTGGTCAGGGCCAGGAACGCCTCCGGATTGCCGATGGACGGATGATCCACCTTCTGCCAGCGCAACCAGGTCTCCTGGACGATGTCCTCGGCCTCCGTCGCACTGGCGAGCATCCGGTAGGCGATGCCGAAGAGGCGCGGGCGCACTTCGGCGAAAGCGGCGGCGGCCCGGTCCAGGCTCGTTCGATCTAGTCCTTCAGAATGCATGCTCACTCGCACCTTCAAAGCGATGGTGTCGATACATCGGGCCCGGCCGCAGGCCGGGCCCGATGGGGGATTCCGCTCAGCTCCGCCGCTGCCCGGCGGCGTCGAGGATCGAGGCGATCACGGCGTCGGGCCGGGAGGCCGCGATGGCGTGGGAGGCGCCGGCGACCTCACGGGTCTCCCGTGCGGCGGCCCGCTCGGCCATGAAGCGCAGGGCCGCGGCGGGGATGTTGAGGTCGCGCTCACCGAAGACGAACCATGACGGCACGGTGCGCCACGCGGCACCGTCCTCGCTCACCTGGTCCGTCAGCGCCCGCTCGGTCACCGGCCGCTGGGTCGCCGCCATCAGCGCGGCCTGCTCGGCGTCCAGGTCGGCGCAGAACTGGTGGTGGTACTTGTCCGCATCGATCCGGAACTCGTTGCCGCCGGAGGAGACCGGATAGGCGACCAGTGCGTCCGCCAGGGTGCTGCCCTCGAACTTGCCGGAGAGCTGGAACGCGCTCTCCCCGGGCTCGGGAGCGAACGCGGAGACGTAGACCAGGGACCGGACGGCGGGGACGCCGGTCGCGGCCCGGCTGATCACCAGACCGCCGTAGGAGTGGCCGACGAGCACGACCGGCCGGCCGATGCCGGCGATGACGTCCCGTACGTAGGCGGCGTCCTCCGCCAGCCCTCGCAGCGGGTTGGCCACGGCGAGCGCGCGCAGCCCGCGGTCGGCCAGGCCTCGGATGACGCCGTTCCAGCTCGCCGATTCGGCGAAGGCTCCGTGGACGAGGACGATGACGGGCCGTTCGGCGGTGCTCATGCGTTGTCCTTTCCGGGGTGCAGGGCGGTCCTGAGGACCGAGACCGCCTGGGCGACGGCGGCTCGCACGGCCCGGCTGTCGCTGAGGGGGTTGAGCATCATGAAGTCGTGGAGCGTGCCGTTGTAACGGACGCTGGTGGTCGGGACGCCCGCCTCGGTGAGCTTGCGGGCGTACGCCTCGCCCTCGTCGCGGAGCACGTCGTTCTCGTCGACGACGACGAACGCCGGCGGCAGACCCGCCAGGTCGTCGGCGGTGGCGCGCAGCGGCGAGGCGGTGATCTCGGCACGCTCGGACGGGTCGGTGGTGTAGGCGTCCCAGAACCAGGCCATGGCCTTGGCGGTCAGGTAGGGGCCGGTGGCGAATTCGCGGTAGCTGCCGGTGTCCTGAGCGGCGTCGGTGACCGGGTAGTACAGCGACTGGTGCACGAACCTCACGTCGCCGCGCCGCTTGGCCATGAGGGTGAGGGCGGCGGTCATGTTCCCGCCGACCGAGTCGCCGGCGACCGCCATCCGGGCGACGTCCAGGTTGCCCTTCGCGCCGTTGGCGGTCAGGAACCGGGCGGCGGCGTACCCCTGCTCGATCGCGACCGGGTAGCGGACCTCGGGCGACCGGTCGTACTCCACGAACGCGACCGCCGCGTGGGCGCCGACCGCCAGCTCGCGCACCAGCCGGTCATGGGTTCCGGCGTTGCCGATGACCCAGCCGCCGCCGTGCATGTACAACACGACCGGCAGGACCTCCTCGGCCGTCCCGGCCGGCTTGACGACGCGGACCCGCACCTCGCCGACGTCCGCGGGCACGGTGAGCCACTTCTCGTCGATGTCGGGCATGCCGACCGCGTCGGCCTGGAGGTCGTCCAGGACCTTGCGGGCCCCGTCCGGCCCGAGCTCGTAGAGGAACGGCGGCTTGGAGGTGGCGTCGGCGATCTCCTGTGCCGCCGGTTCGAGAACATGACCGCTCATGGGCGTCCTTCCTTGACGGTGGCCGGACATTGGCCACTCGATCTCTTCGCCGACCTTTGCGAGCGCCATTTCGCCCGCCTCAGGTCGGTCGTACCGCGGGGTTCGACAACCCCGTGTATTCACCATCCCGCGCTCGTTGAGATGTGACATGACACGAACGTATGAGATCAGAGAACTGCAGCTCGGCGAGGCTAACCACCGTCATCCGGGTGGAGTTGCGTCACAACTAAAAGGCAGCACGAAAGGCCGGAGCCGTCCCGATTGGAACGGTTCCGGCTCGGCTTTTTAGTTGTCAGGCGGCGGTGTCGTCCCGTTCGTGGTAAGCGCGCGCAAGTGCCGCGCGTGAATTCACTCCGAGCTTTTTGAAGATGTGCATGACGTGGGTGCCGATCGTGGCGGGGGACAGGAAGAGCCGCTCTGCCGCCTGCCGGTTGGTCGCCCCTCCGGCCACGAGTGCGGCGACCCGTCGTTCGGCGGGCGTGAGCGCGTCCCACCCCCGTGCGGCCCGAGGCCGCGACGGCCGCGGCGCCCGCCGCCGGTGGCCGACGGCGAGCAGCGCGCGCCGCACCCTCGCGACCTCGTTCTCCGCCCCCGCGCGCCTGTAGACGTCCCCGGCTTCGACGAGGTGGTCGACGGCGGCGTCGCGGTCGGAGTCCAGAAGCAACCTTCCGGCGTCCTCCAGAGCGGCGGCGAGCGGCAGCGGACACCCGACTCCGCGAAGGATCCGGGCGGCTCGCCGAACCGCTTCGGCGTCGTCGGCCAGCAGCCCGCGCGCATGCGCGGCCGTCGCGGCGAAGAACGGGACGCCGGGGTTGCGGGCGGCCCTGCGCTCGGCCTCGGCGACCGTCGCGACGGCGAGCGCCGTCCGGCCGCCGGCCAGCGCCGTCCGGACGGACGCCGCATCGTCCTCGGCCGCCGCGAGGCCGGCGGGTGCCGCGGGCCACGCGGGCCACGCGGCCGATGCCCGCGCCGTCCCGTCCCCGTGGACCTCCCCCGGCCGCTCAGGCGCGTCGGGGGCGCCCGTCAACGCCCCCACTCGCCCGATGACCGAGAGCGCGGCGCGCGAGACGGCCTCGCCCGCACCGGACTCCTTCGTCACCGAGAGCGCGGCCTCGGCGTCCGCACGGGCCTCGGCCGGCCGGCCCGCGGCCAGGAGCAGCCGGGCACGGGCGGCCAGCCAGACGGGCAGGCCCTCGGCGTGACCGGGCCGCCGGGCCGCCGCGACGCCCTCGGTCGCTTCACGCAGCCCCTCCCGCACTCTGCCGGTCATGCCGTGCAGCGACGCCTGCCAGACCGCCGGGACGAAGAGCGTCGACCGCGCCGGCACGGTGGCGACGGCCTCGGCGGCGAGGCGCTCGGCCGAGGCGAAGTCCAGCCCGACGGCCCGGAGCATGGAGTCGGTGGTGCGAACCAGGGCCAGAGCCGCGTCGCTCCCGCTCCGCGAGGCGATCTCGACGGCGGCCGGGAGCAGCCGCTCCGCGGCCGGGACGTCGCCGGTCAGCAGCGCGGCGAGGCACCACGACGCCATCAGCGGAGCACGCACCCCGTCCGGCGCGCCGTCCAGAGCGGCTCCGGCGCGGCCGTGCAGCAGGGCTTCGGCGTACGAGCCCTGCAACGCCGACATCGCCGCCCCCAGCCGCACTCGTGCCTCGACCGTGGCGGGCAAGGGACCGCTCAGGACCGTCTCGGCGAGCACCCGGCCCTCGCCGCCCCGGCCGACGCGCGCGAGCAGGGGGAGAGCGTCCGCGACGGCGGCGGCACGTTCCGGCGAGCCCGCCGGGGCGAGCGCGACGGCCCGCCGGGCGATCGGCACGGCGGCGTCCGGAGCGGTCTCGGCGAGTTCGGTCACGCCCCTGCGCAGCAGCGCGGCGGCCTCGCAGTCCCCGGGCTCGGCCGCCTCGGCCACGGCCAGGGCGACCTGGCCGATGGGTGCTCCCTGCGCCAGGCTCAGCTCGGCGGCCCGCGACAGCAGCGTCCGGCGCAACGGCACGGGCACCGTGTCGCGAATGGCCTCGCGCTCCCCGTCGTGCCGGAATGTGAGCGGGTCCGTGGGACGGACGAGGCCGACGTCCACGGCCTCCTGGAGCGCCGTCACGACCTCGCCGAGGGGGTGTCCGCCAAGGTCGGCGAGCCGGCCGGCCTCCGGCTCGGGGCCGAGCACCGCCGCGAGCCGGAGTACCTCGCGGGCGAGCGGCGTCAGCCGCCCGAAGGGGCGCCGCGCGGAGCCGGAGGGGGAGACCGGGTCCGGCGGCCGTCCGAGACGGACCGTCCGTGCGCCGGCGTCGACGAGTGCGGCGACGGTCGCCCGCAGGTCGGCGTCCGGCGTCCCCGTGCGGACGGTGACCAGCCAGAGGATCGCGCCGGAGGACGGCCGGGCCGCGAGAAGGCGCAGCGCGTGGAGGTTCTCGGTGCCGCACCACTGGAGGTCGTCGATGACGACGAGCAGCGGCCCGTGCAGCGTCGCCTGCTCCAACTGTCCCTGTACCGCCCGCAACAACCAGAACCGCTGTTCGGCGGACTCGGACAGCGTGCGAAGGAGCCCCGCGTCGATGACCGGGCGCACGTGGGACGCCGGCGTCCGCAGGAACGCGCCGAACGGGACGTTCCGGTGGCGGTCGCCCTTCCCGCCGAGCACGCGGATCGGAAGGGTCTCCGCGAAGGCCCGTGCCTCCCGCGCGACGCGGCTCTTGCCGGCCCCGGGAGGTCCCTCGACGATGAGCACGCCTCCGCATCCCTCGGGCAACCGCGAGATCCTCGCGGTCACATGGGCGAGCTCGGCCTCAAACTCACGCGGCCCGAGCCCCCGCCGGTGCGGCGGACGGTCACCGGTCTCACCGGGCCGCCCCTGAGCGGGTCCCGCGCCTTCGTCCCGCGTCCGCTCGATCGCCATGTCTCTCCTCCGACCTGCAGGTCGATGCCCTTCGCCGTCACAGAACACTGTGGGCCGGGCATGGCCGCGGTCGTATCCGGGAGACCCTGGCCCGGGTCCCTAGGGGGCGGGACGGCCGACCCGGGGAGGAACACGGGCGGAGCACCCCGCACGGAACGCGCGCGCAGGTCAGAGATGGTCGTCGAGCGCGTGGCGCGACGTGACGCCGAGTTTCGCGAAGACCCTGCCGAGGTGGTACTCGACGGTGCGGGGGCTGACGTAGAGCCGCGCGGCGATCTCCTTGTTGGTCAGGCCGGTACGGGCCAGCGCGGCCACCCTCGCCTCCTGCGGGGTGAGCTCCTCGGCGGTTTCGGCGCTCCGCTTCCGGGCGGTCTCCCCGGTGGCCTGGAGTTCCCGGGCCGTCCGGTCGGCGAACGCCGTCATGCCGAACTCCGTGAACAGGTCGAGGGCGGTGCGGAGATGCCCGCGGGCCTGGGTGCGGCGGCGTTCGCGGCGGAGCCACTCGCCGTAGAGCAGGTGGGCGCGCGCCAGGTCGACGCGCATCCGGGTACGTCCCAGCCGGTCGATCGCCTCACGGTAGAGCCGGTCGGCCTCACCGCCTTCGCCGAGCAACGCCCGGCAGCGGGCCTCGAGACCGAGCCCCCAGTCCGTGCCGCCCGCCCGGGCGGCCCGGGAAAGACGTTCCAGCGCGCGGACCGCCGGCTCGTGCCGACCGGTGCGCACAGCCGCCTCGATCAGTTCGAGCGGCGCCCAGAGCACACCGCACCCGTGCGGCGACCGATGGTCGACGCCGGCCGGCAGGACGGCTTCCAGAGCACGCTCGTACTCGCCGAGCCCGTTGTAGAGCACGGACCGGGCCCAGTGGCCGAGTTCCACGGTCCGCCACTCCCCGCGGCCCGCCCCTTCCCTCGCGACGGCCTCCGCGAGCCGCTCGGTCTCCTTCACGTCCCCGCGCCACGCCGCGAGACCGAGGTTCCCGCTCTGCCGCATGACTTCGGACGTGGTCCAGACGTCGGCGGGGACCGCTTTCGACTTCGCCTCCTCGTTCAGTCTCCCGGCCGCCGCCAGGTCGCCTTGGAACAGGAGGAGCATCGTGGACATGCCGAGGGCCAGGGGCAGCAGTGCGAGCGCGCCGGAGTCACGGATCAGCCGAAGGTGGTCGCGCGCCAGCCTGCAGCCGGCCTCGTCGTCCCACAGGGCCATGGCGCAGAGGTTGAGGGACCATTGCCACCGGAGCTGTTCCGCGTGGGTGCCGCCCTCGCGCATACCGGCGGCCACGGCCCGCCGCAGGGCGGGCGCGGCCGTCCCGGGTTCCTCCGTGTAGAGCAGAGAGAGCGCGTCGAGGACGAGGTCCGCGGTACGGGGCTCGCCGGGCGCGCGGGGCGCCTTGCGTGCGGCCGCCGCGATCCTGGTGACGGCCGCCCAATCGGGCAGCGTCCCGACGGCCGTGAACAGCGCCTGCAAATAGGTGTCGCGTGCCAGGGAGGCGTCGACCGGCCCGAGCCGCCCGGCCACCTCGCACAGAACGTCCGGAGTGGACGCGCCCCGGGCCGGGTCGATCTCCGCGCGCAGGGCCTCGACCCTGGCACGGTGCGGTTCGTCCGGTGGCCCGGCCTCGGCCACCGCCAGCAGTGCCAGGGCGGACTCGGACGCGCCCGCCATGTGCTGGGCCCAGGCGGCGTCCAGGGCGCGTTCGGCCCGGCGGCGGACGTCGGGGGTCAGCTCGACCGCCCGCCGCAGGAACGCCGCCACGGCGGCCAGACCGCCGCGCGCCCGGGCGCGCCCGGCCGACGTCACGAGCTCCGCGGCGATCCCCTCGTCCGGATGGTCGGCGCCGTGGGCGCGGTGCCAGGCCCGGCGGTCCGGACCGGTGCCCGCGTCGGTCGCCTCCGCCAATGCCCGGTGGACCCGCCGACGCTCCCCCGGAGCGGCGGCGTCGTACACCGCGAAACGGACGAGCGGCTGCCGGAAACGCACCCGATCGCCGATGTCGAGCAGGTCCCCGGCCTCGCCGACCGGCGCGGCGCCGAGGCCGAGCACGGCTGCGGCGCGCCGCAGCACACCGGGATCGCCGAGCGGTTCGGCGGCGGCCAGCAGCAGCGCCGTGCGGGCATCGTCCGACAGACCGTCCAGCCGACGCCGCACGCCGTCCTCCGGGCGGACCGCCGGCGACCGCCCGGACACCGCCGCGAACCCGCCCGCGGACGCCCCCCGGACCAGTTCGAGCAGGACGAGCGGGTTCCCGCGTGACTCGAACAGGATCCGGTCGCGCACCTCCTCGTCCAGCGGTCCCGGGGCCGCCCGGGCCACGAGGGCCCGCGCGTCCCCGTCCCCCAGCCCGCCGACGTCCAGCACGGGAAGGTCCGGCGGCATGCCGGCACCGCGGACCGCGAAGACGCAGGCCACGCGTTCGTCCGTGAGGCCGCGGGCCACGCGGGCGAGGACCTCCGCCGACGCCGGGTCGAGCCACTGAGCGTCGTCGATGACGCACAGGACCGGCCGTTCGGCGGCGGCCCTGGCGAGGAGGTCGAGCACGGCGAGGCCGATGAGAGAGGAGTCGGGGGCGGGACCGGCGTGCATCCCGAACGCCGTGGCGAGCGCGTCCCGCCGTGCTTCGGGCAGGGAGTCGAAAACGTCCAGCATCGGCGCGCACAACTGGTGGACATGCGCGAAGGGCAGCTCCATCTCCGCCCGGACCCCGGCGGCGATGGCGACCCGGAACCCTGAAGCCTTCCCGATCAGGTGATCGAGCAGTGCGGACTTCCCGACCCCGGGCTCGCCGCGCAGGACGAGAACCCGGCTGCCGCCGCGGACGTCCGCGAGCAACCGGTCGAGCGTCTCCCGCTCCGCCTCCCTGCCCACCAGCGGCCATGGGATCGCTCCCATCCGCCCGCGGGCGGAAGTCTCAGGCATCCACCGCACCCTCCGCGCCCAAGGTCACCGGCGGGGCGAATCGCTACGCGCGTCCCACCGAATGTAGACGATAATCATCTATCTGTGCGATGCGCCCGGCGCCCCTGCCGCGAGAGCGTTGGAGCAGCGAGGAGTCGGGTCCCCGGCACGCATAAAGGCACGGAGGGCACGGGTCCGTCGCGCTTCGCTTCCAAGCTTCGTGGAAACCACTCCGGGCGTATCGATGGCGACGATGCCGCTGGGGAGCCGGACCGTGCCGCGCCATGACGCGGAGGGCGCGACCGATTTCGCCCGGAAGCTGCGCGCCGCAGGCCATCCTCTCGCGAGACCGCCGTTGCGCCGCATCCCCGCCGAGCGTCGGCACGGACTGCCGCTACCCCGGCCTGCCGCGGGCCCGAGCGGCACGTGCGCGACGGGAGCCACGCCCGCGCCGGTCTCGGCCGGCATCGACGTGGCGGCGGCCGCAGGGGCTCCTCGGCGTAGGCCGGTGACTCGCCCAGAACGCGTGTCCGGTGAGCTCGCAGGCCGTGGAGGGGACGGGAAAACTCTTATCGATACAGTTGGGAGCCTATCGGGCGGATTCCGGATCAAGGTCAGACAGAAGTGGCATTCTGACGAATGCGCCCGATGGCTGCCGACTTGGCCGCGCCGATGGCTTGGCGCTGAACGGGGAGCGTAGAGGGCATGGGGACGCTGTCTGGGCGCACGCCGCTGCTGAATCGGCATCGAGAGCGTGCTGAGCTGGACGGCCTGTTGGGGGATGTGCGCTCCGGGCGCGGGCGGGCCCTGGTGCTGCGTGGCGAGGCGGGCGTGGGCAAGTCGGCCTTGCTGCGGCACACGGTGGGACGGGCGGCCGATATGCGGGTGGTCCGCACCGTGGGGGCGGAGTCGGAGATGGAGCTGGCTTTCGCCGGCCTGCATCTCCTGCTCGCGCCGCTGCTGGACCGGATCGAGACGCTGCCCGGCCCGCAGCGGGACGCGCTCATGGTCGCGTTCGGGCTGCGCAAGGGGGACGCGCCCGACCGGTTCATGATCGGGCTGGCGGTGTTGACCCTGCTGGCGGAGGCGGCGGAGGAACGCGCCTTGCTCTGCGTGGTCGATGATGCGCAGTGGCTGGACCAGTCGTCGGCCCAGGTG
This sequence comes from Spirillospora sp. NPDC052242, assembly GCF_040679555.1. NCBI lineage: Bacteria > Bacillati > Actinomycetota > Actinomycetes > Streptosporangiales > Thermomonosporaceae > Spirillospora > Spirillospora sp. NPDC052242. The sequence goes on from NZ_JBFAUZ010000030.1 coordinate 42,247, forward strand.
CTGGCGTTCGTCGCCCGGCGGCTGCTGGCCGAGCCGGTAGGGCTGATCTTCGCGGCGCGCGAGCCGGGCAGGCATTTCCACGGGCTGGTGGATCTGGAGGTGCGCGGCCTGGCCAAGCAGGACGCCCAGGCGCTGTTGCGCTCGGTGGTCCGCTTTCCGCTGGACGAACGGATCAAGGACCGGATCCTGGCCGAGACGAACGGGAACCCGTTGGCGCTGCTGGAACTGCCGCGAGGGCTGAGCCCCGCGCAGCTGGCGGGCGGATTCGGGCTGGTGGAGGCCCAGGCGGTCCCGGCGCGGGTCGAAGAGAGCTTCCGCCGGCGGCTGGCGGCGCTGCCGGCCGAGACCCGATCGCTCATGCTGGTCGCGGCGGTCGAGCCGACCGGCGACCCGGTGCTGATCCGGCGCGCGGCCGGACGGCTCGGGGTCTCCGCTTCCGCAGGGGAGCCCGCGGAAGCCGACGGGTTGTTGGAGATCGGGGCGTGGCTGCGGTTCCGGCATCCGCTGGTGCGGTCGGCGGTGTACTCGGCCGCGTCGTCGGCGGAGCGGCGGGCGGCGCACGGTGCGCTGGCCGCGGCGACCGACCCCGCGTCCGACCCCGAACGCCGGGCCTGGCATCGCGCCCACGCGGCGCTGGAGCCCGACGAGTCCGTGGCCGGTGAGCTGGAACTGCTGGCCGACCGGGCCCAAGTACGCGGCGGCATCGCTGCGGCGGCGGCGTTCCTGAGGCGCGCGACCGAGCTGACGCCCGATCCGGTCAGACGCGGGGGGAGAGCGCTGGCCGCCGCCCAGACGGCCTTCGACGCCGGTGCCCCGGACCAGGCGCTGGAGCTGCTCGTCTCCGCGGAGCGGGATCCGCTGACCGAGCTCCAGAGCGGACGGGTGGTCTGGCTGCGGGCCCAGATCATCTTCGCGCGCAAGCGCGGCGGTGAAGCCCTGAGGCCGCTGCTGGATGCGGCCGGTCGACTGGCCCATGTCGATGCGGGACAGGCACGCGAAGCCTACATCGACGCCATGGGATCAGCGGTCTTCGCCGGCCGGCTGGGCCAACCGGGCCTCCTGCGAACGGTGGCCGAAGCCGCACGCACCGCACCTGCGGGACCGCTGCCGGCGCGGCCGGCCGACGCGCTGCTCGACGGGCTGGTGGCACGGTTCGCCGAGGGCTTCGGTGAGGCGGCGCCGCGGTTGAAGCGCGTTCTGCGGGCGTTCCGGCAGGAGGCCAGACGCAACCCGGACGACAACATGCGCTGGCTCTGGCTCACCTACCTGGTCGCCGCGGACATGTGGGACGACCAGACCTTGCACGAGCTGGCCGAGTACGCCGTCCAGGCGGCTCGCGAGATCGGCGCACTCCACTTCCTCCCTCAAGCCCTCACCTACCGCGCCGCCGTGCACGTCTACGCCGGTCAGTTCGACGCGGCGGCCACGTTGGTCGAGGAGTCCGACGCGATCTTGAAGGTGACCGGCAACTCCTACTTCGGCTTCGCCTCCAACCTGCTCCGGGGCTGGCGCGGAGGGCCCGAGGCACCGGCGCAGCTGGAGGCCGCCGCCGAATGGGCGAGCACCTGGGGCGAGGGGCGAGCGATCAGCGCGTGCCAGTACATGAGCGCGTTGGCGTACAACGCCTTCGGCCGGTACAAGGACGCTTTGGACTGCGCGGAGCGGGCGTGGGGGCATGACGACCTGGGGGTCACCGGGTTCGCCTCCGTCGAACTGATCGAGGCGGCCGCGTACGGCAAGACCCCCGAAGCGGCCACGCCCGCGCTGCGACAGCTCGAGGAACGCGCCACCGCCAGTGGCACCGACTGGGCCCTCGGCCTGCTCGCCCGGTCGAAGGCGCTGCTTTCCGACGGCCAGGCCGCCGACCTGCTGTATCGAGAGGCCATCGAGCGTCTCCAGCGCAGCCGGGCCGCCGTGTACCTCGCCCGCACCCATCTGGTGTACGGCGAGTGGCTGCGTCGCGAGAAGCGGCGCCTCGACGCGCGTGAGCACCTGCGCACCGCCCACGAGATGCTGCAGCGTTTCGGCGCGACGGCTTTCGCCGACCGCGCCCAACGCGAACTCCTGGCCACCGGCGAGACCGTCCGCAGGCGCACCGCCGGCACGCCCGGCGGCGGCCTCACTCCGCAGGAGGAGCAGATCGCCCGCCTGGCCCGGACGGGCCTGTCGAACCCGGAGATCGGCGCCCAGCTCTTCCTCAGCCCGCGCACCGTCGAGTACCACCTGAGCAAGGTGTTCGCCAAGCTCGCCATCACCTCTCGCCAACAGCTCGCGGACGCGTTGCCCGACCTGGACCACGACCGTGCGTGAGCCGTCCCGCTCGACCCCCTGCCCGCCGTCCCTGCGCACAACGGAGAAACTCACATGACCGAAAAACAGCCCTGGCAGTGGGACGAGCAGACTTGGCGCGGCCACGTGGCGCGGGTCCGCGCGGGCCGCTCCCTGCACCCCGCCTCCTGGCCGGGAGGCGCCCGCGTCGCGGTCGCGCTCTCCTTCGACTGCGACCACGAGACGATCGCCTTGCGCGTCGGCGAGACCGCGCCGGGCAAACTCGCGCAGGGAGAGTACGGCTCCCGCGTCGGTGCCCCACGGGTGCTTCGGCTGCTGGAGCGTTTCGGCGTCCCGGCCTCGTTCTTCATGCCGGCGGTCTCGGCACTGCTGCACCCGGAGGAGGTGCGCGACTACGTCGCCGCCGGCCACGAGGTCGCCATGCACGGCTGGATCCACGAGAGCAACATGCTGCTGAATCCGGCCGACGAGCGCGAGCTGGCCCTGCGCGCCGCCGACACCCTGGAGAAGCTGTCGGGCACCCGCCCGGTCGGCATCCGCACTCCGGCCTGGGACTTCTCCGACCACACCCTGGCCATAACGCGTGAGCTGGGCCTGCTCTACGACTCCTCCCTCATGGCCGACGACGAGCCGTACGAGCTGCTGGCCGACGGCGAGCCGACCGGCGTCGTGGAGATCCCGGTCGAGTGGATCAGAGACGACGTGCCGTACCTGTTGCTGGAGCACGACGGCATGCTGCGGGCGTGCCCGCCGCCGCGGGAGGTGGCGGGGATCTGGCGCGACGAGTTCGACGCCGCGCTCGAGGAGGGCGGGCTGTTCCAGCTCACCATGCACCCGCAAGTCATCGGTCACCGCTCCCGCATGACCGTGCTGCGCGAGCTACTGGAGCACATCGACGCGCAGCAGGGCGTCTGGTACGCCACCCACGCCCAGATCGCCGAGTACGTCCTGGAGCAGAACCCGTAATCCCCGCTGCTCGGACACTTGGACCGGAACAGGACCGGGTGGGCCGAGCGGGGCCGGGAGCGCGGTCAGGAGAGCTCCAGGCCGCCGTCGATGGTGAGGACCTGACCGGTGAGCCAGGTCGAGGCCGGGTCGGCCAGTCGCAGGATCCACACCGCGACTTCCGCCGGTGCGCCGCGACGCCCCAGCGGGATGCGGGCGGCCTCGTCCGCCTTGATCTGGGCGATGGTGGCCTCGTCCAGTCCGGCGGCGGCCAGCGCCTGGCTTTCGGTGGGGCCGGGGGCCAGCGCGTTCACACGGATCCGATCTGCGGCCAGCTCCACCGCCCAGCTGCGGGTCAGCTGCTCCAGCGCGGCCTTGGAAGCGGCGTAGTGCGCGGCGCCCGGCAGCGGCCGGTGACCGTAGGTGCTGGAGACGTTGACGATCGAGCCCGCACTGTCGCGCAAATGCGGCAGCGCGGCGCGGGCCAGCAGGCTGGGCGCGGTGACGTTGAGGTCGAACAGTTCGCCGATGCCGTCGGCCGTGGTCCGGCCCAGCGGCATCATCCTGGTCGCACCGGCGTTGTTGACCAGCACGTCCACTCGGCCCCACCGAGCGACCGCGGCGTCGATCACCTGCTGCGCCGCCTCGGGCGCGCGCAGGTCCGCCGGATGCACCTCGATCTGCGGATGGAGTGCGGCCGTCTCATCCAGTGCGTCCTTGCGGCGGCCGACCCCCAGCACCCGGGCTCCGGCGGCCGCGAACGCGTCGGCGGCGGCGCGGCCGATCCCCGAGCCCGCACCGGTGACGACCACGACCATGCCCTCGAACTTCGTCTCGACTTCGCCGTGAAGCTGAACGGTCACTACCCATCCCCATTGTTCGATGTTCGTGAAACATCGAACAAGGTAGCATCGCCGCCATGAAACAGGCACACCATCCCGAACCGGGCGAGATGACCCTGGTCGCGGTGCTGGGAGCGCTCAGCGACCCGATCCGGGTCGGCCTGGTGCGCGTACTGGCCGACGGCCACGAACGCGGATGGGGCCAGTTGCGAGCCCCGGTGGCCAAATCGACCCTCAGTCACCATTTGCGAGTCCTGCGCGACGCCGGCCTCACCCGCACCCGCCAAGAAGGCACCCGCTGCTTCGTCGAGCTGCGCCGCCACGACCTGGACACCCGCTTCCCCGGCCTCCTGGACTCGGTCCTGGACGCCGCCCACAGCGACGACATCGGCGCCCACGTCCAGGTGACCGGCACGCCCGACTGACGCCGCAGACGTCGCGCGATCGGCTTCGCACAGTCCCGGCGGGCAAGCCGGCGGATGAGCCAGTGCGCCAGCGAACCCGCCCTTGCCAACACCTGTGACCCGCCGCCGAAGCCCTGGAGTGGCCGGCGGGCCGGATCAATGAGCTGATCAATCGAGCCGATCGCCAGAGCCCGATAGATAGCACGGCGATCCCCCGCGCCGAGGGATGGAAGTAGCAGCGCACGTTTCCGGCATCTCGGCAGCCAGAGAGGACAAGAAGACCAACGCCCGGCTACGCCAGGCCAAAGGGACTTCTAGACGCCAGCGAGGCACCCGACGCCATCCGCCAGGCCGCCGGCTCGGCCACGGCCTCCAGAGCGCGAGCCTGACCGCGCAGGCCGAAGCCGAAGACGTCCCGTGACTCCGCCTCCTGAGCGTCCACCGGCGGCGGACGTGCCGTCGTTGATCGCTCCGTGAACCTGAGCACCGGGCGCCGCTCACCCCGACCGACCTCGCCGAACTCTGGCCAGCCGGACCGCCTATCGGTGGACCCGGAGGCCCTGTTCGTCTACGGCGGTCTCCAGTTTCCTGAGGTCCTGTTCGCCCTGATCGACCGCGTACCCGACCGCGAGCCGGCATCCGCCGAGGGATGGCGAGTCGCCACCCTGCCCGGACGCCCGTACCCCGGCATCCTCCCCGGCGACAAGACCGCACACGGCTACCTGCTCACCGGCCTGAGCCCGCAGGAGTGGCGCCTCTTGGACGCGTTCGAGGACCCCGTCTACGAACTCGTCCGAGTCGACCTCACCGACGGCCGCCACGGCTGGACGTACGCATGCAAGTCAGCACGGTCGAGGCACCGCCCCCCTTGCCCCTGTTGGCGGCGTCGGACGTCTGTGCGTCTCTGCAATGGACAGTTGAGCGTGCGTGACTGGGGAACCTCGTGGTCCCCCAGATCCCTCCTGGAGCGTTGTGCGTCTTTGCGTGCGGTAGCGGGTCAGAGCTGCCGAACCCAGGAGGTCGCCCAGGTGGCGGCTAGGTCGCATCGTTGCTGGGATGTCGCCCGCAGTAATCCGTTTTGTGTGTCACCACGGCTCTGTCAGCATGAAGCCCCATGCGCCACCCTCTTGACACGCTGGACTGGCCGATTTCCACCGACCGACTGCTGTTGCGCCGGGCCGCCCCCGACGACTTGGACGCGACCTGGGCCTACCGGCAACTACCGGAGACTTACGAATGGGTTGGGGCCGCCACGGCGACATACGACGACTACCGTGAGCGTTTTCTCCGCGAGGAGCGGCTCGCAGACCTGCTCATCGTCGAACTGGACGGCCAGGTGATCGGCGATCTGACGCTGCAGGTCCAGGACGCTTGGGCCCAGGAGGAGGTCGCTGAACAGGCGAAAGGCGTCCAAGGAGAGCTCGGGTGGACGTTGGATCCCTCCTACGGCGGCAAGGGCTACGCCACCGAAGCGGTACGCGCCCTCATCGACATCTCCTTCAGGAGCCTTGGCCTGCGCCGCCTGCACGCGGAGTGTTTCTACGACAACGAACCTTCGTGGCGGCTGATGGAGCGGGTTGGGATGCGCCGCGAACGGCACACGGTGAGAGACTCTCTCCACCGCAGCAAGGGATGGCTCGACGGTCTCACGTACGCGATCCTGGCCGAGGAATGGCCCGCTTCCGAGTGATGGACCACCCCGCTGTCCGGTCCCATATCAAGATCACCGGATCTGGCCAATGCAGGTAAAGCCGTCGCGGTCTGGTCGGGCGTGACTCCCCTGCCGTGGTGAATCCGCAGTATCCGGCGGCCCGTCCTCAGATCGGTCGGGTTCTCGTCGATTCCCGTCACCCGCTCCACCACGAAGGCCCAGGCCAGTGATGTATCACTGACACTGGGCCTTGTTCGTTTATCACCCGGGTTGCCCGATGTGCCGCTGGAACCCTGGCCTGCGGTTGCGGAGATGGCTACCCTCCGCTCGGGGGATGCTTCCGAGTCGGGAGACCAGATGCGGGCAGTCGTCTACGACAGGTACGGCTCGACGGATTCACTACGGGTGGAGGACGTGCCGACGCCATCGCCGGCTCCGAATCAGGTCCTCGTACGGGTGGTCGCGACGTCGATCAATTTGTCGGATTGGGAGACTCTGCGCGGGGCTCCGCTGTACTCGCGGATCGGCGGGTTGCGAAGGCCGCCGCGCAGGACGCTCGGCTCGGACATCGCCGGACGGGTGGAGGCCGTGGGCTCGGGGGTGTCTCGCTTCCGCGTGGGAGATGAGGTGTACGGCGACAATCTCGACTTGAAGGGAGGCTTCGCCGAGTTCGCGGTGGCGCCCGAGTCGGCCCTCGCTCACAAGCCGGAGCGGCTGACCTTCGCCGAAGCGTCGACGATTCCACAGGCGGGCGCGATCGCGCTGCAGGGAACGGCCCCGGCCGGTGAGGGACGCCGGATGCTGATCAACGGGGCCGGCGGCGGCTCGGGGGCGTTTGCGATCCAGTTGGCCAAACGCGTCGGCGCCCATGTGACCGCTGTCGACAACGCCGCCAAGCTCGACTTCATGCGGTCGTTGGGCGCAGACGAGGTGATCGACTACCGGAGAGAGGACTTCACTCGGACCGGTGAGCGGTACGACCTCGTGCTGGATCTCGTCGCCTCCCGCTCGCCGCTCGCCTGCGGGCGGGCGCTGGCCCGCGGCGGCCGGTACTGGTGCGTCGGCGGCTCCGTGCCGGTACTGCTCGGGGTCGCGACGATCGGCTCGATCGTCGGCCGACTCACCGGGCGGAGGATGGGAGTTCTCGTGGTGCGTCCGGGACCCGCGCGCTTCGAGCCGGTTGCCGACCTCTGTGTCCAGGGCGAGGTCGCCGTCCACATTGACCGCACCTTCCCCCTTGACGACGTACCTGAGGCGCTGCGCCACGTCGGTGAGGGCCACGCCCGCGGCAAGGCGGTCGTGACGATCCCCTGACGTGCGAGCACCTGGCGCGGCTGGCCGGGCAGGTCCCGCCGGGCGCCGACGGTCGGGGGCCGGTGCCGGGCGACGCCCGCCGGCTGCTGGACCGGCTCGGGCCGATCCCCGCCTACCTGGTGGACGAGCGGCAGGACATCGTCGCCTGGAACCGTGCGGCCGTCGAGCTGATCACGGACTTCGGGGCGTTGCCCGCCGAGGAGCGCAACACCGTGCGGCTGTCCATCCGGCTGGGCGGTGCGCTCTGCTCGCCGCCGGAGGGTGAGGGGAACGCGTTCGCCCGGCAGTTCGCCGCGCAGTTGCGCGCGGCGAGCGTCCGCCGTCCGGCCGACCGGGTGCTGGTGTACACCGCGGAGCCGGGGAGTCCGAGTGCTGCCGCGCTCGCTCGTCTCGGCGGGGCCGGCGGGTGACCCGCGGCCGCTTCCGGACGGGGGCCGATGCGGGGGCGGACGGGTCGGTTACGGTGGGCGCGTGACCGAATGATCTTGCCCGGCCGCGGCCGGGCGCACCGCCCGGGAGCGCGCATGCGGACCAGAGGCCGCCGGACGCCGGACGCCGAGTCGCCGTGGGACGAGATCGTCCCGCTGCTGTGGATGGGCGGGCACCACTACCGCGGGCCCGGCGGGGTGCGGGTGCCGGCCGTCGTCGGCGGCGAGTTCGACCTGGTGGTCAGCCTCTACGTGCGGGACGGCCATGGTCCGGGGGCGGGCGTCGAGCATCGGCGCGCGGAGATCCCGGACGGGCCGCTGACCGCGGACCAGATCGAGGTCGTGTGCGGGGCGGCGGAGGCCGCCGCTGAGGCGGTCCGGGACGGCCGCCGCGTGCTGGTCCGCTGCCATTCCGGCTACAACCGGTCGGGTCTCGTCGTCGTCCAGACGCTCGTGGGGCTGGGGTACGGCGTCGAGGACGCGATCTTCCTGGTCCGGTACCGCCGGTCGAAATGGGCGCTGAACAATCCCCTGTTCGTCGACTACCTGAACACCGGGCTCGACGTCGCGCGCCTGCTGACCGGCCTGGACGCCTGATCCGGCGTCACCCGTCCCGGAGGGCTTCGGCTCGGCGGGTCAGGTCGGCGGCGATGTCGTCCCAGTCGGGGCCGTGCAGCCGCAGGTTGTCGGCGGCGCGGCGCAGGAGGGCGGAGTCGTCGGGGCGCTGCAGGAGCGCCAGGCGGTAGGCGAGGTTGCGCACCCAGACGGGGAGGCGGCCGTCGACGATGTTCGGGCAGAGTTCGTCGAGCATCGCGACGATCGCGTCGGCGTCGGCGAACGTGAGTTCCTCGATGAAATAGTGCTCGCGGTGTTCGCGGTCGCACGCGGGGGCGGGGCGGTACTCGTCCCCGTAGAGGCAGCGGGCGTGCTCCGTCAGCGTGCGGTGCATGGCACGAGCCTACGGCGGGGTCACAGGTGGTGGCGGAGGACGAGGGCTTCGGGGAACGGGTCGAGGTAGGTCTGGTCGGCCATGTAGCGGCACCGTTCGCCTTCGGCGTGGTGGCGGAGGAGGGCGATGGGGACGCTGAGCGGGGCGGTGCCGTCGCGGTAGGACTCGATGGCGGCGAGGACGTCGTGGCGGCGGGTGGGGTCGAGGTGGTCGCCGAGGAAGCCGAGGACGTGCTGGAGCGCGTTCGTGTGGCGGCCGCGGGTCGCGCGGACGGCGAGGGCGGCGGTGAAGGCGCGGCGGTAGTCGGCCTCGACGTCGGCGGGGGCGCGGGAGCCGGCGCGGGCGACGACGCGGCCGGTCGCGCGGTAGCCCTCGGGGTCGTGCGCGAGGAGCTGCATCTTGTGGCGGCCGTGGAAGGCGACGAGGTCGCGGGGGCGCCAGTCGGCGGCGAAGAACTCGCGGAGGCGGGCGTGGGCGAAGACGCGTTCGACGAAGTGTTCGCGGAGGACGGGGTCGTTGAGGCGTCCGTCCTCTTCGGCGGGGAGGTCGGGGAGGGCGGCGCGGACGCGGGCGGCGAACACGCCGGTGCCGCTGCGGTCGACGGGCTGGCCGTCGGTGCGCTCGCCCGGGAGGCCGGAGGCGTGGCGGGGGAGGTTCTGCAGGCCGCAGCTGGGGGACCGGGCCTTGAAGACGTAACCGTCGAGGTCTTCGAGGCCCGGGACGCGGTGGTCGGCGAGCGCGGTGAGGGCGGCGGTGGGGTCGGCGCCGTCCTTGGTGCGGACGTGGCCGTCGGTGTGCAGGCGCAGGGTGGGGCGGGGCGTGCCGAGACCGATCTCCATCTCGGGGCAGACGGGCACCCAGTCGACATGGGGGGACAGCCGGCCGGTGAGGAACCGGTCGCGGCTGTGGGCGCCGTTGTAGCGGACGGGCGCGCCGAGGAGGCAGCTGGAGACCGCGAGGCGCGGGCGCGGGTGCGTGTTCATTCCGCTGGTCGCCCTACCCGGTGCGGCGGCGGTGTACCCGTGCCGTTCACGCGTGCGCGGTGATCAGGACATTTCGGCTTCCTAGGGTTGCGGGGCATGTCCGTTTCTCCTGGTTGGAGTCCCTCTGTGCGTTCCGACGACAGCGCTTCGATCTCCGCGCTCGCCCGGCGCCGCCTGTCCCGCCGGACGGTGCTGGCCGGCGGGCTCGCGACCGCCGCGGCATCGTTCTTCGGCTCCCCGGCGGAGGCCGCGGGACGGTCGCGGCTGCTGGGGTTCCCGGCGATCGGGCCGAGCACGGCCGACGCGGTGGTGCTGCCGCCCGGGTACCGCTACCAGGTGCTGTTCCCGTGGGGGCACCCGATCGTGCCGTCCGGTCCGGCGTTCGCCGAGGACGCGGGGAACACGGCGGCGGAGCAGGCCGTGCAGGCGGGCGACCACCACGACGGCATGTGGTTCTTCCCGCGGACGAGCGGGCGGTCGGGGCTGCTGGTGGTGAACCACGAGGCGACGACGGAGCGGCTGCTGCACCCGGACGGGACGGACGCGTGGACGGCCGAGAAGACCGCGAAGTCGCTCGCGGCGCACGGGGTGTCGGTGATCGAGGTGGAGCAGGGCCGGGACGACCGGTGGCGGATCCTCGAGTCGGAGTTCGCCCGCCGGATCACGATGACGACGCCCGTCGAGATCACCGGGCCCGCGGCGGGGCACCGGCTGCTGCGGACGGGCGCGGACCCGGAGGGCGTCCGGGTGCTGGGCACGCTGAACAACTGCGCGAGCGGGCCCACGCCGTGGAACACGTATCTGACCTGCGAGGAGACGGTCAACAAGTACTTCTACTTCGGGGCGGAGCCGCCCGCGGCGGGGTCGGTGGAGGAGCGGTACGGGATCGGTTCGGAGAGCCCGTACCCGTGGCACACGACGGACGAGCGGTTCGACATGCGGGCGGAGCCGAACGAGTACAACCGGTTCGGGTGGGTCGTGGAGATCGACCCGTTCGACCCGTCGTCGACGCCGAAGAAGCGGACGGCGCTCGGACGGTTCGAGCACGAGAACGCCGTGGTGGTGTACGGGCGCCGGGGCGAGGCCGTCGTGTACATGGGCGACGACACGCAGTTCGACTACTTCTACAAGTTCGTGGGCGCGGAGCCGGTCGGCAAGGCGCTGCGGAACGGGCGGAGCCCCCTCGACGCGGGCACTCTGTACGTCGCGAAGTTCGAGGAGGACGGCACGGGCCGCTGGCTGCCGCTGGTGCACGGGCGTCCGGGGCTGACGGAGGCGGACGGGTTCGCGGACCAGGCGGAGGTGCTGATCCACGCGCGGCTGGCGGGGGACGCGGTGGGCGCGACGCCGATGGACCGGCCGGAGTGGTGCACGGTGCAGCCGGGGACGGGCGCGGTGTTCTTCACCTGCACGAACAACACGGCCCGGACGGAGGAGACGGACGCGGCGAACCCGCGGCCGAACAACCGCTACGGGCACATCATGAAGATCGACGAGGGCCGGAACCCGAGCGCGACGGTGTTCGAGTGGGACGTGTTCCTGCTGGCCGGGGACGAGGCGAGCGGCGCGACGGTCCCGGCGGACCAGGCGTTCGGTTCGCCGGACGGCCTGTGGTTCGACCGGGCGGGACGGCTGTGGATCCAGACGGACGGGTCGCAGCCGGCGGTCGGGGGCGCGGCCCAGAACAACCAGATGCTCGCGGCCGACACGCGGACGGGCGAGATCCGGCGGTTCCTGGTGGGGCCGCCGCGGTGCGAGATCACCGGGATCACCGCGACGCCGAACGGCCGGTCGCTGTTCGTGAACATCCAGCATCCGGGTGATTCGGGGACGCCGGCGAATCCGCGGGCGAGCTCGAACTGGCCGGACTTCAGCCCGACGGGGCGTCCCCGGTCGGCGACGATCGTCATCACCCGGGAGGACGGGGGCGTGGTCGGGGCCCCGTGACCGGGGCGGTCCCCGCAGCGGACGGGTTCCGGTGCGGGGGCCGCGTGCCGTCAGGTGCCGTTGGCGGGCTGGGTGTGCGCGCGTCCGTCGATGGTGGTGGTGAGGGTGCCGGTGGCCTGGAAGATGTTTTTGAGGACGTCGATGGTGAGGACGAAGCCGCCGGGGCTCGTCTTCTTGGTGGCGTCGGCGCATCCGGTCTGGGTGAGGTCGGAGTGCCAGTCGACCTTGGTGGTGGTGAGGCCGCTGCTGGTCCCGGTGACCTTCTCGGTGCCGTTGAGGACGTGGTGGCCGTCGTCGGAGTAGTTCGTGTAGGCGACTTCGACGGTCTCGGCGGCCCCGGCGGCGTTCGCCGTGATCTTCACGGTGGCGGTGCCGGAGGCGGCGCCGTCGACGGTGTAGGTGCCCGCGCGGGGGTGGGGGCGGGTCGGCGAGGGGTCGCCGGGCTCGTAGGGGGTGCCCCACGGGACGGTGTCGGAGATCGGCGCGACGCGGCGGGGCCGGACGGGGTCGCGGTCGGTGAGCCGGGCGATCATGACGCGGTAGGTGCGGCCGCCGGGGGCGGTGGACTCGGGGCAGGGCAGCGGGTTGTGGCCGCCGCAGGCGGGCGCGGTGACGAGCCGCTGGTAGTACATGACGCTCGTGCCGTCGGGCGACCAGGCGGGGTCGGCGCGCCCGTTCCAGTTGGGGTCGTTGATGCTGCCCGGGCCGCCGTCCCCGGCGGCGTTGATGAGCTGCCCCTGGTAGGAGCCGCGGTCGCCGTACCGGTCGATGAGGATCGGCTGGAAGAAGCGCCGCTGGCCGTTGTTGCGGGTGGACGACGTGGCGCTGGTGGAGACGAGGTCGGTGAGCGGCGGAACGCCCCGCATGCCGGCCATGAACATCTGCCGCCCGGACGCGCGGGTGTCCATGGCGACGGTCCACCGGCCGTCCGGTGAGAGGTCGACGGGGTCGGTGTACTCGGGGTTGGAGGTGAGGCGGCGGACCTTGCCGGTCGTGAGGTCGGCCGCGAACACGTCGATGTTGGACGACTCGGCCGGGTAGCCGACGTAGGTGACCTCGCGGCCGTCCTTGCTGAAGCCGCGGAGCTCGCCGACGGAGAGGGCGCCGGTGTCGATCTCGAGCTTGCCGGGGTCGTCCGGGTCGACGCGCACGGGCTGCTTCCGCGGGTCGGGGTCGAACAGCCGGGTGACGTTGACGACGTCGTAGCGCGGGGTGTGCGGGGTGCCGGTCTCGGGGGACGGGTCGAACTTCAGCCGTCCGAGGTAGGCGAACTGGTCGAGGTCGCCGTTCACGGCGGTGAAGTTGTTGAAGCCGATGTGGACGCCGTCGGGGTGGATGCGGAGTTCGCGCATGGCCCCGCCCGGGCCGGACCCGTCGGGGGACGTGTTCCAGCGGATCGGGTGGATGCGGGTCCGCTCCGGGGTGCAGGCGACGAGCCCGCGGGGGCCGCAGTCGATGACGTTGGTCCCGGCCAGGACCCGCCTGCCGTCGGGGAACGGCTGCGGGTAGTCGAGCGCCTCGGTGCGTCCGGCGGAGTTCTCGGGAGGCACGCCGCAGGTGACGCACTTCCAGGGGTCGCCGCCGGGGAACGTCGTCCCGTCGGTCTTGAGGACGATCAGTTGCGAGCCCGCGTAGACGCTGCGGGGGTCGGGTGCGGCGGGGGCTCCGGCGAAGGTGACGTCCGCGACGATGTGGCGGCCGTCCGGCAGGAAGCCGCCCGCCTGGAAGTTGCCGTCGCGGCTGAGGCAGCCGGTCCCGTGCGGGTTGACCTCGGTGGTGCAGGCGCCGGGCTCGTCGGCGGGCGCGACGGGCGGCAGGGGCAGTTCGGTGATCTCGATCGGTTCGGGGTCGGGCGCGGGCGGCTTGCCGACGGTCTCGGGGTGCGGGGCGGCGGCGCAGTCGCACTGCTCGGGCAGGCTCCAGGTGCCGATCGGCTTCCAGGCGGCGCCGTCCCCGGGCCGGGCGCCGTCCGATTCGCGGCAGTCGGACGAGCCGCGCCGCGGCGCCCGCTCCGACAGCGACGCGTCGCGCGGCGGCGTCCCGCGGTGGCAGGACGCGCGGTCGGAGTGCAGGTAGAGGGTGGTGCTCGGGTCGGGGGCGAGGGTCAGCGCGAAGCTCGACGGCCGCCGCTTCCCGTCGTGGTAGAGCCGGACGCCGCCGGTGGGCGGCGGGCCGCCGCACCGGTCGCCGCCGGTCCCGGTCCCGGCCCGGGCCGAGACCCGCAGGGACAGGACGTCGCCGGGCCGGACGTCCGGGGCGGTGATGCGGCCCCACGGGACGGTGACCTCGCGGGCCGTGCCGGCGGAGCCCGCGCGCAGCCCGCCGACGCAGCGGGCGAGCCCGGTGGCGACGGGCTCGCCGTCGTTGAGCAGTTCGACGCGGACGTCGAAGCGCGCGCGGGCGTCCCGCCGGTCCGCCAGGCCGAGCCAGAGCCGCGCTTCGCCGAGCGCGGCGACGGAGACCAGCCCGGCCTCCGTCAGGCCGGGCCGGTGGGCGCCGGTCGCGGTGCCGCCGACGGACGCGGCGGGCACGACGGGCGCGGCGGCGGGGGCGGGGGCGGCCTCGGCGGGACGTGCGGGGCCGGGGCCCGCGAGGGCGGTGGCGAGCAGCGCGCCGGCGAGCAGCGCGCCCAGCCGTCCGGTTCTTCGTGTCGGGGTCATGAGGTTCGGCATGCACCACAACCTTCTTCGGAGGTGTCCGCGTGTCCCCCGGCTCCGCGGCGATCCAAAGTAGAGTTGCAGTACGATTTTCGTTGGTCAAGAGTCACGTTCTCGTAGAAGGTGAACGGAATGCCCGCCCGGGGTGCGTCAGGTGGGTCGCGCGGCGTCGTCGTGGGCGAGGTCGAACCGGTAGGCGGACGCCTGGAGCCCGTACAGCTCGGCGTAGAGCCCGCCTTCGGCCAGGAGTTCGCGGTGGGTGCCGTGCTCGGTGACGCGGCCGCCGTCGAGCACGTAGATGCGGTCGGCGTGCCGGACGCTCGCGAGCCGGTGCGTGATCAGCAGGACGGTGCGGCCGTGCCGGGCGGCGTGCTCGCGGATCTGCTCGAAGAGGTGGTGCTCGGCGCGCGCGTCGAGCGCCGCGGTGGGCTCGTCGCAGATCAGCAGCGGCGCGTCCCGGTAGAAGCCGCGGGCGGCCGCGAGCCGCTGCCACTGCCCGCCCGACAGCTCGTGCCCGTCCGCGAACCGCTTGTCGAGGAGGGTGTCGAGCCCGTGCGGGAGCGCGGCGACGACCTCGGCGGCGCCGGACGCGGCGGTGGCGCGGTCGACGGCCTCGCGGACGCCCGGCGCGGCGAGGTCGTCGCCCATGGTGACGTTGTCGGCGGCGGTCATCGGCCAGTGCGTGTGGTCCTGGGCGACGACGGCGATCGCGCGGCGCAGGACGTCGGGGTGCAGCTCGTCGGCGCGGACGTCGTCCCAGCGGACGGCCCCCTCCTGCGGGGCGTACAGGCCCGCGAGGATCTTCGCGAGCGTGGTCTTGCCCGAGCCGTTCTCGCCGACGAGCGCGACGATCTCGCCCCGGCGGAGCCGCACGGACACCTTTTTCAGCGCGGGCCGGTCGGCGTCGGGGTAGGTGAACGTGACGTCCTCGGTGGTGATCTCCCGGAACTCGCGGAGGCCGGGCGCGTCGGCGGGGTCGCGCGGGGGGACGCGCCGTTCGGCGGTCTCGCAGTAGGCGACGTAGTCGCCGAAGTACAGGCCGTCCTCGTAGCAGCGGTTCATGGCGTAGACGAAGTTGATCAGGGACGTCTGGCCGGCGCGGATCGCGAGGATGGCCGTGCCGGCGACGGCGAGCGGCATGACGCCCCGCCACAGCAGGACGCCGAGCACCGTGTACATGAGGGCCGTCGCGACGCCCTTGAGGATGTCGCCGTGGACCTGGGCGACGGTCTGGCGGCGCGCGAGGTCCAGCAGGACGTCGCGGATGTGGGCGGCGAGCGCGGCGTAGCGGAGCAGGAGGAAGTCCCGGACGGTGAAGGAGCGGACCTCGGCGGCGTGCTCGCGGTCGGTCATCAGGTCGGTGAGGATCCAGTTCCGCCGCCGGTGCTCGATGAGGTCGAGCTGGGTGAGGTAGCCGAGCCGGGCCGCCCGGACCGCCGCCCACCCCTCGGGCAGCGCGGTCAGCAGGAGCAGGGGGAGCAGGACGGGGTGCAGGACGCCGAGGGCGCCCGCGGCGGCGGCGACGCCGACGGTGGCGGTGAACAGGTCGACGGCGTTGTCGACCATGGACGGGGCCGAGTCCACGCCGCGGAGCCGGGCGCGGTGCAGGTCGTCCTGGAACGCGGCGTCGTCGAACGCGCTGAGTTCGATCGCGGTGGTCAGCTCGTACAGGCGCTGCTCGACGAGCCGCTGGACCTGCGGCCGCAGCCGGGCCTGCGCCCACTGCGCGGCCGCCGCGCACGCGGCCCGCGCGGTGACGGCCGCGCCGACCAGCAGGAGCTGCGGGGCGGCGGCGCGCACCCGGTCGGGGGTGGGGCCGGACGCCAGCAGCGCGGTGAGGACGCCCGTGGTGGCGAGCAGCCCGAACGCGGTGAAGATCCCGGCGACGACGTTGAGGGTGACGGTCACGACGAGGTCGCGCCGCGCGGCCCGCCACGCCAGCCGCATGACCTGGCCGATCAGCATCGGGAGCCGCCGCGCCATGGTGAGCGTCCCGGTCCGGGACATCTCGGACGCGTTGGCGTGCCAGCCGCGAAGCTCGGCGAGTTTCGGTCCGGCGGGCGATGGCGTCGGCGCGGTGCGGCGCTTCCGCCGCCGGGACGGCCTGATCCGCATGGGCGACCTCCAGCACTCGGGGGGACCCGATCCACCTTCGTGCCGGGCCCGCGCCGGGAGGAGGGGGCGCGACCCCGTCCCGGACGCCACAGTTCTCCGCCGGGCCGGTAAGCGACGGGACGTTCCGTTTGTCTTTCGTCACTCCGGGTAGTCGTTCGCGGATCATCGATCCATCCCGGTCGTCGGTGGGAGGGGGAGCGGGACGTGCGGATCCCGGGAGCGTCCGTCGTCGGGACGGTCCTCGCCACGGCGGGCACGGGCGTGCGGCGGGTGACGGCGCTCGCCGCCGGGGGCCCGCGCCGCCGGGTGTGGGCCGCGGACGGACGCGCGCACATCCAGGTGCACGGCCTGTCGGGCACCGGGCGCGCGCACCGCCGGTACGTGACGGCGCTGACCGAGGCGCTGCGGCGGCTGGAGGGCGTCGACTGGGCGGAGGTCAACGCGGTCACCGGGCACGTCCTGGTGGCGTTCGCGGAGGGCGCGGTGGACGTGCCGGACCTCGTGTCGGCCGTCGAGGACGTCGAGGACGCGCACGAGGCCCGCGGGTTCGACGCGTCCGCGCACACCGTGCCGCCCGACGACGAGATGGCGTGGGCGGCGGCGATGTCCGCGCTGGCGGCGGACTGCGCGGGGATCGCGGGCGCGGTCGCCGGACGGCTGCTGGTGCGCCCGCCGGTGCCGAGCCCGGTGCGGGCCGCGGTGTCGGTGGCGGAGTCGGTCCCGCAGGTGCGGCGGCTGGTGGAGCGGCGGCTGGGCGTGCTCCGCGCGGACGCCCTGCTCGGGGTGGCGAACGCCGTCGCACAGGGCGCCGGGCAGGGGCTCGCGCCGGTCGCGGTCGACGCCGTCCACCGGGTCTTCCAGCTGTACGAGATCGCGGCGCGCCGGGAGGCGTGGCGGGCCCGGGAGCCGCGGCTCGGGGCGCCGGGCCAGCCGCGCGACTGCGGCGCCCGCGCCGCCCGCCCGTGCCCGCTGCCGGACGGGCCGGTGGAGCGCGCGGCGGACCGCACGGCGCTCGGGAGCCTGCTCGGCGGCACCGGGGTGCTGGCCGGGGCGCGCGACGCGTCCGCCGCCGCGGAGCTGCTGATGGCGACCGTCCCGAAGGCGGCGCGGCACGGCCGGGAGGCGTTCGCCGCGGTGCTGGGGCACGACCTCGCGCGGCGCGGCGTGGTGCAGCTCGACCCGGGGGCGCTGCGGCGGCTGGACCGGGTCGGCGCGGTGGTGATCGACTCGGCGGTGCTGTGCGACGGGGAGCTGCGGCTGCTGTCGGCGGTCGCGGCCGGCGACCCGGGAGACTCCCCGGACGACTCCCCGGACGGCGCGCTCGACGACGCGGGCGTGTGGCGGACGGCCGACGCGCTCCTCGCCGGGTACGGGCACGACGACCTGCGGGGCCCCGGCCCGTGGCCCGCCGAGGACACCGGGGCCGAGGACGGCGGGGACGGGTGGCGGCTGGCGCGCGCGGCGGACGCGCCGCCGGGCGGCCCCGCCGACCCGGACGGCGTCACCCTCGACCTCCTCGACGGCGCCGGCCGCGTCCGCGGCCGGGTGCGGGTCGGGTCGTCGCTCGACCCGCTCGCCGAGGGACTGCTCACCGCCGCGCACGAGGCCGCGGACGTCGTCGTCCTGACCGAGCACGCCAGCACGCGCGAGCTGCTGGCCTGGGGGGACGACTCCCCCGTGGCGGCGGGCGAGCTGGCCCGCTGCGTCCGCGACCTGCAGCGCGACGGGCGCGGCGTGCTGGTCGTCGCGGGCGGGGACGACGCGGCGCTGGACGCGGCCGACGTGGGCGTCGGCGTGCTGCGCGGGGACGCGCCCGCCGACTGGCGCGCGGACCTCGTGTGCGGACCGGGGCTCGCGGAGGCGTGGCGGCTGCTGGCGGCGGTCCGGCCCGCGCGGCGGGCGAGCGAGCGGGCCGCGCAGCTCTCGCTGAGCGCGTCCGCGCTGGGCGCGCTGCTGCTGGTGGGGCGGCGGCCGCGGAGCCGCGCCGGGCTGGGCCCGCTGCGCCGCGCCGTCGGGTCGTGGCAGGACGTCCCCCCGATCTACGCGGCGTCGCTGTCGGCGATGCTGGCGAACGCGGTGGCCGCGCGGCGGCTGAACCACCGGGAGCTGCCGCCCCCGGTCGTCCGGGACGCGTGGCACGCGCTGACCGCCGAGGAGGCGTGGCGCCGCCTGGCGCGCACCGCGTCCCGCCGGACGGACGAACGCGCGACCGGGCACGCGCACGGGCGCGGGCACGCGCACGGGGAGCGGCGCGCGGTCGCGCGGCCCGTCGGGGCGGGGCTGCGGTTCGCCGCCGCCGTCCGGCAGGAGCTCGACGACCCGCTGACGCCCGTCCTCGCGCTCGGCGCGGCGGCGTCGGCGGTGGTGGGCTCCAGCGTGGACGCGCTGCTGGTCGCCGGGGTGATGACCGGCAACGCCCTGGTCGGCGCGGCGCAGCGGATGCGGGCGGAGCGCGCCCTCGAGGACCTGATGCTGGGGCAGCGGATCCACGCCCGCCGGCTGCGCGTCGCCGCCGGCACGACCGGCGGGTTCGAGACGCTGCGCGGCGCCCGCGGCGACCGGGTCACGGCCGACCGGCTGCGCGCCGGCGACGCGATCCTGCTGAACGCGGAGGACGTCGTCCCCGCGGACGCCCGGCTGCTGTGGGCGGAGTCGTTCGAGGTGGACGAGGCCACGCTGACCGGCGAGTCGATCCCGGTCGGCAAGAGCGTCGAGCCGTCGCCCGGCGACGACCCGGCCGACCGGCACTGCATGGTCTACGAGGGGACGACGGTCAGCGCGGGCACGGCGGTCGCCGCGGTCGTCGCGACCGCCGAGGCGACGGAGGCGGGCCGGGCCGCGGCGCTCGCGGGCGGCGGGGACCCGTCGTCCAGCATGCAGGCGCGGCTGGCGGAGCTGACGCACCGCGCGCTGCCCGCGACGGCGCTCGGCGGCGCGGCCGTCACGGCGCTCGGGCTGCTGCACGGCCTGGACCTGCGGCACGCCCTCGGCTCGGGCGTCGCGATCGCGGTCGCGGCCGTCCCGGAGGGGCTGCCGCTGGTCGCGACCGTCTCGCAGCTCGCGGCGGCGCGGCGGCTGTCGCGGCTCGGCGTGCTGGTCCGCTCGACGCGGGCGCTGGAGGCGCTCGGCCGGGTCGACACGCTGTGCTTCGACAAGACCGGGACGCTCACCGAGGGGCGGCTGCACGTCGTCCGGGCGTCCGGCCCCGGCCGTCCGCTGCCGCTGACCGGGGACGACGGGCGGCGGATCCTGCGGGTCGCGGCGCGCGCGTGCCCGCCGCCGGGCGAGGGGCGGGCGCCGCACGCCACCGACCGGGCCGTGCTGGAGCGCGCGGAGAGCCTGCCGCCCGACACCGGGTGGCGGCTGGCGGAGGAGCTGCCGTTCGAGACGACCCGGGGCTTCTCGGCGTCCCTCGGGCACGACGGCGACCGGGCGGTCATCGCGGTGAAGGGCGCCCCGGAGATGCTGCTGGCGAAGTGCGGCCGGGTGCACGGCGGGCAGCGCCGCCCCGACCTGAAGAACGCCGCGCGCAAGGGCGCCCGCCGCAAGGGCGCGGACGGCGGGGACGGGGAGGAGGCGCCGCTCACCGCCGCCCGCCGCCGGGCGGCCGCCGCGACCGTGCACCGGCTGGCCGGGCAGGGCCTGCGGGTGCTCGCCATCGCGGAGCGGGCCGTCCCGGACGCCGACCGGGTGCGCGGGGAGATCGCCGAGCACGTCGACGACCTCACCCTGCTCGGCTTCATCGGCATCGCCGACACCCCCCGCCCGACCGCCGAGGAGGCCGTGCAGCGGCTCCGCGACGCCGGCGTCCGGGTCACCATGATCACCGGCGACCATCCGGACACCGCCGCCGCCGTCGCCGCCGAACTCGGCATCCCCGGCGCCGACCAGGTCCTCACCGGCGCCGAGATGGACGCGATGCCGGTCGCGGCGCGGGTGAAGGCCGTCGAGGTCGCGTCCGTCTTCGCCCGCGTCTCGCCCGCCCAGAAGGTCCGCATCGTCAAGGACCTGCACCGGGCCGGGCGGGTGGTGGCGATGACCGGGGACGGCGCGAACGACGCCGCCGCGATCCACCGCGCGGACGTCGGCATCGCCGTCGCGGGGCGCGGCTCCGGCGCGGCCCGCAGCGCCGCGGACCTGGTGCTCACCGCGCCCGACACCGCGCTGATCCTGGACGCCCTCCGCGAGGGGCGCGCGCTGTGGCGCAGCGTCCGCGACGCCGCGGCGATCCTCGTCGGCGGCAACGCGGGCGAGGTGGCGTTCACCGTCCTCGGGACGGCCCTGGAGGGGAACGCCCCGCTGAGCCCCCGCCAGGTGCTCGTCGTCAACATGCTCACCGACATGCTGCCGTCGCTCGCCGTCGCGATCACCCCCGCCGCGCCGGGCGCCGACCCGGTGGACCCGCTCGGCGGCGGCCCGGTGCGCGGGTTCACCGGCCGGGAGATGCGGCAGGTGCTCGCCGTGCGCGGCACCGCGACCGCCGCGGCCGCCCTGGTGTCCTGGCAGGCCGGACGGCTCGCCCGGTTCCTGCCGCGCGGGGCGCGGCGCGCGTCCACGATGGGCCTGGCCGCGCTCGTCGGCGCCCAGCTCGGCCAGACGCTCATCGCCCGCTGGCACAGCCCGCTCGTCCTCGCGACCTGCGCGGCGTCGGCCGTGGCGCTGTTCGCGATCGTCGAGACGCCCGGCGTCAGCCAGTTCTTCGGCTGCACCCCGCTGGGCGCCGGGGCGTGGACGGTCGTCCTGCTGGCGGCGGCGGGCGCGACCCTCGGCGCCGCCGTGGCGCCGCGGCTGCTGCCGTCCGCCGCCGGGCCGGAGCCGTCCCCGGCGACCTGAACCCGGCGGGGGTCAGCGGCGCGCGGGACGGCGGCGGTGCCGGTAGTGGTGGACGATCAGGCCGACGACGGCGGCGAGGCTGACCAGGCTGAACACGGCGTTCCCGACCAAGGACACGCCGGTGGTCGAGAACAGGACGTTGCCGACCAGGCTGATGGCGAGCGCCATCCACAGCGCCGGGCGCAGGAATCCGTTCGGGGCGTCGTCGGTGTTCGTCATCGTGGGCTCCTCGGGAGGTCGTCGATCGCGGTGCCCCCAACGCTAGGGACGCCGCCGGTCCCGGACGATCCAGCCATCGCGTCGCCTTCGGGTACAGCAGGCTGTACTCGGAAACATCTGACAACTCCCCGAACGCACCCTACGATCTCCATACCGTGAGGTATCGATGACGGTGAGCGAGCGGAGGGCGGCCGCGCCCGCCCGCGGGCGGCGCGGACCGCTGGTCCGGCGCGCCCGCGCCGTGTTCGACGCGGTCGAGCACCTCGCCGGCGGGGTCGGCACGGGGGTGCTGGCGCTGGCCGCGCTGGCATGGCTGCTCCTCGTCGGGCTGCTGTGCCTCACGGGCGTGGGCCTGCTGCTGACGCGCACCGTCCCCCGGGTCGTCCGGATCGTCGCGGAACGCGAGCGCGGACGGCTGTCGCGGTGGGGCCCCGACGAGCTGTTCGGCGCGGGCCGCCCGGCGGACGGGCTGCGCCCCGCGCTCGCCGACCCGGTCGTCCGGCGGGAGCTGCGCTGGCTCGCCGTCCACGCCACGTTCGGCTGGATCGTCGGCCTGATCGGGCTCACGTTCGCGCTGCACGCCGTCCAGGACATGACGTACCCGGCGTGGTGGCGGATCCTGCCGCCGGACGAGGCCACGCCGACGCTCGTGCCCTGGACGGTGCAGAGCGAGCGGGACGCCGTCGGCGTCGCGATTTTCGGCGCCGGCCTCGCCGTCCTGTTCGTGGCGGTCGGCCCGGCGCTGGCGCGGCTGCAGGCGTGGCCGGGACGGCGGCTGCTGGCGCCGCCCGCCGACATGGACCTGTCGCTGCGGATCGCGCAGCTGTCGGCGACCCGGGCCGCGGCGCTGGACGCGCACGCGACGGAGCTGCGGCGGATCGAGCGGTCCCTGCACGACGGCGCGCAGAACCGGCTCGTCGCCGTGACCGTGCTGCTCGGCGCGACCCGCCGGGCGCTGGCCCGCGACCCGGCGAAGGCCGAGGGCATGCTGGAGCAGGCGCAGGACGCCGCCGAGCAGGCGCTCGCCGAACTGCGCACGGTCGTCCGGAGCATCCTGCCGCCGGTGCTGGAGGGCCGGGGGCTCGCGGGCGCGCTGTCCGGGCTCGCCGCCGACTGCGCCGTCCCGTGCGACGTCGACGTCGACGTCCCGGGCCGCTGCGCCGTCTCCGTCGAGGCCACCGCGTACTTCGTGACGGCCGAGGCGCTCACCAACATCGCCAAGCACAGCCGGGCGCGGCGCGCGAGCGTGACCGCGCGCCGCGACGCGGACGTCCTGACCCTGCGGATCGAGGACGACGGCGTCGGCGGCGCGGACGGCCGCGGCGGTACCGGGCTGAGCGGGATCCGCAGCCGGATCGCGGCGCTCGACGGCCGCCTCGCCGTGACCAGCCCACCCGGTGGGCCGACGATCATCGAAGTGGAGCTGCCGTGCGGATTGTGACCGCCGAGGACGACTTCCTGCTGCGCGAGGGCGTCGCGCTGCTGCTGCGCGCCGAATCCCTGGACGTGGTCGCCACCACCGAGAACGCCGAGGCGTTCCTCGCGGCCGTGGACGAGCACGAGCCGGACGTCGCGATCGTCGACGTCCGGATGCCGCCGACCCACACCGACGAGGGCATCAAGGCCGCGGTCGAGGCCCGGCGTCGGCACCCGGGCCTGGCGGTGCTCGTGCTGTCCGCCTACGTCGAGCAGTCGTTCGCGAACGAGCTGCTGGCGAGCGGCGCGGAACGGCTCGGGTACCTGCTGAAGGAGCGGGTGGGCCGCGTCGAGCAGTTCCTGGACGCCCTGTACCGGGTGGCCGAGGGCGGCACGGCGATCGACCCGGACGTCGTCACGCAGCTGCTCACGCGGAGCCGTCCGGGCAGCGGGCTGGAGCGGCTGACCGCGCGGGAGCGGGACGTGCTCGCGCTGATGGCGGAGGGGCTCGGCAACGCGGCGATCGCCGAACGGCTCGTCGTCACCGAGGGCGCCGTGCACAAGCACATCCGCAACATCTTCGCGAAGCTCGACCTGGCCCCGACCGACCGCGCCGACCGCCGCGTCGCGGCCGTCCTCCGCTACCTGGACGAAACGGGCCAGCGCGTCTGATCCGCGCGACCGGCGGGGGCGCCCACCGGCCGCCCCTTGAAATGGGATGGGGCGAGCGGGTATGAATGGGACGCAGCGAAGGGGAGTAGTCCTGTAACACCGCTGGTCGACACACTGGACGTCTTCGGACGTCCCGGCCATCGGGCCCGCGGCGACGCGGGCGGACGAGACCTTCGGCCAGGCATGATCGGCCCGCACGCCACCCGTGCGGGGCGTCCCGTCGTGCCGGGCCGAGTGGTCCTCCCCCGGGATGCGGAGCGCTCTGCCCGGCCCCAGCAGAAAGCGCCCGCAATGCACTTCGACCTGCTGGCGGTCCTCACCGCCTTCGGTCTGATCTTCCTCGCCGAGCTTCCCGACAAGACGATGTTCGCGTCCCTGGCCATGGGCACGCGCATGCGGCCCCTGTACGTCTGGTTCGGCACGTCCACCGCGTTCGTCGTGCACGTGGCGCTGGCGGTGGGCGCCGGAAGCCTGCTGAGCCTGCTGCCGGGGACGGCCGTGAAGCTGGTGTCGGCCGCGCTGTTCGCCTTCGGCGCCGTCATGCTGTGGCGCGGCGGCGGCGACGACGGCGACGAGGACGCGGCCGGGAAGACCGTCACGACCTTCTGGCCCGTCTACACGACCGCGTTCATGGCCGTGTTCGTCAGCGAGTGGGGCGACCTGACGCAGATCACCACCGCGAACCTGGCCGCGACGAACGGCTGGCTGCCGACGGCGATCGGGTCGGCCGCCGCGCTGATGTCGGTGTCGGCGCTGGCGCTGCTCGCGGGCCGGTTCATCGCGAAGAAGGTCCCGCTGCGCACCGTCCAGCGCGTCGGCGCCCTGTGCATGGCGGGCCTGGCCGTCTGGACGCTCGTCGAGGCGTTCACCGGCTGAACCCGGGGCCGGATCCGGCCCCGGGCACGGCCTTGACCGCGCGTGCCGGGCCCGGAGGATGGGAGACGACCTGGCGGGCCGCGAAGGGACCGACGATGGGGCAGGGACGACCGCGGGCGGCGATCGGGCTCGACGACATCGACTTCTCCGACCTCGACTTCTGGGCCCGTCCCCTGGACGAGCGCGAGGCGGCGTTCGCGCTGCTGCGGGAACGGCCGGGGGCGCCGTTCTTCGCCGAGACCGAGGACTTCGGCGGCGGCGTGGGCCCCGGCTACCACGTGCTGACGCGGCACGCGGACGTCCAGGAGGCGAGCCGGCGGCCGGACGTCTTCAGCTCGGCGTCCGGGATCCGGATGGGCGAGAAGCCCGGCGAGTTCTTCGAGATCTTCGACTCGATGATCGAGATGGACGACCCGCGGCACGCGCGGCTCCGCCGGATCGTGTCGCGGGCGTTCACCCCGCGGATGATCGACGGGCTCGCCGCCGACATGGAGCGGACGGCCGCGGCGGTGGTGGACGCGGTCGCCGACCGGGGCTCGTGCGACTTCGTCACCGAGATCGCCGCCCGGCTGCCGCTGCGGATCATCTGCGATCTGATGGGCATCGACGAGCGGGACCACGAGTTCGTCTTCGAGCGGTCGAACGCCATCCTCGGCGCCGACGACCCCGAGTACACGGCCGGGCTCGACGACGTGGGCGCGGCGATGCTGGGGGCCGCGAACGAGCTGGGCGAGCTCGTGGCCGACCTCGCGCGCGTCCGCGGCGAACGTCCCACGGACGACCTGACGAGCGCGCTCGTCCACGCGAACCCCGACGGGGAGCGGCTGACCCGGCAGGAGATCGCGTCGTTCTTCGTGCTGCTGGTCCTCGCGGGCAACGAGACGACCCGCAACGCGATCGCGCACGGCCTCGTGCTGCTGACCGACCATCCGGAGCAGCGGGCCCGCTGGGCGTCGGACTTCGACGGGTACGCGCGGACGGCCGTCGAGGAGATCGTCCGCGTCGCGTCACCGGTCGTCTACATGCGGCGGACGCTGACCCGCGACTTCGAGACGGAGGGCGGGCTGCGGTTCGCGGAGGGCGACAAGGTGCTGCTGTGCTACTGGTCGGCGAACCGGGACGCCGCGGCGTTCGCCGACCCGGACCGGTTCGACGTCGCCCGCGACCCGAACCCGCACGTCGGGTTCGGCGCGGCCGGGCCGCACTTCTGCCTCGGCGCGCACCTGGCCCGCCGGGAGATCACCGTGATGTTCCGCGAGCTGTTCCGGCGCGTGCCGGACATCCGCGCGTCCGGGGAGCCGGTCCGGCTGCGGTCCAGCTTCATCAACGGGATCAAGCGGCTGCCGTGCGAGTTCACGCCCGTCCGCTGAGGCTTTGTGTCCACTTTGAACGCCCTGCGGTGCCCTTGGTGCGGCTCGGGGGAGGTTACGGGCGGTTGTACTCGATCGCCTACTTCTCGAGGAGTTGTGCATGGCAGCCGATCGCTCGACGAACACCACCCGGTCCAGCCAGCCGTGGCTGCACGTGGACGGGACGGAGATCCAGGAGTTCGGGACCATGCGGATGTTCCCGCTCGGTCTCTCCCGGGACGCGCGGGAGTACTCCTGCCAGCGGCTCAACCAGATCCTGGCGGACTCCCAGATCCTCTACAGCCACTACAAGAAGCACCACTGGCTGATGCGCGGCCCGACGTTCTACCAGCTGCACCTGCTGCTGGACAAGCACGCCGGCGAGCAGCTCGAACTCATCGACACGATCGCGGAGCGCGTCCAGACGCTCGGCGGCGTCGCGGTCGGCGACCCGCGGCACGTCGCGGAGATCACCGTGATCCCGCGGCCGCCGAACGGCGTCGAGGAGGTCCCCGCGATGCTGTCCCGCCTGATCGAGGCGCACGAGACCATCCTCGTGGCCTGCCACGACGCGGCGGCCCGCACCCAGGAGATGGGCGACGACGGGACGAACGACCTGATCGTCTCCGAGGTCATCAGCACGAACGAGCTCCAGGCGTGGTTCCTGATCGAGCACCTCGTCGACACCCCGCTCGTCGAGCGCCCGCAGCGCCCGTCGCACACGCACAACTGACCCGTCCGCGAGCCCGGTAGCGTGGCGCCGTCCGGACGTCGGGAGCGGCGGGAGCGCGGCGTATGAACATCGAGCTGGTGACGATCGTCGTCGACGACTACGACCGGGCTATCGGGTTCTTCACGGACGTCCTCGGCTTCGACCTCGTCGAGGACGCGCCGGCGCGGACGAACGACGGCCGCGCGAAGCGGTGGGTCGTCGTCCGTCCGCCCGGCGGCGGGACCGGGATCCTGCTGGCGCGGGCGGACGGCGAGCGGCAGGCGGCGGTCGTCGGCGAGCAGGTCGCGGGCCGCGTCGGGTTCTTCCTCCGCGTGGCGGACTTCGACGCCGAGCACGCGCGCCTCACCGCGGCGGGCGTCGAGTTCGTGACCGCGCCGCGCACCGAGCCGTACGGCCGCGTGGCCGTGTTCCGCGACATCGCCGGCAACCGCTGGGACCTCCTCGGCCCCGCCGCCCGCTGACCCCTCTCCACCGGACCCCGGCCCGCACGCCCGCCCGCGTGCGGGCCGCGCCGCATGCACGGACGGCGGCCGGATGCGGCCGGATGCGGTCGGGGGGCGGCCGGATGCATCGAGGCATGCCCGAAGCGTGCGCGAATGGTGGTAGTCAGATGTCGATGCGGGCGGCGGCGAGGGGGTTCGGGTGAGGATTCGGACGGGCGTGCACGGGCCGGCGCGGGACGCCGGGTGAGGTTCGGGGGCGTCCCGATGGGCGCGGACAGGTCCCGCCGGGCGGCGGTCGAGGAGCTGGCGGGACGGCTGGCCGGCGCGGCGCGCGCGGCGTTCGCGCAGGCGCGGGAGGCGCATCCCGGGGAGACGTTCTACTGCTACGGGCTGTTCACGGGCCCGCTCTACGAGTACGTCCTGCCGACGTGCAGCTCGGAGGAGGGGCTGCGGGCGGTGGCGCGGGTGTACGCGGGCGAGTTCGGGCGCATGGTGGGGGAGCACGCGGCGGAGCTGCGGTGGAGCCCGGCCGATTCGCCGCACCACATGCTCGGCGAGCACCATTTCGCCGGCGTCCAGGAGCTGCTGGAGGGCCGGGGCGGCGGGGACGCCGACGACGCCGAGGTGGAGGCGCGCCGGGAGGCGTGCTTCCGGGCGCTGGCCAGGCTGGACGACGAGGGGTTCTTCGGCCGCGGGGACGAGCGCGACCGGGTGGTCGTCACGGTGCTGCAGGGCGACCAGAGCGACCGGAGCCGGCTGGAGAACGCCCGGCGGCTCAACCCGGCGGCGGCCGTGGCGCGGCTGGCGGCCGACCTGGACGTGCCCGAGCCGGAGGGCGAGTTCACGACGCTCGGCTCCATGGGGACGTACCAGGTGACGGCGCTCGCGTTCGCGGCGCAGGCGCGGCTGCTCGTGGCGTGCGGGTCGGGCGGCGAGCTGTTCGCGTGGGAGGCGGACGGCGGCCGGGAGGTCGTCGCGGTGCGGCACGCCGCGGCCTACTGGCGGGCCGCGGTGTCGGCGGACGGCGGGGTGCTGGTGCTGCGGGACGGGCGGGAGGCGGTGCGCGTCGAGCTGCCGCGCGGGAAGCGCCGGGAGGCGGGCGTCGGCGACGCGTGGGACGTCGCGGTGTCGCCGGACGGGACGGTCACGGCCGCCGCGGGCGGGACCGTCCGGGCGTTCGCGGGCGGGCGGGAGCTGTGGCGGGCGGAGCGTCCGGCGTCGGCGGTGCGGTTCTCCCCGGACGGGGCGCTGCTGGCGGTGGTCGCCGACGGCCGGGAGAAGGGCGTCGCGGTGCTGGACGCGGCCGACGGCTCGGTGGTGGAGGAGCCGGTCCGGACGGGCCCGACGGTGCGGCACTGCGCGGCGTGGTCGGCGGACGGCGGGCTGCTCGCGGTCGCCGACCACGAGGCGGTGCGGCTGTGGCACCGGGACGGGCGGACGTTCGGCACAGGCCGCGTCATCGCGTTTTCGCCGAACATCGGCCAACCCGCTGACCTGGCATTCTCTCCGAATGGAACGGTCCTGGCGACGGCGCACGAGGACGGGGACGTCCACGTGTGGGAGGTCGGCACGGGGCGGCACGTGCGGCGGCTGCGCGGGGCGCAGGAGGCGATGAACGCGGTCGTCTGGCTGGACGGCGCGCGGCTCGCGGCGGCCGGGCGCGACGTCGACGCGGGCCCGCCCGTCTGCGTCTGGACGATCTGACCGTGCGTCAGCCGTTCAGCCAGGGGCCGGGGTGGTCGTCGCGGAAGCGGTCGAGGGTCTCCGGGTCGCGGGCGCGGACGGAGAGCATGGCGCCGTCGTCGCACAGGAGCACGCCGGGGCCCGCGTAGAACGCGACGTCGTCGCCGCCGGGGAAGGGCAGCGGCACGCGGGTGAAGCGCCGGGCGAGGTCGTCGCCGTCGTCGAGGTCGCGGTGGTCGCAGAGGTCCTCGGCCTGCGTGGACTCGGACAGGACGATCTCCAGGCAGGCGACGGAGAACGCGTCGTACCAGGGCTCCCAGGGGCCGTCGTCGATGCTCATCCGGACGGGCGGGTCGGCGGCGTCCATGTCGGTGACGAGGACGCCCCAGGTCGCGACGCCCTGGTTCTCCTCGCGGAACACGACCCCGCCCGCGTGCAGGTAGAAGTCCTCCGGCGCGAGCAGGCCGTGCAGGTTGGTGTGCAGGTCGGGGCGGCGGCCGAAGAGCGCGTAGCCCTCCCGCAGCGCGGCGGGCAGCCGGACGCCGAGGGCCTCCTCGGCGGCGTCCAGCTCGGCGGCGGGCGTGCCGTCGCCGGGGCCGAGCGGGACGCCCCAGTGCGCGGCGAAGCCCCGGACGTACGTCCAGGCGGCCTCGCGGTCGTGGAGGGCGGCGGGGAGGTCGCGGACGATGTCGAAACCGGTC
Organism: Spirillospora sp. NPDC052242; assembly: GCF_040679555.1. NCBI lineage: Bacteria > Bacillati > Actinomycetota > Actinomycetes > Streptosporangiales > Thermomonosporaceae > Spirillospora > Spirillospora sp. NPDC052242. Next base: position 71,696 of record NZ_JBFAUZ010000030.1, read on the forward strand.
ACGGGCGCGAACCTACCGGTACCGGGACCATCCTGACCGTTCGTCCACCGACCGGGATCGAGGCTTCTGTACCGAACGTACAGAGCGTACAGTTGGCTCATGCGATTGCTGATGCTCGGAGGAACCGAGTTCGTGGGCCGCGCCGTCGTCGAGGACGCCGTCGCGCGCGGCTGGGACGTGACCGTCGTCAACCGGGGCCGGAACGAGCCGCCGCCCGGCGCGACGCTCCTGCGCGGCGACCGGACGGCACCGGACGGCCTCGCCGCGCTCGACGCGGCCGGCGGCGAGTGGGACGCGGTCGTCGACACCTGGTCGTGGGCGCCGTCCGTCGTCCGCGACGCCGCGCGCCTCCTCGCCGGACGCGCCGAACGGTTCGTCTACGTGTCCAGCCGGTCCGTGTACCCGATCCCCGCGCCGCCGGGACTCGACGAGGACGCGCCCGTCGTGGACGGCTCCCCGGACGACGAGGCGTCCGACGACTACGCGCGGGCGAAGCGCGGCGGGGAACTCGCCGCCGTCGGCGCGTTCGGCGCGGACCGGACCGTCCTGGTGCGCGCCGGCCTGATCCTCGGCCCGCACGAGAACGTCGGGCGGCTGCCGTGGTGGCTCACCCGCATCGCCGAGGGCGGCCGCGTCCTCGCGCCCGGCCCCCGCGACCTCGGCCTCCAGTACGTCGACGCCCGCGACCTCGCCGCCTGGACGCTCGACGCGATCGGGAAGCGGCTGTCCGGCCCCTTCAACCTCGTGAGCGCCCCCGGGCACACGACGATGGGCGAACTGCTCGACGCCTGCGTCCGGGCGACGGGCTCCGACGCGCGGCTCGTCTGGACCGACCCGGAGCGCGTCCTCGCCGCGGGCATCGAGCCGTGGACCGAACTCCCCGTCTGGGTGCCGTCCGGCGAGCTCTACGACACCCTGCACCGCGCGAACGTCGACCGGGCCCTGTCCACGGGGCTGCACTGCCGTCCCGTGGACGTCACCGTCGCCGACACCTGGGCGTGGCTGCGGACGATCGGGGGACGCGCGCCGCAGCGCCCCGACCGTCCGTCCCCGGGGCTGCCGAGGGAGAAGGAGGCGCAGGTCCTGGGCGGCTGAAAGCCCGCGCCCGGCGCCGCTCCCCGGCCCCGTGCCGCCCGCGCCGCCGGGGCCGTCCCGCCCGTGATCTTGGACCGCGGGTCGCCGTTCCGGTGGACGCGGCGGCCCCCGGCCCGGTAGAGAGCACATATGACCGCTTTGGTACTCGGGCCCCACCTCCGGCACGTGAGCTCCCACACGGCGACGATCTTCGTGGAGACCGACCGTCCCTGCGAGGTCCGCGTCGTGGGCGACGGGGTGGACGCGGCGGCGCGCACGTTCACCGTGCACGGCCACCACTACGCCGTCGTCGACGTCGCCGGCCTCCCCGCGGGCGCCCGCGTCCCCTACGAGGTCGTCGCGGACGGCGAGACCGTCTGGCCGCTCAACGCCGAGTTCCCCCCGAGCCTCCTGCGGACGCTCCCGGACGGCGGCCCGCTGTGCATCGCGTTCGGCTCGTGCCGCCGCGCCCCCGGCACCGTCGAGGAGTTCGGCCACGACGCCCTCACCGCGTTCGCCCGCCGCCTGCGCGCGTTCGGCGACGGCGTCGAGTGGCCCGACGTCCTGCTCATGGTCGGCGACCAGGTGTACGCGGACGAGCTGGGCGACGACATGCTCGAGTACATCCGGGAGCGGCGCGGCGACGAACCGCCCGTCGGCGAGGTCGCCGACTACGAGGAGTACGTCCGGCTTTACGAGCTGGCCTGGCGCGACGACGCCGAGGTGCGGTGGCTGCTGTCCACCGTGCCCACCTTCACCGTCTTCGACGACCACGACATCCGCGACGACTGGAACACCTCCTACGCGTGGCGCGAGGAGATGTGGGCGCAGCCCTGGTGGCGGGCGCGCATCACCGGCGGCATCGGCTCGTACTGGGTGTACCAGCACCTCGGCAACCTGTCGCCGGAGGAACGCGCCGACGACCCGATCTTCGCGCAAGTGCGGGCCGCGTCCGACGCGACCGGCGACGCCTCGGACGTCCTGGACGCGTTCACCGAGCGCGCCGACCGCGAGCCCGAGAGCATGCGGTGGAGCTACGCGCACGACTTCGGCGGCGTCCGCTTCATCGTCGTCGACAGCCGCTGCTCCCGCCTGCTCACCCCCGACCGGCGCGGCATGCTGGACGACCGCGAGTTCGCGTGGCTGGGCGAGCAGTGCCAGGGCGACGTCGAGCACCTCGTCATCGCCAGCTCCCTGCCGTTCCTGCTGCCCCGCGCCATCCACGACGCCGAGAACTGGAACGAGGCGATCTCCGAGGGCGCGTGGGGACGGCCCGGCGCGGCGCTCGGCGAGAAGATGCGGCAGGCCGTCGACCTGGAGCACTGGGCGGCGTTCGACCGGTCGTTCCGCGAGGTCGCCTCGCACGTCCTCGCGATCGGGCGCGGCGAGCGCGGGGCCGTCCCCGCGAGCATCACGTTCCTGTCCGGCGACGTCCACTTCTCGTACCTGGCGCGCGTCGACGCCCCGGACATCGACACGAAGATCGCCCAGATCGTCTGCTCGCCGTTCCGCAACCCGCTGGACGGCAAGATCCGCATCGCCCAGCGGATCGCCTGCATGTGGGAGACCGCGACGCCGTTCCGCTGGCTCGGGAAGCTCGCGAAGGTCCCCGTGCCGCCGCTGAAGTGGCGCGTCACCGACGGGCCGTGGTTCGACAACGCGATCGCCACCGTGACGCTGGCGGGCGGCGACTGCGACGTCACGTGGGAGTCGCCCCGCAACGCGGGCACGCTCGTCGAGCTGGGCAGCGCCGACATCACCGGCTGAACCGCCGGACGCCCCCCGCCCGTCCGTCGCGTGCCTCGCGTCCGGTACAGCGGCGGGGATGGTGTGCTCGCTCCGCCCCCTCGCCGGAGCGAGCACACCCCCCGGTAGCGGACGAAGCCCCCTCCGACATCGTCCGCGCCTCATCCAACGGCATGGCGACGTGTCCATGACGTGACTCCAGCGAAAAAATCCGGTCTCCCCGAATTGAACGACAAACAGTCGTCAAGGCGTCACAATGAGCGAGCAAGGCCGTCGCGGCGCGTGGGGGCGCGGCCGCGGCACGGCGGGCGGCGTGCGGCGCGAGGGGGCGGTGTGCACCAGGAGGAACCCGAGGCCGGCGACGCGGCGCTCATCTCCCGGGTCCGCGCCGGCGACACCGACGCCTACGGCACGCTCTGCGAACGGCACGTCCCGGCCGCGCGCGGCCTGGCCCGGCACCTCGCCGACGGCGACACCGCCGAGGACGCCGTCCAGGAGGCGCTCGCCAAGATCCTCGACCTGCTGCGGCGCGGCGGCGGCCCCGACTCCGGGTTCCGCCCCTACCTGCTGACCGCCGTGCGGCGTGCCGTGTACGACCGGCACCGCGCCGACCGCCGCGTCCACCCGACCGACCGGATCGACGAGCTCGACCGCGGCACCCCCTTCGAGGACCCGGCCCTGCGCGACCTGGAGCGCTCGATGGTCCTCGGCGCGTTCCAGTCGCTGCCCGAACGCTGGCAGACCGTCCTCTGGCACACCGAGATCGAGGGCGCCCGGCCCGCCGAGGTCGCCCCGCTGCTCGGCCTCACCGCCAACGGCGCCGCCGCGCTCGCCTACCGGGCCCGCGAGGGGCTGCGGCAGGCGTACCTGCAGATGCACCTGGCGGCGCTGCCCGCCGACCGCGCCAAGTGCCGCGAGGCGGTCGGCAAGCTCGGCGCCTACGTGCGGGACGGCCTCGCCCGCCGCGACACCCGCCGCGTCCGCGGCCACCTCGACGGCTGCGCCGACTGCAAGGCCGTCCACGCCGAACTCGCCGAACTGAACGGCGCCCTCCGGGAGGCCCTCGGCCCGCTCGTGCTGGGCGCGGCGGCGACGGCCTACCTGGCGACCGGCGGCGGCCTGTTCGCCTGGCTCGGGCGGGTGCCCCGGCGGTGGCGGCACGCGCTCGGCGCCACCGCCGTCGCGTGCGCCGTCGCGCTCGGGATGGTCCTGGTGTCGAACGACGAGCCCACGCGGGAGCCGGAACGCCTACCCCCGGTCGTCGCGCGGCCGGCCGTCCCGGCGGCCCCGCCCGCCCGCGCGCCCGCCGGCCCGCCGGCCCCGGTCCCGGCCGCCCCGGCGGCCGCGGCCCGTCCGTTCGAGCCCGTCCCGGCCGCCCGCGCCGAACCCGCGCCCGCACCCGCGCCCGCACCCGAGGAGGCGCCCGCACCCGAGGAGGCGCCCGCACCCGAGGAGGCGCCCGCACCCGAGGAGGCGCCCGCACCGCCGCCCGAGCGTCCCGCCCCGGCCGAGCCCGAGCCGGAACCCGAACCGGAGCCCGCGCCGCCGATCGTCGAGGTCGACTCCGAGGTCGACGTGCGCACGCTCGTCCGGACGCGGGTCCACGTGGACGCGGTGGTCGACGCGGACGTCCCGATGCGCGCGGCCGCGGCGGGCGACGTCCGGGTCGACGTGGAGGTCGAGGTCCGCACGGAAGGCGACGTCCAAACTGACCTGGACGCCACACCTCCCTCACCCCTGGCGCGCCGGGGGGCCATGCGATCGTGAAGGCGAGGTCGCGCACTGCCCCGCCCGAACCGTTCACCTGCCCGTTCCCGTAAAGATCGGCGGGAAGCCGGGGGCCGGACCGAAACGGCTGGTAGCGTCCGCCGAAGTCTCCAATTCGTTGTTACCGGAGAGTCGCGGACCGGCCGGACCCCGTGAAAGAGTGGCGAATCGCCGTATTGGCCTACGAGGCTGACGGGCTTCACTACGCTATGGAAGGCCCTAGGTCATTACGCCGCCCACGTCCCCAACAGGAAGGGCAGGCGCCGAAGATGGTCACGCTCGCCGGCCTGACCGCGGGCCGGGCACCCCGTGAGCTCCCGTGCCAGAGGAAGGGCGGTGTCGCATGGATCGCTGCGCGCTGTTCGTAGACGCCGGCTATCTGCTGGGCGACGGTGCGATGGCGGTGCACGGCACCCGCCACCGCGACGCCGTGGCCTGGGACTTCAGCGGCCTCCTGCAACTGCTGAACAACCTGTCCAGGGAGCGCACCGGCCTGCCGCTGCTGCGCTGCTACTGGTACGAGGCCACCGTCGAGGGCCGCCGCGCCCCCGAGCACGACGCGCTCGCCGACCTGCCCGGCCTCAAACTCCGGCTCGGCCGCATCCGCCCCGGCCGCCGCGAGGGCGTCGACACCGAGATCCACCGCGACCTCATGACCCTCGCCCGCAACGCCGCCCTCGCCGAGGCCGTCCTGGTCAGCGGCGACGAGGACCTCGCCCAGGTCGTCGCCGACGCGCAGGACCTCGGCGTCCGCGTCACCGTCGTGCACGTCGCCGTCGACGGCAACTGGACGATCTCGCGGGGGCTGCGGCAGGAATGCGACGACCTCATCGAGATCGGCTCCGGCGACCTGCGCCCCTACGTGAACCTCCTGACGGGCATGGACGGCGCGAGCTCGTCCGGCTCGTCGTCCGCGTCGTCGATCAGCTCGCCGCCGTCCGGTTCCGTGCTGCCCGGCGTCCCGATCGGCTCGTCCACCGCGTCGTCCGGGTCGAGTCCGCTGTCGAACGGGCACGGCAACGGCGCGTCCCTCGGGTCCCTGCAGCCCGCCGCGCAGAACGGCCCGCCCCCCTCGTCGCCGATCACCGGCACGCCCGCCCCGCCCCCGCCGTCCCCGCTCCCGCCCGTCCCGTCGAGCCCCGCGCCCGCCCGGGCGTCCACCGGCCCCTCCGTGCTGCCGTCCCCGCAGACGTCCACGGGCCCGACGCCGTCGCCCGCGTCGGGCGGGTACGGCTCGAGCGTCCTCGACACCGGCCCCGACTCCGGCCCGCTCGGCGGTTCCCCGGGGGCCGGCCCGCTCGGTTCCACCACGCTCGGGTCGTCCGGCGCCGGCGGGTTCGGCGCGTCGTTCAGCGGCGGCACCTCGCAGCCCGCCGCGCCCGTCCAGACCGGCTCGCACGCCGCGCCGTCCCAGCAGTACACGTCGCCGCCGGTGCCCGCGCCGTCGCCGCCGTCCGCGCCGCAGTCGCTCCCCGCGAGCCGCCCGCCCGGCCCCTACACCGGGCCGCAGCAGCTCTCCCCGGTGCCCGCCCAGCAGAACTCGCCGTCGCTGGCGGACGCCGTCAAGTCCGCGCACCAGGAGGGGCAGGACTTCGGCGAGTCCGTCGCCCGCGACGCGCCCGCGCTCTGGCTGGAGGCCGTCCTCGCCCGCAAGCCCCGGATGCCCTCCGACCTGGAGGCGCGCCTCCTGCAGGGCTCGTCGCTGCCGATCGACTTCCTGCTGCACGACGAGGTCCGGCACGCGCTGCGCCGCGGGTTCTGGGACGCCCTCGAACGTTCCCGCAGGTGAGGCCGACGGGTACGGTCCGGTATTCACCGACATCCCAGATTCGCCCGCTTCGGTCGGGCGCCGCCGGGTAGCGTTGAACCGTGACGCATGTGACGGAAGACGACCTCGACGACCTGGAGTTCGACACCCTGCGCACGGGCGATCACATCGCGGCGGCCCGGCGCCTGGCCGAACTGGCCGAGACGGTGTCCGGCGGGGTGTCCCGCGCGAACGTCCTGCTGCGCGCGGGCGAGCAGTGGCAGCACGCCGGCGACCACGGCAAGGCCGCCGACTTCTACCGCCGCGCCCTCGAGGACGGCGGCGAGACCTACGGCGACCCGCGCGCCTACCTCGCCGACGCGCTGTTCGAACTCGGCCGCGCCGACGAGGCCCGCACCCTCGTCGACCAGATCCGCGCCGACCGTCCCCGCGACCCCGAGGTGTACCGGGCGGTCGCCGAGGTCCTGTACGCCCAGGGCGACGCGTCCGGCGCCCACGACTGGGCCACGAACGGCGCCGACGTCGTCCTCGCGCTGCGCGACAACGCCGTCGGCACGGGCGTCGGCGGCCCCGGCGGCCCCGGCGAGCCCCCCGCCGCCGAGTCCCTGACCCCCGGCCCCGACGACGTGGCGATCGCCGAGGACAGCCTCGAAGCCCTCCTCCGCCTCCGCTACCGAGCCCGCATCGACCTCGGCCGAGGCGAAGACGACTACGACGCCCTCCTGGACGACCTCCTCAAGAACGCCTGACCCCGCACCCCACGGACGGCCCCGGCACGGTCGGCGACGACCGCACGCCGCCCCCCGTGCGCTCGGCCCGCCCACTCGTCCGTCCACAGGACCGGACGACCGCCTCGCGACCCCGCCACGCGTGTCCGTGCATCGGCCCGCCCGGACTGGGCAGGGCGGCGATGCCGTGCGACAGGCCCGCACGGCCCGCCCGGCGACGCTCCGGACGAGCGGGGCGAGGAGGCGGGCGGTAGGCCCACGGCCCGCACGGCGGCGCTGGGATGCCAGACGGGGACGGCGTGCCGACAAGGCCGGCACGGTCGGTCTGGACCCGCATGGCGATCGTGTGGCCCATCGACGAGGACGGCCGCATCATCGGCGAGGAGAGCTACACCGGCCGCGACGGCTTCGCCGGCATCGCGGAACGCGAACTCGCCCCCGAGGACATCGCCCCCGCCGACGCCTGACCCCCGCCCCCCTGGCCGGTGTGGGTGGGGGCTAGAGGGTCGTGAGGAGTTCGCTCAGGGACTGGGCCACGGCGGTAGGGGGTTCGTGCTCGGTCACGGGCCAGCCGCGTAGGCGGGCCTCTCGGACGGCTTGGGCGTGCCCCGGGGACGCGGAGCGGTCGGCGTGGGTGCGGAGGTAGGCGCAGGGGGCGTCCGGCCAGTCCGGGGGCGACGGGACGTGCTCGTGGCCGTCGTCGTGGTCGTGCGCGTGGGCGGGGCGGGGGAGGTCGGCGTCGACGAAGAGGTAGCCGCCGACGGCGCGGTGGGCGGCGCGCTGCGCGAGGGCGATCGCGGGGAGCAGCGGGCCGGCGGCGCCGTGCGCGGCGAGGACGAGCGGGGTCGCGGGGGCGGTCGCGGCGATGATGAGCGACGCGCGGGCGACGTAGCGGGAGCCGGTGCCCTCGGTGACGTCGGGGGCGATGACGTCGAGCCCGTAGGAGCGGAGGGTCTCGGGAAGGTCGCCCCAGGCGGCGGAGCCGGTGTCGGGCGCGTGCAGGAGCACGAGGGATCCGGGTGTCATGTCGTCCTCCTCTCCGGCACCGTACATGGCGGGCGCGGCGCGCGCGGGCGGGGTGAATAGGGTTTCCCCGTGAGCGATCGTGATGAGCTGCTGGAACGGATCAAGGCCAAGGCGGTGGTGCACGGGGACTTCGTGCTGTCGTCGGGGAAGCGCGCGTCCTGGTACGTGGACTTGCGCCGGGTGACGCTGGACGGGGCCACCGCGCCGCTCGTCGGGTCGGTGATGCTGGACGCGACGGAGGACCTGGAGTACGAGGCGGTCGGGGGGCTGACGCTCGGCGCCGACCCGGTGGCGACGGCGATGCTGCACGCGGCGGCGGCCCGGGGGCGGACGCTGGACGCGTTCGTGGTGCGGAAGGCGGGCAAGGCGCACGGCCTGCAGCGCCGGATCGAGGGCCCGGACGTGGCGGGGCGGCGGGTGCTGGCCGTCGAGGACACCTCCACCACGGGCGGTTCGGTGCTGACCGCGGTGGAGGCGCTGCGGGAGGCGGGGGCGCACGTCGTGGCCGTCGCGACGATTCTGGAGCGGGGGGCCGCGGCGCGGATCGCCGAGGAGGGGCTGGAGTACCGGCACCCGTTCGAGGTGGCCGATCTGGGGCTGGGCTGACGCGGTCGGTCAGGGCTGCTGGGGCACCGCCCATTCGGTGCGCTGGGCGGACGCCGGGTCCTGCTTCTCGCCGTGGATGGCGACCTCGAGCGAGGAGCCGTTGTCGGCGACGACCGACAGCGGCGTCTCGTCGTAGCGGTAGGTCTCGCCGGTGGTCATGGTCCCGGTGAAAAAGATCTCGCCGTCGGGCACCCGGACGACCACCTTGGTGGGCGCGCCGACGACGCGGATCAGGAGGGCGGGCGCCTGGGAGGCGGAGCCCGCGGATGGGGAGGGGGACCCTCCGCCGCCGTCCGAGGAGACGGTGGCCGAGGGCCCCTGCGGATCGGGGTCGCCCGAGACCGCGTTCACCAGAGCCATGCCGCCCACGACGAGCAGAGCCAAGACGGCGGCCACGGCCAAAGCCGCGATCAATATGCGTGCGAGACCCCTGGGGTCCGACCGATGACGTCCCACATGGGGAGGTTAGCGATAACTGTCACCGCTGAGCGACGGACGTGACTCTTCAGGGACATTCTTCTTCGCGCCGCTGTCCGTTTTGTTCCCTTGGCTCCGGATCTCGTGGTCCGCGGGGCCGATCGGGCCGCGGGCGCCGCGGCGGCGGGCGTCCGCGCCGGGCGGCGGGGGGACGTTCCGGACGGCCGGAAGCGCGCGGCGATCGGGCGCCGCGCGGCGCGCGTCCCCACTGGCTCCGGACGCGAAATCCGGGATACTGGCACCCGTGGCGCCCCCGGGTGAGCTGGGCGAGCGTCGCGACCGCGATACTGACCGTGGACGGCATGCCCGACCCGGCGTTCCCGCCCGTGCGGCGGGTGCCCGGGAGCTACCGCCCGGCCGGATGCCCGGCGGCACCGCTGCGTATGAAAGGACGCTGAAATGCCCATCGCAACGCCCGAGACCTACGCGGAGATGCTCGACCGTGCGAAGCGGGACGGCTTCGCCTTCCCCGCCATCAACGTCACCTCGAGCCAGACGCTGAACGCGGCGCTGCGCGGCTTCGCCGAGGCCGAGAGCGACGGGATCGTCCAGGTCTCGACGGGCGGCGCGGAGTACCTGTCCGGGCCGTCGGTGAAGGACATGGTGACGGGCGCGACCGCGCTCGCCGAGTACGCCAAGGTCGTCGCCGCCAAGTACCCGGTGAACATCGCGCTGCACACCGACCACTGCCCGAAGGACAAGCTGGACGGCTTCATGCGTCCGCTCATCGGGATCTCGCAGGAGCGGGTGGCGCGCGGTGAGGAGCCGCTGTTCCAGTCGCACATGTGGGACGGGTCCGCCGTCGAGCTGCACGAGAACCTGCGGATCGCGGAGGAGCTCCTCGAGGAGTGCGCGAAGGCCCGCATCATCATGGAGATGGAGATCGGCGTCGTCGGCGGCGAGGAGGACGGCGTCGCCAACGAGATCAACGAGAAGCTGTACACGACCCCGGGCGACGCGCTCGCCACCGCCGAGGCCGTCGGCGTCGGCGAGAAGGGCCGCTACATCCTGGCGGCGACGTTCGGCAACGTGCACGGCGTCTACAAGCCGGGCTCGGTCAAGCTGCGCCCGGAGGTCCTCAAGGAGATCCAGGACGCGGTCGGCGCGAAGCACGGCAAGGACAAGCCGTTCGACCTGGTGTTCCACGGCGGTTCGGGCTCCACGCTCGAGGAGATCCGCGAGGCCGTCTCCTACGGCGTCATCAAGATGAACATCGACACCGACACGCAGTACGCGTTCACCCGCCCGGTCGCGGAGCACATGTTCCGCAACTACGACGGCGTCCTGAAGGTGGACGGCGAGGTCGGCAACAAGAAGCAGTACGACCCGCGCTCGTGGGGCAAGGCCGCCGAGGCGAACATGGCCGCCCGCATCGTCGAGGCGTGCGAGAGCCTGCAGTCGGCCGGCAAGAAGCTGAAGTAACCGGTAGCTCCGGTGCCGTCGGGCCCGGGACGGGGACGCCCCGTCCCGGGCCCGACGTATCACCACAATGCTCGGCTACTCTCGAAGCGTGGCCCTGCCCCGCACCTACGAGTCGCAGAACTGCTCGATCGCCCGCTCGCTGGAGGTCGTCGGCGACCGCTGGACGCTGCTGATCATCCGCAGCGCGTTCGAGGGGATCCGCCGCTTCGACGACTTCCAGGACGTGCTCGGCGTCGCCCGCAACATCCTCACCGACCGCCTCGGCCGGCTGTGCGACGAGGGCATCATGCGCCGCGTCCCGTACCAGGAGCGCCCGGAGCGCTACGAGTACCGGCTCACCCGCAAGGGCGTCGAGCTGTGGCCCGCGATGATGACGCTGCTGCTGTGGGGCGACCGCCACTACGCCCCGGACGGCGCCCCGGTGATCGTCGGGCACCGCGGCTGCGCCGGGACGCTCACGCCCCGCTTCACGTGCGACGCGTGCGGTGCGCCCCTCGGCCCGACCGACGTCGAACCCCGCCCGGGCCCCGGCGCCTGACGGCCGTCCGCACCCGTCCGCCGCTCACCGAGCGTGACCGTCCGGACGTGCGCGGGCGTGCGGGCGGGCCGCGCCGCGCCCGCCGGAAGCGGGTGCGGCACGGCCCCGGGGCCGCTTGTTCACCAGGTGATGAGCGGCATACCCTGGTGCATGAGGAACAACAGGCATCCTGCAAGCACCACGAGCAGGATCGCCCCGCGGGCGGTGTGGCTCCAGCTTGCCAGGGCCAGCCGCACCGTCCGCGCCGTCTCAGTGACAGCCTGCGACCACATGGGTCATCACCTCCTCTCCTTCGGGTAGCGGACCGAGCATGGGCGGGGCCGCGCCGCCCGGCGCGGGCGCGCCGGGGCCGGGGCCCGGTCGGGGGGAGCGGCGCGCGAGTAGCCGCAGGTCGGCGTGGTCCTTGGCGCGCCCCAGCCGACGTTTGTAGGCGCGGACCTCGTCGAGGCGCGCGAAGCGGATGCCCTCGAACAGGTCGGCGTTCTCGATGAGCGCGTCGACGCCGGCGTCGGTGTCGGCGGGCGGCAGGAACCAGTGCCGGGAGACGTGCACCCGGCCGTCCCCGAGTTCGTACATCGGGGCGCCGCTGACGGCGCCGCGGATCGGCCGGCCCAGCCGCGCCGCCGCGCGCCAGGCGGCGCCGCGGGCGACGATGTCGAGTTCGTCGACCGGCCGCAGGCCGCGGGCGAGCAGCGGCCCGCTGCCGTGGACGACGTAGTGCTCCGCGGGCAGCCGGAACCCCAGCAGCACCTTGATCAGCGGGTGGTCGGACAGTCTGCCGGTCATCGCGCTCTCCCTTGCCGCCGCCGCTACGGGGCGGTCATGCTTCCCGTGGCGATCGCCGAAAGCCGATCGAGGTCGATGAGGGTCAGCCGCTGCCGGCCCGTCCGGATGAGGCCGTGGTCCTTGAAGATGCGCAGGACCTTCTTGATGGAGTCGATGCGGGCGCCCGCCAGGGACGCGAGTTCCTGCTGGCTGATCGCGATCTCGACGCCATCGTCGTCCAGCCGCCGCCCGATCCCGGCCTCGACGAGGTCGAGCAGGGCGCCGGCGAGCCGCCGCTCGACGGAGAACTCCGAGTCCTTGATCTTCTGGGTGGCCTGGTCGAGGCGCTCGTCGGTGGCCGCGATCAGCGCGATCGCGGCGCGTGGGTGGGCGTCGAGGAAGTCCAGCCACTGCGCGGCGGAGATCCACAGGACGACGACGTCGGTGGCGGCCTCGACGGTCGCCGAGCGGGGGGTGCCGCGGATGGGGGCCATCTCGCCCACGATCTCGCCGGCCCGGCGCAGCGCGACGGTCCGGGCGGGCTGCCCGACCTTGATCTTGACGACGCCCTTCTCGATGAGCATGACGAAGTCGGTCTGCTCGCCCTCGTTCATGAACACCGTTCCGGCGGGCCGCTGGATCAGCTGCCCCGCCAGTTTCAAAGCGTCGTGCTCCGCTTCGATGAGAAGCGGATCGCCCACCGTGTAGCGCTGCTTCGACATGCCATTGAGTGTACTAATGCACTTAGCTCTGTTGAAAGAGCATCCGGCAAGGTGCTTTCACCGTGCCTCCATAGTGCCTCGCGGTGCCTCGATGCAGCGGTGCTCCACCGCGCCTTCCTTGCGAGGCCCAATACGACCTGGTCAAGGGGTTTCCGCTCAATGGGCGGTTCCCGGGTGAACGTTCGCGGGCGCGGCGATGATGGGGACGTGGCCAGGTCTTCGAGCGGCGAGTCGGTCGTCACGCGGGTGGTGCGGATCCTGGACGCGTTCGGCCCCGACCGTCCCGTCCTGACGATCAGCGACATCAGCCGCCGCGCCGCGCTGCCCATCGCGACCGCGGCGCGGCTCGTGGACGAGCTGACCCGGCACGGGCTGCTCGTGCGGGACGAGAAGCGCCGCGTCCGGATCGGCACCCGCATGTGGGAGCTCGCCGAGCGCGCGTCGCCCGTCCTCGGCCTGCGGGAGACGGCCCTGCAGTACATGGGCGACCTGCACTCGGTCGTCGGCCACTCGACCCAGCTCGGCGTCCTCGACGGGGAGGAAGTGCTGTTCGTCGAGCGGCTCACCGTCCCGGGGTCGGTCGTGAACGTCACGAAGGTCGCCGGACGGCTGCCGCTGCACGCGTCGTCCGCCGGGCTCGTCCTGCTCGCCCACGCACCCGAGGACGTCCGCGAACGGGTGCTGCGCGGGCCGCTGGTCCCGTTCACGTCCCGGACGATCCGGGACGAACGCACCCTGCGGGCCGTCCTCGCCGACGTCCGGACGCGCGGCGTCGCGTTCTGCCCCGGGCACATCCACCCCGACGCCACCGGGATCGCCGTGCCGGTCCGCGCGGACGGGCGCGTCGTCGCCGCGCTGGGCCTGGTCGTCCCGAACGACGACCAGGCCTGGTCGCTGGCCGGCCCGCTGCGGCTCACCGGCCTGTCGATCAGCCGCGCGCTGGCGGCGGGCACGCCGCGCTAGGCGTCGCCGCCGCCGATCGGCGGCAGGTGCCGCAGGGCGGTCGCCGTGAGGACGGCCAGCCCGGCGAGCAGGGCGGCGGCGACGACGGTGACGACGCCGAACCCGTCGAGGAACGCGTCCCGGGCGGCCGACAGCAGCGCGGCGGCGGGCTCGGGCGGGAGCCCCTCGGCGGCGGCGACGGCGCCCTCGATCGACTCCCCGGCGGCCCCCGGGGCGCCCGGCGGCAGGGCGACCAGCGCGGTGTAGGCGGCGCCGCCGATGCTGCCGAGGGAGGCGATGCCGAACGCGATGCCGAACTCTCCGGACGTCTCGGCCACCGCGGACGCCGCGCCGGCGCGCTCGTCCGGCGCCGCGCCGACGATCAGCGCGATGCCCAGGGCGGCGACGGGCGACAGCCCGAGGAACCCGATCGTGAGCCCGGCCATCAGCGGCCCGATGCCGTCCCCGAAGCCGGCCACGAGGAACCCGCCCGCCGCCGGGACCATCCCGCCCGCGATCAGCGTCCCCGGACGGACGCGCCGCGCGGCGAGCGGCGCCAGCAGCGAGCCCGCGACCATCGCGATCGCCGGGAGCGTCAGCCACAGCCCGGAGTCCAGCGGCGACAGCCCCTCGCTCGTCTGCAGGAAGCGGCTGGCGAACAGGTACAGGCCGCCCGACAGGACGTTCGTCGCCAGCAGGACGCCGAGGGCGACCGAGAACGTCCGGGACCGCAGCAGCCGCAGGTCGAGCAGCGGGTCGGGGATGGCGCGCTGCCGCCGGACGAACAGGTACCCGGACGCGGTCCCGGCGGCGAGCACGGCGTACGCGGCGGGCCGCGACGGGTCCTCGGCGAACTCCTTCAGCCCGTACACGACCGGGAACGCGGCGGCCAGCGACAAGGCGACGCTCGCGAGGTCGATGCGGCCGCCGCCGCCGGGGGCGCGCGACTCCGGCAGCAGCGGCGCGGCGGCCAGCAGCAGCACCATGACCGGGACGCCGATCAGGAACACCGAGCCCCACCAGAAGTTCTCCAGCAGCGCGCCGCCGACCACCGGGCCGAGCGCCGCGCCGCCCATGAAGCAGCCGGTGAACACGCCGATCGCGAGGGTGCGCTGCCGCTCGTCCCGGAACATCGTGCTGATCAGCGCCAGCGACGACGGCATCAGCGTCGCGCCGCTGAGCCCCAGCAGGATCCGGGCGGCGATCAGCATCTCGGGGCTGCTCGAGTACGCGGCGAGGGCCGAGGCCGCGCCGAACGCGACCGCCCCGCACAGCAGCAGCCTGCGCCGGCCGATGCGGTCGCCGAGCGCCCCCATCGTGACCAGGAACCCGGCGACCATGAAGCCGTAGACGTCCATGATCCAGAGGAGCTGGACGGGCCCGGGGTCCAGGTCGGCGCCGAGGTGCGGCATCGCGAGGAACAGCACCGTGTTGTCGATGGACAGCAGGAGGGTGGGCAGCGCCAGCACGGCCAGTCCGAGCCATGCGCGCGCACCGGCCCGGGCGGGCCGCCCGGGCGCGGCGGTTGCGGTCATGATCTCTCCCCGTTTCGTTCGGAAGGTGACGCGCACACCCTGCGCCGCGGGTGTTATGGCGAGGTTCGGACGGGATTCCGGCCCGGTTCGGGGCCGGTTACGGTGAACGCATGCGCTTCGGGGTGCTGGGCCCGCTGGAGATCCGGACGGACGACGGCCGCCCCGTCCGGGTCCCGGAGCTGAAAGTCCGGCTGCTGCTGGCGGCGCTGCTGGCCGCCGGGGGACGGCCGGTGTCGGCCGAGCGGCTGATCCGGGACCTGTGGGGCGACGACCTCCCCGCCCGGCCCGCCGCCGCGCTCCGCGTGAAGGTGTCGCAGCTCCGCCGGGCCCTGGACGACGCCGAACCCGGCGGGCGCTCCCTGGTGGCCGCGCGGGCCCCCGGATATGCGCTGGCCGCCGCGCCGGACGCGATCGACTCGCTGCGCTTCGAGACCCTCGCCGCCCGGACGGACCCGGACGCGCGGGCCCGCGCGTCCGCCCTCACCGAGGCGCTCGCCCTCTGGCGCGGCCCCGCCTTCGCCGACTTCGCCGACGCCCCGTTCGCCGTCGCCGCCGCCGACCGCCTGGAGGAGCGCCGCCTCACCGCCCGCGAGGATCTGGCCGAGGCCCGCCTCGCGCTCGGCGAGCACCGCGCCCTCGTCGCCGACCTCACCGACCTCGCCGGACGCCACCCGCTGCGCGAGCGCCTGCAGGCCGCCCTCATGCGCGCGCTTTACGGCGCCGGCCGCCAGCACGAGGCCCTGCAGTGCTACGAGCGCGTCCGGAACCGGCTCCGCGACGAACTCGGCCTCGACCCCGGGCCCGAACTCACCGCCCTCCAGCGGGCGATCCTCCGCCAGGACCCGTCCCTGGACGTCCCCGCGGCCGTGCCCGCGCGCCCCGCGCCCCTCGCGCCCGCGCGGCTCCCCGTCCCGCGCACCGCGCTGATCGGCCGCGACGGCGAACCGGACGCGATCGTCGCCGCCCTGCGCGCGTCCCGGCTGGTGACCGTCACGGGACCGGGCGGCGTGGGCAAGACGCGCCTCGCGCTGGAGGCCGCCGCCCGCACGGGCGACGCCTTCCCCGAGGGCGTCGTGCTCGTCGAACTGGCGGGCGTCGCCCCGGGCGGGGTCGCCGAGGCCGTGACCGCCGCCGCCGGCCTGCCGGAGCGCGGCGGGACGCACGCCGCCGAACCCGTGGAGGGGCTCGCCGGACGCCGCGCGCTGCTCGTCCTCGACAACTGCGAGCACGTCATCGAGCCCGCCGCGAAACTCGTGGACGCGCTCCTCGCCACGGGAGCCGAACTGCGCGTCCTCGCCACCGCCCGCGAGCCCCTCGGCATCTCCGGCGAGCACCTGCACCCCGTCTCGCCCCTCCCGGTCCCGCCCCCCGACCTCCCGTCCTCGGAGGACGGGGTGCGGCGGCTCGCGGAGGTTCCGGCGGTTCGGTTGTTCGTCGCGCGTGCGGCGGCGGCGGATCCGGGGTTCGTGCTGGACGCGTCCAACGCGGCGGCCGTCGCCGCCGTCTGCCGCCGCCTCGACGGGCTGCCGCTGGCCCTCGAACTCGCCGCCGCCCGCGTCCGCGCGCTCGGGCCCGCGACGCTCGCCGCGCGGCTCGACGACCGCTTCCGGGTCCTGCGCTCCGAGCGCCGCGACGTCCCGCCGCGCCAGCGGACCCTGCACGCCGCGATCGCGTGGAGCTGGGAGCCGCTCGCGCCCGCCGAGCGCGCCGTCCTGCGCCGCCTCGCCGTCCACGCCGGCGGCTGCACCCTGGAGGCGGCCGAGGAGACCTGCGCGGGCGGCGACGTCGACCGCGCCGAGATCATGGACGTCATCGTGCGGCTCGTCGACCGCTCGCTCGTCCTGCCGGCCGACGGCCCCGGCGGCGTCCGGTACCGGCTCCTGGAGTCGGTGGCCGCCTACGCGCTCGACCGCCTCGCCGACGCGGGCGAGACCGGCGACGTCCAAGAGCGCCACGACGACTACTACGCCCGCGTCGCGGAGTGCGCCGACGCGTCCCGGACCGGGCACGCGCGGCTGCGCTGGCTCGCCCGCCTCGACGCCGAGGCCGCGAACCTGCGCCGCGCCCTGGAGAGCGCCGTTAGCCGCCGGGACGCGCGCCTCGCGCTGCGGCTCACGTCGTCGCTGGCCTGGTACTGGATCGAACGGGGGCGGGCCGGGCACGCGGGCCGCGCGCTGGGCGCCGCGCTCGCCGCCGCGGCGCGCCCGCACCATCTCGACGGGCTCGCCGCCGCCCGCGCCCTCGGCGACGCGGCCGCCGCCGCGTCGGCGCTCGACGGGCTCGCCGGCGCCGAGCTGCTCGCGGGCCGCGACGACCGCGCGGCCCGGCTGCTCGGCGCCGCCGCGGCCGTCCGCGCGGCCGCGGACCCGTCCGCGGGCGTCCCGTCCCGGGAGACCGCCCGCCTGCTCGACGCCGCCCGCGCGGCGCTCGGCGACGCCTTCCCCGCCGCGTACGACGCAGGCCGCGCCGAGGCCCCGGCCACCGAGCGCTGACCGGGCGGCAGCCCGAGGAGCGCGAGCCGTGCGTGCTCGGCAGCCCACGTGTGCGTCCGTCCGGGTCACGGGCGTTGGTTCGGGAGGTCGAGTTCGGTCGCCAGGGCCTCCAGCAGTTCGACCTGGCGCCGCGCCGGGACGCCCAGGAGCGCGGTCACGACGTGCACCTCGTCGGCGCCGAGCGCGACGGCCCTCTCGAGGTTCGCGAGCGTCGCGGCGGTGAAGTCGGCGGACGACACGTCCGTCCCGGGCGGGGCGGGCAGGACGTTGACGACGACGTCGCCGGTGCCGCCCGCCGCGCGGTACCAGCCGACCTGCGTGCGGGTGTCGTCCCAGTTCACGGCGACGGTGACGAAGCCGTCGCCGATGCGGGCCGCGCGCTCGATCGCGGGACGGGCGGTGGCGCCGAAGCGCAGCGGGATCCGGTCGCCCCACGGCTTCGGGCCGATCTTCGAGGCGGGGACGCGGTAGTGCTCGCCGTGGAACTCGACGGGGTCGGGCCCCCAGCAGGCGCGCATCGCGGCGACGTGCTCGGCGAACCCGGCGCCGCGCCGCGCGGGGGACACCCCGGCCGCGACGAACTCCTCGGGGATGTAGTGCGGCGGCAGCCGGGTGCCGCCGCCCTGCCCGATCCCGGCGTCCAGCCGTCCGCGCGACAGCCGGTCGAGCGTGGCCAGCCGGCGGGCCAGCGCGACCGGCGACTCGAAGATCGAGTTGAGCACGCCGGTGGCCACCCGGATCCGCCGGGTGTGCGCTGCGGCCCAGGTGAGGACCTCCAGGGCGTCCCACGGGGTGTCCTCGGGCAGCCCGGCGTCGTTCGTCCAGTGCGGCCCGACGGGGATGAGCAGCCGGTCGGAGACCGAGACTGCGTGGAACCCGAGCCGCTCGGCGGCCCGGGCCACGGTGACGACGGCGTCCGGCCCGGCGTGCGGGCCGAAGTGCTGAAGGGTGACGCCGAGTCGCGGCAGGTCCATTCGCGTGTCCTCCTGTGTTCGTCCGGTGCGCCCGCGGCGCGGTCCACAGAGGGATCGGAGCCGGCGGCGGGTTCTCGACATCTGGACGTCCGGCGCGCGGCGGGGCAGGATCGGGCTTCGACGCTGTTCGCCCGCACCCCGCACGACACCGATCGCGAGGTCCCCATGCCGGTTCCCGACGACCCGACCGCCACGTTCAAGGAGTTCGACCGCGACGGCGACGGCTACATCACCCGCGAGGAGTTCGCGCTCGCCATGAACGCGCGCGGCGAGCAGATCACGGCCGCCGAACTCGACTCGGTCTTCGGCGCGGCCGACGACCGCGACGGCGACGCCGACGGCCGCATCTCGCTCCCGGAGTTCCTGGTCGCCTGGAACCGGTGACCGCTGTTCGCCCCGTTCCTGTCACCGGCGGGTGCTGTACTACCTGACCGGGCGGTGATCGCGGGCCGGTCGCCCGGCACGACCGCACCCGAACGGAAACGGGAGTCGATGGAGCACGTTCCGAAGTTCGTCATGACCTACGACGTGCGCGTGCCGGACGACGAGTCGCTGCAGGCCGTCGCGGCGTTCATGATCGGGCGCGGGTACGCGACGGTGCGCGTCACGTCTCCGGGCACGATCACCGGTGTCGACGAGGGCCCTTTCCCGGACGGCGACGCGGAATGGTGGGCGGCCGTCGAGGACCGGGTCGTCTCGGCCTTCGCGGCGGAGGCCGGCGTGACGCTGTTCCGGTGGTACGCGCACGCCGAGACGGCCCGCAAGTCCGTCCGGCACGGCGAGGCCATCGGCGAGCGGACGGCGGCGGAGGCCGCCGCGACGCGGCTCGCGGTGCTGTCCCGCGAGCCCGCGCGTGCGCCCGTCCCGGAGATCGTCCACCGGCTCGGCGACCCGGTACGGACGGGCGACCTCGGCGCGCCGGTCGTGCTGGAGGGGCTGGACGACGTCG
The DNA here is from genome assembly GCF_040679555.1 of Spirillospora sp. NPDC052242. Lineage (NCBI taxonomy): Bacteria > Bacillati > Actinomycetota > Actinomycetes > Streptosporangiales > Thermomonosporaceae > Spirillospora > Spirillospora sp. NPDC052242. Next base: position 91,227 of record NZ_JBFAUZ010000030.1, read on the forward strand.
ACTGGGCCGCGCTCGACGACGCGTACGGGACGGCGGAGGAGGTCCCGGACATTCTGCGGCGGCTCGCGGCGAACGACGAGGGCTGGGACGAGGCGGTTTTCGACTACTACAGCCATGTCGTCCACCAGGGCACCTGCTACACCTGCACGCCGCCCGCCATCGGGTTTCTGGTCCAGATGGCGCGCGCGCCGCAGCTCTTCTCCGGGTACCGCATCGATCTGCTGCGTGGGCTGGTGATGACGGCCCTGGAGGACCCGGGGCCGGCGTGCGGGGAGGAGATCGACGATCTCGCGTCCTGCGAGGCGCTCACGTGCCGGGCCGTCCTCGACCATCTGCCGGACGTGCTGGCCCGGTGGCCGGACGCGGGGCCGACCGAGCGCGCGTGGCTGGTCGTCCTGGCGGCGCTCTCCCCGGAGGCCGCCGCCGACCGGCTCCCCGATTTCCGGGCGTTCCGCGACGGGGTGGACGGCCCGAGCCCGGCGCTCGACCTGGCGCTCGCGCTCGCGTCCGGGGACGACGACGCGGCCGCCGGTCTCGTGCTCGACGCGTCCACGTGGGACGAGGCGGTCGGGGAGCGGCTGCGTCGCAACGAGCCGTTGCGGGCGCGGAACCTGCGGGCGCTGCTCCATCTCGCCGGGCGGGAGTTCGCACCCGGATGACACCTCGCCAGTCGAGATATATCGGGTTAGCATCCCGGTATGAGCGGAACCCTGGAGCCCGTCGAACCCGTGAAGTCCGTCGAACCCGCGGAACCCGCGGAGTCCGGGATGCGGGCGTCGCACGACGACCGTGAGCTGGCGGTGGAGCGGCTGCGGGTGGCGGCCGGGGACGGCCGCCTCGGGCCCGCCGACCTGGACGAGCGCATCGAGCGGGCGCTGACCGCGACCACGCGGGGCGAACTGCGGGACGTCCTGCGCGACCTTCCCGTTCCGGCCGAGGACGAGCTGAGCCTGCGGGCGAGGCACGGGAACGTGGAGCGGTCCGGGGTGTGGACGCTGCCGCGCCGGTTGCGGGTGGACGTCCACGCGGGCAACGCGACGATCGACCTGACGCGAGCGGTCGCCGTCCACGCCGAGCTGGACGTGGAGGTGGCGGCGAAGCACGGGAACGTGCGGATCATCGCGCCGCCGGACGTCGAGGTCGAGGTGGGGGACATGGCGGTGCGGGCCGGGAACGTGCGGCGGCGCCGGCGGGCGGAGGCCGCGCCCGCGCGCCTGCGGGTGCGGGTGGAGGGTGAAGTGCGTCACGGGAACGTGATCGTCGCGGGGCCGCGCCGCACGCTGCGGGAGCGCCTGCGCCGCCGGGCATGATCGTCTTCCGGTAGGTGCGGTGGCATGGTTATTGCGAAGCGTTTGCAATACTGTGCTTCATGTTGAAACGTCCGGTTCTGGCCTTGCTGGCCGTGGTCCTCGCCGCCGCGCTCGCGTCCGCCTGCGGGCAGGGCGGCACGTCCGCCTCCGGTAAGGACGGCGTGTTCACCTACGCCGTCGGGGACGAGCCGGAGACGTTCAACCCCGGACTGCAGGACGGGCACACCGACCCCGTCACCGAGCTGGTCTTCCGCGGCCTGACCGGGCACGACGCGAACAACAAGATCGTCCCGGCGCTCGCGGAGTCGTGGGAGGTGTCCGAGGACGGGACGTCGTACACGTTCAAGCTCCGCGAGGGCGTGACGTGGCACGACGGGAAGCCGTTCACCTCGGACGACGTCAGGTTCACGATCGAGACCGTGCGGGACGCGGGGGCCGACGCGCCGCTGTCGCGCAACTTCACGATGGTGAAGGAGATCGCGACGCCCGACGCGAACACCGTCCGGCTGGAGCTGGACGAGCCGTTCGCGCCGATGCTCGGGGCCCTGTCGATGGGGATGCTGCCGAAGCACGTGCTGGACGGCAAGAAGATCACCGACCCCGAGTTCGGGCGGAACCCGATCGGCACCGGCCCGTTCAAGATCTCGACGTACGAGCACGGGCAGTACGTGGAGCTCGCGGCGTTCGAGCGGTACTACGAGGGCGTGCCGGGCCTCAAGAAGATCGTCATCAAGTACGTGCCGGACGACTCGGCCCGGCTGATCCAGCTGAACGGCGGCGAGGTCGACGGCGCGTTCGTCCGGCCGAAGCAGGCGGAGCAGGTGAAGGAGCACCGGCTGGAGGTGTACCCGACGGCCGACTACCGGGCGATCAGCTTCAACATGAAGAAGCCGGTCTTCGCGGACGCCCGGGTGCGCAAGGCGATGAACCACGCGATCGACCGCAAGGCGATCGTCGACAGCGTCGTCATGGGCTACGGCGCCCCCGCGAAGGGGCCGCTCGACATGAGCGAGTACGCCGCCGCCGAGGGCTTCACGTTCGACGCGGCGAAGGTCGAGTCGCTCATGAAGGAGGCGGGGTACGCCGAGAACGGCGACGGGCTGTGGGCGAAGGACGGGAAGACGGTCGCGTTCGAGCTGACGACGTTCGCCGAGGACTCGCTCCGCGTCGCCATGCTGAACGTCGCCGCGACCCAGCTCAAGCAGCAGGGCTTCGACGTGAAGCCCGCGCCGCGCTCCAGCGACTGGGTGCGCAAGCACTGGGGCGACCTGGACGCGGCCGTGGTCGGCTGGGGCACGCCGTACGACCCGGACTCGTCGGTGTACGGGGTGTTCCACACCGACGAGGCGATCGGCGACGGCGGCTCCAACCTCGGTTCGTACAGCAACGAGGAGGCCGACAAGGCCCTCGACAAGGGGCGTTCCACGCTCGACCCGGCCGAGCGCAAGACCGCCTACACCGACTTCCAGAAGGCGCTGCAGGACGACCCGCCGTTCGCGTGGATCGGGTACCTGAAGGCCGTCAACGCCGTCCCGGAGAACCTGACCGGGCCCCAGCAGCGCACCATAGGGCACCACGGGTACGGCTTCTTCTGGAACGCGCAGACCTGGCGCTACGAGTAGATGGTCCTGAGGATCGCCCGGCGGGCGGCGACGGCCGTGCTGGTCGTCGTCGCCCTGTCGGCGGTGTGCTTCGGGCTGCTGGACGCGGCGCCCGGCGACCCGGCGGCGTCGATCCTGGAGGCGCGGTCGGGCGGACGGCCGCCGAGCCCGGCGGCGGTCGCGGAGCTGCACGCCGAGATGGGCCTCGACGATCCCGTGCACGTCCGGTACGCGCGGTGGGTGTCGGACGCCCTGCACGGCGACCTCGGCACGTCGTACATGTCCGGCACGCCGGTGACCGAGGTCCTCGGCGACACCGTCCCGTGGACGCTGCTGCTCGCCGCCGCCGCGACCGTCCTCAGCTTCTCCGCCGCCCTCGCCGTCGGGCTCGTCGCGGCGCTCACCCGGCGCGCGTGGCTGCGCCGCGGCATCGACCTGATCCTGTTCGTGATGGGCGGGATGCCCGGGTTCGTCGTCGCCCTCCTGCTCCTCTACGTGTTCGCCGCGTCGACGCAGCTCATGCCGTCCGGCGGCGTAAGCAGGCCCGGCGAGGACGTCACCGCGTACGGGCTGCTCGCGCACCTGACGCTGCCCGCGTGCGCGCTCGCGTTCGGGCACCACTTCGGCATCTACGTCCGGCTCGTCGAGAGCGGCGTCGGGCGGCTCCGGGACGCCCCGCACGTGCAGAACGCGCGCGTCCGGGGGCTGCCGCGCCGGACGGTCGTCACGCGGCACCTGATGCGGCCCGGGCTCGTCCCGTTCACCGCGCGGCTCGGCGTCGGCGTCGGGACGCTCGTCGCGGGCGTCTACGCCACCGAGGTGATCTTCTCGTGGCCCGGCATGGGCCGCGAGGCGATCGAGGCCGCGCGCGCCCAGGACTACCCGCTGCTGGTCGCGATCGTGCTGGTCACCGGGCTGCTGGTGGTCGCCGCGAACCTGCTCGCCGAGCTGATCGTCGCGGCCCTCGACCCGCGCGCCCGGCGCGGCGGCACGTCCGGCCCGTCCCGCCCGGTCAAGGAGGCGACCGTTGCCGGCTGAGACGACCCGCGCGCCGCGCGGCCTCCTCGCCGTCCGGCTGCGGCCCCGGCGGCCCGCCCTGGCCGCCGCCGTCGCGGTGCTCGCCGCGTTCGGCCTCGCCGCCCTGCTCGCGCCCTGGCTGACGCCGCTCGACCCGCTCGCCACCGACACGTCCGCGACGTCGCTGCCGCCCGGCTCGTCCGGCCACCTCCTCGGCACCGACCAGCTCGGCCGCGACCTGCTGACCCGCATGCTGTACGGCGCCCGGACGTCCCTGCTGGTCGGGCTCACCGCCGCCGCGATCACCGTCGGGGTCGGGATGCTGCTCGGCGGGCTCGCCGCCGTCGCGCCCCGCTGGCTGGACGCGCTGATCGCCCGCACCGCCGACGTGCTGCTGTCGCTGCCGCTGCTGGTGATCGTCCTCGCGTTCGCCGCCGTCGCCGGGCCGTCCCTCACCACGGTGATCGTCGCGATCGCGGTGTCGAGCTGGATGCCGGTCGCCCTGATCGTCCGCGCCGAGCTGCGCGGCCGCCGCGAGCGGCTGTACGTGCGCGCCGCGTACGGGCTCGGGCTGTCGCGCCGGCAGGTGCTGTGGCGGCACCTGCTGCCGGGCGCGCTGCCGCCCGTCGCGTCCATCGCGGCGTTCGAGGTGGGGCACGCGATCCTCGCCGAGTCGACGCTCAGCTTCCTCGGCCTCGGCGTCCCGCCGAACAACCCGAGCTGGGGCAACCTGCTCACCGAGGCGCAGTCGCACCTGCTGACCGGCGCCTGGTACACGGTCGCGATCCCGGCGGCGGCCGTCGTCGCCACGATCATCGCGGTGAACGTCGTCGCCGGCGCGATCGCCGGCCCGTCCGACGAAGGCGGTTCATGGTGACATCCGCAGGACTGACCGTCGAGGGGCTCACCGTCGACGTGCCCGGCCGCCGCGTCGTGCACGGCCTCGACCTGGACGTCCCCGCCGGGCGCGTGCTCGCGCTCGTCGGGCCGAGCGGCAGCGGCAAGACGCTCACCGCCCGCGCGATCGCCGGGCTCCGTCCGCACGGCGGGACGGTCCGGGTGGACGGGCGCGCCCCGGAGCGCGGGCGCGACGTCGGCTACGCGTTCCAGGACGCGCTCGCGTCCCTCAACCCGACCGTCACCGTCCGCCGCCACCTCACCGAGACCGTCCGGGCGCACGGCACCGGCGACCCCGACGCCGCCCTCGCCCGCTTCGGCCTCGACCCGTCCCTCGCCGCCGCGTACCCGTTCGAGCTGTCCGGCGGGCAGGCGCAGCGCGTCGCGCTCGCCCTCGCGACCGTGCACGAACCGCCCGTCCTGATCGCCGACGAGGTCACCAGCGCGCTCGACCCCGTCGCGCAGGCCGCCGTACTCGACCTGGTCCGATCCGCGTCGAGCGACCGGGCGGTCCTGCTCATCACCCACGACCTGGCCGCCGCCGCCCGCTGGGCCGACGACATCGCCGTCATGCGGGACGGCCGGATCGTCGAGCACGGCCCCGCTGCGCGGATCCTCACCCACCCCCGCACCGACCTCGCCCGCGACCTGGCCGCCGCCGCGACCGCCGCGGTCGATCCGCCGCCCGCGCCCGCCGCCCGCCCGTCCGACGGGAGCCTGGCGCTGCGCGGGACGACCCGGGTGCTGCGGTCCCGCCGCCGCGCGACGGTCGCGCTGGACGGCGTCGACCTCGACGTCGCGCCCGGCGAGGCCGTCGCGATCGTCGGCCCGAGCGGCTCCGGCAAGTCCACCCTGATCGGCGCGCTCGCCGCCCTCGACCGGCCCGCCGCCGGGACCGTCCTGCGCGACGGCCGGGACGTGTGGCGGCTGCGCGACCGCGACCGGCGCGGCGTCCGCCGCCGCACCGGGCTGATCTTCCAGGACCCGCTCGCGTCCTTCGACCCCCGGCACACCGTCCGGCAGGTCGTCGCCGAGGCCGGCCCGTACGACGACGACCTGCTCCGCCGCGCCGGGCTCGACCCGGCCGTGGCCGCCCGCCGCCCCGCGACCCTGTCCGGCGGCGAGTGCCAGCGCGTCGCGATCGCCCGCGCCCTCGCGCAGCGGCCCCGCGTCCTGCTCGCCGACGAGCCCACCAGCGGCCTCGACGTCCTCACCCGGGACCGCATCCTCGACCTGCTCACCGCGCTCCGCCGCGACGAGGGGCTCACGATCGTCCTCGTCACCCACGACCTCCGCGTGGCGCGCCGGGTCGCCGACCGCGTCGTCGTCCTGCACGAGGGCCGCGTCGTGGAGGACGTCCCGGCCGCCGGCCTCGACGGCGCCGCGCACCCGCAGACCCGCAGCCTGCTGGACGCGACCGTCCTGGCGCCCGCCGCCGGCTAGCCCCCTGGACGGGCACCGCGGCGCGTCCGGCGCCGGATCCACGGCGGGCACCGGGAATGCGGCCGCCGGGACGTCGGGGCCGCAGGAGATATCGCGCCGAAATGTTCGCCGACGGAGACGGGCGGGTTATCGATGGGCCGCCGAAGACCGCGGCTTCGTGCTTTCCCGGCCTGTCCGGCGGTTCGTTCGCACAAGAATTCGATAGTTCATGGGCGACTTCCCGGCGGGCCATGTAATAGTCGCCGGGCGGTAAGTTGCCTTACCGGGCCGCCTGTAAAGAGATGCCCGCGGGCACTGCACAGAAGGCCCATTCATGCTTCATAATTTGTGCATCACAAGTTGTGCCATATCGGGTGAACCGGCGAGCGGCAGGGATCCGGAGGCGATGCGATGAGCGACACCGAAGAGGCCCCGCCGGGCGTGGACGTGTCCGTCCCGAGCGCCGCCCGGCTGTACGACTACTACCTCGGCGGCAAGCTCAACTACGCGGCCGATCGGGCGGCCGGCGCCGAGGTCAACCGGAAGGTGCCGGAGATCCGGGACGTCGCGTGGTCCAACCGCGGCTTCCTGCAGCGCGCCGTCCGCTGGGTCGCCGAGCAGGGCGTCCGGCAGTTCGTCGACGTCGGCGCCGGGCTCCCCACGCAGAACAACACGCACCAGGTCGCACGCGCCGTCCGCCCCGACGCCCGGGTCGTCTACGTCGACCACGACCCGATCGTCCAGATCCACGCGAACGCGCTGCTGGAGGGCGACGAGCAGACCGCGGTCGTCCTGCGCGACATGCGCGACCCCGAGGCCGTCTTGGACGACCCCGCCACGCGGCGGCTGATCGACTTCTCCGAGCCGGTCGCGATGATGCTGGTCGCGGTGACCCACTTCCTCTCCGACGAGGAGGACCCGTGGGACCTCGTCGCCCGCTACCTGCGGCGGCTGGTGCCCGGCAGCTACCTGGTCCTGTCCGCGGGCACCCAGGACTTCCAGCCCGAGTGGCGGGTCAAGGCGATCCAGGAGATCTACGCCAAGTCGGCGACCGGCGTGTACACGCGCACCCGGGAGCAGATCGAGCGGTACTTCGACGGCCTGGAGATCGTCCCGCCGTACGAGGGCGCGAAGGCCGAGGTCACCTACGTCGGCTTCTGGGGCGCCGAGGACGCCGAGCAGGCCGACAGCGACGGGTCCCGGTGGAGCTACTGCGCGGTCGGCCGCGTGCCCTAGCCGTCCGGACCCCGCCCGCCCCCCGCCCCCCAGACAGGAGATGGACGTGCGCAAACCTTCCGCGGCGGAACTGGGCGTCGACCTCGACGCCCTCGACTGGCGGCGCTCCGCCACGCCGGACGGGGCGATCGAGGTCGCCTTCGCGGGCGAGTGGACCCTGCTGCGCAGCACCGGCGAGCCCGGCGCGCTCGTGTCGGTGTTCGACGAGCGCGAGTGGGCGTGCTTCCTTGACGGTGCGAAGAAGGGGGAGTTCGACCGGGTCGCGGACTGAACCCGCGCCATCTGTGACGCACAGATGCGACCCGGACGGCCGGGTGCGGGCATGCGGAGGGAGGCGACGCCCGTGAGCGACGCGTACGGGGCCACCATCGCCAAGTGGACGCTGGCACGGCGGCTGAAGGAGCTGCGCGAAGCGTCCGGCTACACCGCCAACCAGGTCTGCGACCGCCTCAGCTGGGGGCGCGGCAAGGTCGGCCGGTTCGAGGCGAACACGTGGGTCCGTCCGGAGCTCAGCGACATCCGCGACCTCGCCCGCCTCTACGGGGCCGACGACGAGACCGTCGAGCGGCTCCAGGACCTCGCGCGCAGCGCCCGCCGCCGCGCCTGGTGGCGCGAGTACGGCGAGGTGTTCGAGAGCGTCGAGTTCCCCGGCTTCGAGAACGACGCGTCCGAGATCCTCGTCTACACGCCGCTGCTCGTGCCCGGGCTGCTGCAGACCGTCCCGTACATGCAGACGCTCCTGTCGTACGGGACGAAGCCGCCCGAATGGCGGGAGGTCGCCCTGCGCGCCCGGCTGCGCCGCCAGCAGATCCTGGAGCGCGACGACGACACCGCGCCCCGGCTCACGGCCCTGATCACCGAGGCGGCGCTGCTGTACGAGTGGGGGCACGGCGACGACCGCCGGGCCCAGCTCGCGCACCTGCTCAAGATGGCGGAGCGCCCCAACGTCGAGCTGCGGCTGCTCCGCTTCCAGGACGGCCTGCACCCCGGCATGGCGATGGTCTTCCACATCTTCCGGTTCCCCGGCGGGGAACCGCCCATGGTCTACCTCGAGACCGACGCGGCCATCCAGGACATCGATCCCGCCGACAACGTGGAGGCGTATGAGCTGATCTACGACCAGATCAAGCAGGCGGCGCTCGGCCCGGCCGACAGCGCCGAGTACATCAGCAAGCTCATGGCAACACTTGAGTGACCTCAAGGAGACAGCGATGGACCTCTCTCAGGCACAGTGGTTCAAGGCTTCGGCGAGCGCCAGCAGCAACGGCGCCTGCGTCGAGGTCGCCGACCTCGACGCGTGCACCGGGGTGCGCGACAGCGTGACGCCCGAGGCCGGCGCGCACGTCGTCGCCCGTCCGGTGTTCGCCGCGTTCCTCGCCGACGTCAAGGCGGGCCGGTACGACCGGTAGCCGCGGCCGCTGACCCGGACCCGCGGCGCGGGCGGCCCCGGGCGGAGGCCGCCTGAAGCCGCACACGAGATCCCCCAGGGCTGCACCCCTGGGGGATCTTCCGTGTGCGGCCCCTCTCAGGCGTTCTCCACGCTACAGCGCGTGCACCGCGCGTCCCAGATGCCCGCCGTTACGCGTTCGTCCGATCACGGCCGCGCGGATTTTGTCGGCCGGGGTCCGGATTGGTGACCATCTCGTTCGTCAACACATCTCCTTGCTCATGTTCGGGGTCTTGTCCGGTCGCGTGTGCAACACTGAATCTGTGATTCACAGGTAGCGAGTCGGGAACTGCAGGGCTTATGTCGCGATTGTCGGAATCATTTCGGCCGTGCCGTCCCCGGACCGCCTACCGCTCTCACGCGCCGGTGGGCGGTAGCCACGGAAGAACTCAATCGATTTCACCGAGGTGGCGACCATGACGAAGGCGGCGACGCTGTGCGGGGTCCCCTGGACGCTCGAGAACGGCGGCTGCACGGCCGTGCCCCTGCCCCCGGACGAGACGATCGCCGGTGTCGCGCGCGCACACGTCGCGAACCTGCTCCCGAAAGCCGGCGTCCAAGACGCGGACGACGTCACCCTGATGGTCAGCGAACTGGCCACCAACGCGCTCCTGCACGGCACCCCGCGCTCCGCCGACGGCAGCCGCAAGCCGTCCGCGGGCGCCGAACTCTGGATCTACCGCCGCGGCGACGGCCGCGGCCGCCAGGAACTCGTCGTCAAGATCTTCGACGAGCTCCGCTGCTGGCGGCGCCGCCCGTCCGCCGGCCCGATGCCCGAGCACGGCCGCGGCCTCGACATCATCGACATGCTCTCCGGCGGCCGCTGGGGCCACCACGCGTCCCGCTCCCGGCTGCGCTCCCCGCAGGTCTCCGGCAAGGCCACCTGGTTCGCCGTCCCGGTCCGCGCGGGCCGCGGCCGCCCCCTGTCGGCCGACCCCGCGCACGCCGTCGAGGAACTGGGCGCCCTCCTGGCCGACCGCGGCCTCCCCGCCCCGACCGCCGTCGCCCCCGCGGGCCTCGCCGTCGGCGACCTCACCGTCTGGTGCGAGCGCGCCGCCTTCCACTGGTGCGGCCGCGGCGGCGAACTCGCCCGCCTGCCCGTCGCCGACATCACCGAGGTCTGCGAACAGCTCGTCCAGCTCCACGAGGCCGCCCGCGAGACGGCCTGACCCGCACGTCCCGTCTCCAGGAGGGGGGAGACGGGCCCATCGTCCCGGCCGCGGGGACCGCTCCCGTCCCCGCCCGGTGCACCTTCCCGCCATGCGCTCACAGGCTGTGGACGGGGTTCCGTCAGTGGACGGCCGGTCCAGAATGGGGGGATGTTCGTCGGGATCCTCGGGCCGCTGGTGATCACGGACGCCGGGGCGCCGGTGCCCGTCGGCGGGGCGCGGCTGCGGGTGCTGGTGACGCGGCTGGCGCTGGACCCCGGACGGACGGTGACGGGCGAGGCGCTCGTCCGCGCGGTGTGGCCGGACGGCGGGCCGGCCGATCCCGGGCACGCCCTGCAGGCGCTCGTGTCGCGGCTCCGGCGCCGCCTGCCGGACGGCCGGGTGCGGTCGGAGCCGGGCGGGTACCTCCTGGACGTCGCCCCGGACGCGGTGGACGCGCACAGGTTCGAGCGGCTCGCGCGGGAGGGCGCGCGGGCGCTGCGCGGCGGGGAGGACGGGCGGGCGGCGAAGCTCCTCGGCGAAGCGCTCGGCCTGTGGCGCGGCGACCCGCTCGCGGACGCCGGGGACGCCCCGTTCGCCGCGGCCGAGGCCGTGCGGCTCCGCGGGCTGCGGCTCGCGGCGACCGAGGACCGGGTCGCCGCCGAGCTGGCGGCGGGCGCCGACCCGGGCGCGCTGGCGGCCGAGCTGGAGGGGCTCGCGGCGCGGCATCCGCTGCGGGAGCGGGTGCGGGCGCTGCTGGTGCGGGCGCTCCACCGGGACGGGCGTCCGGCGGAGGCGCTCGCGGTGTTCGAGGAGTTCCGGCGGACGCTGGCGGACGAACTGGGCGCCGACCCCGGCGACGAGGCGCGCGCCGCCTACCTCGACGTGCTGCGGGTCCCGCGGGCGCGGCCGCGCGGCAACCTGCGGGCGCCCGCGACGGGGTTCGTCGGCCGGGAGGACGAGTGCGCGTGGATCGCCCGGCGGCTGTGGGAGGGGCGGCTCGTCACGCTGGTCGGGCCGGGCGGTGCGGGCAAGACGCGGCTGGCGACGACGGTCGGGGAGCGGCTCGCGGAGCGGTTCCCGGGCGGGGTGTGGGTCGTGGAGCTGGCGGCGGTCGGCGCGGGCGGCGAGGTTCCCGGGGCGGTCGCGGCGGCGCTCGGGGTGCGGGGGCCCGAGCGGGTCGCCGAGGCGCTCGCGGGCGTGGAGACGCTGCTCGTCCTCGACAACTGCGAGCACGTCCTCGACGCGGCGGCGGAACTCGCGGGCGGGCTGCTCGGCGCCTGCCCGGGGCTGCGGGTGCTGGCGACGGGCCGGGAGCGGCTCGGCATCGACGGCGAGGCGCTGTGCCCGGTGCCGCCGCTGGACGGGCCCGACGCGGCGCGGCTGTTCGCGGAGCGCGCGGCGGCCGTCCGTCCCGGGTTCGACGCGGCGGAGAGCGCGGCGGCCGTCGCGGAGATCTGCCGGCGGCTGGACGGGCTGCCGCTCGCGATCGAGCTGGCGGCGGCGCGGCTGCGCGCGATGACCCCCGAGCAGCTCGCCCACCGGCTCGACCGGCGGTTCCGGCTGCTCGGCGGGGACCGCCGCCCGGCCCGGCACCGCACGCTGCGCGCGGTCGTCGCGTGGAGCTGGGACCTGCTGGACGAGCGGGAGCGGCGGCTCGCCGAACGGCTCGGGGTGTTCGCCGGGACGATCGCCCCCGAGGCGGCGCACCGGGTCGCGGGCGCCGGGCTCGACGACCTCGACGCGCTCGCCGACCGGTCGCTGCTGCAGGCGGTGGAGGGGGCGGAGCCGCGCTTCCGGATGCTGGAGACGATCCGCGAGTACGGGCGCGAGCGCCTGGCCGAGCGCGGGGAGCTCGACGGCGTCCGGGCCGCCCACCGGGCGTACTTCCTGGAGCTGGCGGAGCGGGCCGAACCGCATCTGCGCCGCGCGGAGCAGGCGGCGTGGCTGCCGCTCCTCACGGCCGAGCACGAGAACCTGCTCGCCGCGCTGCACGGCGCCGAGGCGGACGGGGACGCGGGCGCGGCCGTCCGGCTCGCGGCGGCGCTCGCCGTGTTCTGGATGCTGCAGGGCGACCACGCCGAGGTCGCGCGGCTGCTCCGCGGCGCGCTGGAGACGCCGCGCCGCACGCCCGTCCCGGCGGACGCCGAGGGCGCCGCCCTCGGCGGGTACGTGCTGAACACCGTGCTGGCCGGCGGCGCCGCCCGCGACGATCCGCTGGTCGGGACGCCCGCGCGCGGCGACCGTCCGCTCGCGGTCCTGGCCGGGCCCGGCGCCGCGCTGCTGGCGGACGACACCGCGGGCGGCCTCGCGGCCATCGACCGCCTCCTGCCCGGACGGGACGCCTGGACGCGGGCGACGCTGCACGTCATGGCCGCGATGCTCAACGGGAACGCGGGCGACATGGCGGCGGCGCACCGCGACCTGGCCGCCGCCGTCGCCGCGTACCGGGAGAGCGGCGAGCGGGGCGGCCTGGCGATGGCGCTGCTGTTCGCGGCCTCGACCGAGATGAGCGCGGGGGACTACGCCGACGCCGCCGCGGCGCTGGAGGAGTCGATCGGCCTGCTGCGCGCCCTCGGCCAGGAACGGGAGGCGGCGCAGCAGCGGGTGATGCTGGCGGTCGTGCTGGCCCGGTCGGGCGACGTCCGCCGGGCGCGCGGCGAGCTGGCCGCCCTGCTCGACCCGGAGGCCGCGACGCCCGCCCGGTACCTGGCCGGTGCCCGGCTCGCGCTCGGCGACCTGGCGCGGCACGGCGGCGACCCCGCCGAGGCCGAGCGGCACTACGCCGACGCCGAACGGGACCTGGAACGCGCGCCCTCCGGACCGCAGTACCGGTCCCTGCTGTCGACGGCGCGCGCGCACATCGCGATCAGTGCAGGCGAACGCGCCGCGGCCCGCCGCCGCCTGCGGGCCGCGCTCGCCGAGGCGGTCGCGGCCCCCGACATGCCCGTCGCCGCGTCCGCCGGGGTCGGCATCGCGCGGCTGCGGGCCGCCGACCGTCCCGCGGACGCCGCGGCGGCGCTCGGCGCCGCGTCCGTCCTCCGCGGCGGACCGGACGAGTCCGACCTCGACCTCGCGCACGTCACCCGCGACCTGCGGGACGCCCTCGGCGAGCGCGCCTTCGAGGACGCCCGCGCGCGCGGCGCGGCGCTCGACCTCCCCGGCGCGCTCGCCCTCCTCGAGGATCAGCTCCGCCGCCGGTAGGCGTACACGGCCAGCGGCGCGAACACCGCGAGGAAACCGGCCGCCCACAGCAGCGTCGCGGTCGCCGCGCCCGCGACCGGACCGCCGACGAGCAGGCCGCGGCAGGCGTCGACCGCGTGATCGACCGGGTTGACCTCCACCCACGCCCGCAGCCAGCCCGGCAGCGTCTCGGGCGGCACCGCCATGCTCGTCCCGAACGTCAGCGGGAAGACCCCGAGGAACGCCACCGTCTGCACGACGGTCTCCTCCTTGATCAGCACCCCGACCAGCACGTTCACCCAGCTCAACGCGAACCCCAGCGCCGCGCTGAGCCCCGCCGCCGCGATCGCCGCCGCGACGTTCGTCTCGACCCGGAAACCCATCAGGTAGCCGGTCGCGAACAGCACGGCGCCGGTGACGGCGTAGCGGGGGCCGTCGCTGACGACGAGGCCGACCAGCGGCGCGGACCGTCCGATCGGCAGGCTGCGGAACCGGTCGAACACGCCCTTCTTGACGTCCACGTTGATGGCGACGCCGACCGACACCATCCCGGCGAGGACCATCGTCATCACCAGGACCCCCGGGAAGATGTACTGCAGGTACTCCCGGGTGGAGCCGGACACCGCGCCGCCGAACAGGTACACGAACAGCAGCAGGAACATGATCGGCATGAACAGCGCGTCCAGCAGGACGCCCGGGTTCCGCCGCGTCTTGGTCAGGCTTCGCCCGGCGAGCAGCAGGCTGTGCCGGGCCAGTGCGAACGGACGCGCCCCCGGTCCGGCCGAGCGCGCCCTCGGGCGGGCGACGGTGCCGGTCATGCCGCGTCCTCCTTCTGCGCGCCGTGGCCGGTCAGGGTGAAGAACACCTCGTCCAGGCTCGGCAGCCGCAGCGACAGCTCGGCGACGCCGATGCCCGCCGCGTCCAGCCGCCGGACCGTCTCGGCGAGCGCGTCCGCGCCGTCCACCGGCACCGTCAGGACGTCCCTGCGCGGCGACTCGGCCGCGCGCCCCGACACCGCGTTCAGGATCGCGGCGACCTCCAGGAGCCGCCCCGGATCCCGCGGCCGCACCGTGATCGTCTGCCCGCCCGCGACCCGCTTCAGCTCCGCGGGCGTGCCCTCCGCGATCACCCGGCCCCGGTCGATCACGACGATCCCGTCGGCGAGCGCGTCCGCCTCCTCCAGGTACTGCGTCGTCAGCAGCACCGTCCCGCCGTCCGCCGTCATCGCCCGGATCATCCGCCACACGTCCTCGCGGCGGCCCGGATCGAGCCCGGTCGTCGGCTCGTCCAGGAACGTCACCGCCGGACGTCCCACCATGCAGGCCGCGAGGTCGAGCCGGCGCCGCATCCCGCCGGAGGACGTCGACACCCGGCGCCCCGCGTCGTCCGCCAGCTCGAACCGCTCCAGCAGCTCCGCCGCACGGGCGCGCGCGTCGCCCTTCCGCAGGTCGAGCAGCCGCCCGATGAGCACGAGGTTCTCCGTCGCCGTCAGGTCCTCGTCGACCGACGCGTACTGCCCCGTCAGCCCGATCTCCCGCCGCACCCGGGCGTCGTCGCGGACGACGTCCAGTCCGCCCACCCGCGCCGTCCCGGCGTCCGGCCGCAGCAGCGTCGCGAGCACCCGCACGACCGTCGTCTTCCCGGCGCCGTTCGGCCCCAGCAGGCCGAGCACGCTCCCGGGCGGCGCGCTCAGCCCGACGCCGTCCAGCGCGACCGTCTTCCCGAATCGTTTGACCAGGCCCTCGGCCCGGATCGCAACTTCCATGCGGCCGAGCCTCCCCGGCCCCCCTCACAAACCGCTCACACCGGTCTACTCCCCTCGGCGAGCGTGTGGGCGTTCCCTCACGGTCGGCGTCGGCCCGCACCCCGCCCCCGACCTCGTCATCGAGCGCCGCGCCGACGGCGCCGTCCGCATCCACGGCGACCCGGCCCTCCTCCACCGCTTCCCCCGCCTGTTCCGCCTCTGGCCCCGGCCCTCACGGACGGGTCACGCCGTGTCGGCGCGGTTCGCGCCGGGCGGAACCGGCCCCCACCAGGTGAGACGGCGCCAGACCCACTCCAGCGGCCCGTACCGGGCCCGGCGGAGCCACAGGTTGCCGAGGACGAGCCCGAGGCCGAAGACGGACGCGCCGAAGGCGAGGGCGGCCGGGAGGTCGGGAGACGCGGCCGGACGGACGACGCGGTCGGCCGCGACGATCGCGAGCGTCGCGCCGACGTAGTTCGTCAACGCCATCCGGCCCGGCGGGGCGAGGCAGCCCAGGAAGCGTGCGGCGCGCGTACGCGACGTCCACGCCACCGCCGCCGCGTAGCTCGCGGCCGTCGCCAGGCCCGCCCAAGTCGCCAGTGCGGAGCCGGGGCCCGCCGCCGCCGCGACCTGCCAGGCGTTCAGCGTGGCGGCGAGGACGAGGCCGAACAGGAGGAACTGCGCCATTCGGGTTGCGGGCGCGTCCAGGATCTTCCCGACGCCGTACCGGTGGATCGCGTACCCCACCAGGAACAGCCCGGGGACGAGCGCGCTGCCGCCCACCGTCGACGCCGCCGCGCCCGTGGCGACCAGGCCCAGCGCCAGCAGGGTCCGCCACCCGGGGACGAACGACGCGGGAAGCAGGACGGCGATCCCGACCACCGCGTACGTCAGCAGCACCTCGCGGGGGTGCAGCATCCGGTGGAGCGCGCCGATGGGGATCAGGAAGCCCAGCCGGGCGAGCATGAGCACCCGCGGGTGCGGCGTCCGGTCCCGGACCGCGTCCAGGAAGAGACCGAAGCTCAACCCGAACAGCAGCGAGAAGATCGGGAAGAACCGCTGGTGGAGCAGGGTCTCGTACGCCCAGTAGAGGGGGCCGGGGTCCGGCATGGGCGTGCCCGTGATCCCCACGGTGTTCACGATCACGACGCCGGACAGGGCGAACCCGCGGAGGACGTCGACCTCGGTGACGCGCGGGCGCGGGGCCCCCGCCGAACTCGCGGCGGCGGGCGATGATCGCGGCGCCATGCCCCTCCCGGTGTCGTCCCCCGCCCACCATGGCGCAGCCCTCCGGCCATGACCAGCGGCGGTGGCGGCGTGGGCCGGGGTTGACCATGATCGACTCTGCTGGAACCGTGGTCCGGCGATGGAGATCCTGCGGCCGGACGATCCGCGCGAAGCCGGCGCCTACCGGTTGCTGGCCCGGCTCGGCGCGGGCGGCATGGGCAGCGTGTTCCTCGGGCGCGCGCCGACGGGACGCACGGTCGCGGTGAAGTTCGTCCACGCCGAGCTGGCCCGCGACCCCGGTTTCCGGAGCCGCTTCCGGCGGGAGGTCGAGACGGCCCGCCGGGTGAGCGGTCCGTGGACCGCGCCCGTCCTGGACGCCGACACCGACGCGGACGCGCCGTGGGTCGCGACCGGCTACGTCGCCGGGCCCACGCTTCAGGAGACGGTCGCCGACCTGTACGGGCCGCTGCCCGAACGGTCGGTGCGCGCGCTGGCCGCGGGACTCGCGGAGGCGCTGCGCGAGGTGCACGGACACGACGTGGTGCACCGCGACCTCAAGCCGTCGAACGTCCTGCTCACGCTGGACGGGCCGCGCGTCATCGACTTCGGCATCGCGCGCGCCGGCGACGGCGGCGCCCTCACCCGGACCGGTATGGTCGTCGGCACCCCCGGCTTCATGCCGCCCGAGCAGCTGCGCGGCGAGCGCGTCACCCCGGCCGGGGACGTCTTCTCGCTCGGCGCCGTCCTCGCGTACGCGGCGACCGGGCGGCATCCGTTCGGCGCCGGGGAGGGCGGCGCCGCCGCGCTGACGTACCGCGTCGTGCACGAACCGCCCGACCTCGACGGCATGCCGCCCGGGCTGCGCGAACTCGCGGAGCGGTGCATGGCCAAGGACGCCGCCGCGCGGCCGTCCCCCGCGGAGATCGCCGCGGCGGTCGCGGCGCCGGACGCGTCCGGGTCGTGGCTGCCCGGCGCGGTCGTCGAGGCCGTGGGGCGGCGCGCCGTCGAACTCCTCGACCTGGAGCGCGGCGACGAACGCCCGGGTCTGGGCGTCCCGGGCGCGGCGGCCGCGCCGCCGCCAGGGCCGCCAGGGCCGCCGGGGTCCCCGGCGGGCACGGTCCCGTTGGGTTCGACGGGGACGAACCCGCCGGGCGTCCTGCCTGGGCCGTCAGGCGCCCCGCTTAGGCCGCCGGGTGTCCCGCCGGGGGCGTCCGGGCCGTTCGCGCCCGGTCGTCGGGCGATGACGGTGCTCGTGCTGGTCGCCGTGGCCGCGTTGAGCTTCGGTCTGCTCTTCGTCGTCGCGATGAGGACGTCGGGCGCGGGCGACGAGGGGGAGCCGCGCGCGGGGCAGACGACCGGCCCGCCGCCGGCGCCCACCCGGAGCACCGAGGGCGCGCCGCCGCCGAGCGAGCCCGTCGAGACGCCGTCGCCGTCGCCCTCCGGCGGCGACGCGGCGGGCACGGGCGACGTTCCGGAGGGCTTCCTCGGCACGTGGACCTGGGAGGGCGAGACCCCCGACGACGGCCGGGTCTCCCAGCGCATGGTCATCACCCAGGGGAACCTGGACGGATACGTCATGGACGTCACGACCACCGCCTCCGACTGGCTGTGCGTGCAGCGGGGCCGACTGCGGGAGGCCGCCCCGCACGTCATCGAGGTGAGCGTCCACAACGTCCGGAACGTCGGGGCCGGGGGCGACTGCAGCGGCCCCCCGCTCCGCCGCGTCTTCAGCCTCCAGGACGACGGGACGCTCAGACGCGGGGCCGGGGCGTCGCCCCGCGTCTACCGCAAGGTCGGGGAGTAGGGGTCAGATCGTCCCGGCGTTCGTGAGGGCGTCGAGGTCGGTGGGGGTGAGGCCGAGCAGGGCGCCGTAGACCTCGGGATTGTGCTCGCCGAGGGACGGGCCGAGCGCGCGGACCTCGCCGGGGGTGTCGGAGAGCTTCGGGAAGACGTTCTGCATCGGGAACTCGCCGAACTCGGGGTGCGCCATCCGGATGATCGCCTCGCGTGCGCGGTAGTGCGGGTCGGCGAGCATGTCCTTCGCGCGGTAGGTGAGGCCCGCGGGGATGCCGTTCTCGTGCAGGAGGCCGAGGAGCGCGGCCGAGTCCTGGGCGGACGTCCAGTCGCCGATGAGGCCGTCGAGTTCGTCGGCGTTCGCGCCGCGGGCGCCGTGGGTGGCGAACCGCTCGTCGTCGGCGAGTTCGGGACGTCCCATCAGTGCGGCCAGCCGGCGCCAGATCGTGTCCCGGTTGGCGGCGATGAGGACGGGGCCGTCCTTGGTGGGGTAGACGTTGCTGGGGGCGACGTTCGGGAGGACGGAGCCGGTGCGTTCGCGCTGGTAGCCCGCGATGTCCCATTCGGGGACGAGGGACTCCATCATCGCGAGGACGGCCTCGTAGAGGGCGGAGTCGACGATCTGGCCGCGGCCGGTGCGGTGCCGGGCGTGCAGGGCGACGAGGGTGCCGAGCGCGGCGAACGTCCCGGCGAGCTCGTCGCCGAGGGAGATGCCGGCGCGGGACGGGGGCTTGTCGGGGTCGCCGGTGACGTAGCGGATGCCGCCCATCGCCTCGCCGATGGAGCCGAACCCGGCGCGGGGGGCGTAGGGGCCGTCCTGGCCGTAGCCGGTGACGCGGGTGACGATGAGGCGGGGGTTCTCGGCGCGGAGCCCGTCCGGGGAGAGGCCCCAGCGTTCGAGGGTGCCGGGGCGGAAGTTCTCCACGAGGACGTCGGCCTGCGCGATGATGCGGCGGGCGAGGGCCTGGCCGTCGGGCGTGCGCAGGTTCAGTGTGATCGACTTCTTGTTGCGGGCGAGGATCGGCCACCAGAGGGACTTGCCGTGCGGCTTCTCGCGGCCCCACTCGCGCATCGGGTCCCCGGCGCCCGGCGGTTCGATCTTGATGACCTCGGCGCCGAAGTCGCCGAGCAGTTGCCCGCAGAACGGGCCGGCGAGGAGCTGGCCCATCTCCACGACCCGCAGGTCACCGAGTGCGTTCATCGTCGTCCTTCCGGTTCAGGTTGGCGGCGGCGGCGCGGATGTGGGCGCGCATCACCGCTTCGGCCCAGTCGGGGTCGCCCGCCGCGATGGCGGCGACGAGTTCCCGATGGTGGTTCATGGAGCGGTCCAGCTCGGCGGGGTCGTAGCGGCGGAACGTGCCGACGATCAGCGGGGCGTGCATGACGGACGTGAGCATCCCGGGCAGCCGCCGGTTCCGGGACGCGTCGATCAGCGCGGCGTGGAAGCGGGAGTTCAGCCGCGCGAGTTCGCCGAGGTCGCGGCCGGCCGCGGCGGCCTCCATGGCGTCGCAGAGCGCGGTCAGGTCGGCGAGGACGGCCGCGTCCTGGCCGATGCGCGCGGCGCGGGCGGCCGCGTAGGGCTCGAGGAGCGAGCGGAGTTCGAAGATCTCCGCGAGGTCCTCGCGGGTCCATTCGACGACGCGGGCGCCGCGGTGCGGCAGGACCTCGACGAGGCCGTCCGAGCCGAGCCGCTGCAGGGCCTCGCGCACCGGCGTGCGGGACAGCCCGAGGGTCTCGGCGAGCTCCGACTCGCCGAGCCGCGATCCGGCGGCGGCGTCCCCGGACAGGATCATCCGCCGCACCGCGTCGTACGCGACGTCCGCCGCACGCGCCATGACACCTCCTTGATTGCATGCAATATAGTCATCTTCGGCACGCAATTGGCAAATCTGGAGGCACATTGCATACAACGGTGGTGGAGGTCGGTCCCCGGGACGGTCTCCAGAACGAGGCTCGCGTGCTCACCCCGGACGACAAGATCGCCTTCATCGCGCGGTGCGCCGAGGCCGGGACGCGCCGGATCGAGGCCGTCTCGTTCGTGAACCCGAAGCGCGTCCCGCAGATGGCGGGGGCGGAGGAGGTCATGGCCGGGGTGCCCCGGGGGGACGTGCGCTACAGCGGGCTCGTCCTCAACCGGCGGGGGCTCGACCGGGCGCTGGACGCGCGGGTCGACGAGGTGAACGTGGTCGTCCCGGCATCCGACGCGTTCAGCGTCCGCAACCAGGGGGCGACCGTCGCCGAGATGCTGGACGCGTGGGACGGCATCGCCGCCGCGGCGGCGGAGGCGGGGGTGCCCGCGACCATGACGATCGCGGTGGCGTTCGGGTGCCCGTTCGAGGGGGAGACGCCGCCCGAGCGGGTCGCGGAGATCGCGCGCCGGGCGCACGCGGCGTCCGAGATCGCCCTCGCCGACACCATCGGGGTGGGCGTTCCGGGACAGGTCCGCGACCTGACGCGGCGCGCGCGCGAGGCCGCCCCGGGGATCCCCTTGCGGTTCCACTTCCACAACACGCGCAACACCGGGTACGCGAACGCGCTCACGGCGGTCGACGAGGGCGTGACGACTCTGGACGCGTCGGCGGGCGGGTTCGGCGGATGCCCGTTCGCGCCCGCCGCCACCGGCAACATCGCCACCGAGGACCTGCTCTACGCGCTGCACCGCGGCGGCGTCGAGACCGGGATCGACATGGCGCGGGTCGCCGCGACCGGGGCGTGGCTGGGCGAGTTGCTCGGCGAGCCCGTGCCGGCGCTGCTGGGGCGGGCCGGGGGCTTCCCGGGCCGGTAGGGGATCCGCGCGGCGCGGGGTTACCCGGCGTCGCGGGAGACGCCGCTGCCCTCGTAGGAGCCGAGGTCCTCGACCAGGTCGAGCAGTTCGGGGTGGTCCTTGAACCGGTCTTCGTGCACCTTCGCGATCTTCTCCGCGATCTCGGGGTCGGCGTCGTCGGTGAGGTCGAAGGAGACCATGTTCGCGATGAGCGGCAGGCCGGCCGCGTCGATCTCGCGGTGCAGGGGCGCGTACATGTAGGTGCGGTAGGCGTCGACGTCCTTGAGCACGTACACGGCGCCGTAGTCGAACTCGCCGCCGATGTCGCGGCCGACCAGGTAGGACTCGACGACGTCGAGCTCGCGGCCGAGCCGCCGCATGAGGTCGAGGGCGTGCTCGACGCGGTCCTTCGGGGCGTCCGGCTTCAGGGCCATGCGGACCTGGTGGTAGATCATGGCGAATCCTCCTCGCAACGCTTGATGCAACTGGTTGTTGCTTTTAGGAGGCTAGGGTGGCGGCGAGGGCTAACGCAACACCTTGGCGCGTTTAATCGGCCCTAAATGCGTCGGATCGTTGCGTCTGGGGCGGGCGGGGTTCTACGTTGGGCCCATGGAGGAAGCTGCGGAGGAAGGCGTTCACCAGGTACGGAGGGACGCCGCGGTGGCCCGGCCCGGCGGGCGGACGGCCCGGGTGGCGCGGGCGGTCGTCGACGCGACCCTCGCCGAGCTGAGCGAGGTCGGGTACGCCGCCCTGCGCATCGACGCCGTCGCCGAGCGCGCCGGCGTCAACAAGTCGACGATCTACCGCCGCTGGGGCGACAAGGTCGGGCTGGTCTCGGCGGCCCTGCTCGAGCGGCGCGGCGAGCTGGCCCCCGCGCCCGACACGGGCGGCCTGCGCGGCGACCTCATCGAACTGCTCAAGGGGATCCGGCTCGGGCTCAAGACGCCGTGGATCGCGGCGCTCCTCCGCGAGGCCGGGCCCCGCACCGACCGCAACACCGAGCTGTACCGGCTGCTCGACGCGTTCTGGCCCGCCCGCTACCGGGCGGCGCGGGTGATGTTCGAGCGGGGCGTCGAGCGCGGCGAGTTGCCCGCCGGCGCCGATCCCGACCTCCTGCTCGAGGTGATCTCGGGCCCGCTCTACTTCCGGTACCTGATGCTCGGCGAGGACATCGACGACGCCCGCCTCGAACGGCTCGCCGACTTCGTGCTCGCCGGAGCGGGCGCGACCCCCGCCCCGGCGGCCGACCGCTGACGGTCGCTCGCCGACGGCGCTCGCCGACGGCGCTCGCCGACGGCGGCCGCTGACGGCGGCCGTCAGGAATCGCCCCTCCGGGCGCCGCCCCGGGCCTCCAGTGCGGTCATGTACCCGGTGAGGACGCGCTTCAGCTCGACCATCAGCGCGGCGCGCTCGTCCTCCGAACCGGCCTCCGCCACCAGGGGGACGAGCGCCTTGAACACCTGGATCAGGACGCGCGCGCCGCGCGTCCGGTCGGCCGCTGCGAGGCCCGGCGCGCGCGCGGCGAGAATGCCCTCGACGCGTCCGAGCAGCGCCTCCTGGATCGGACGCGTGGCGGCGGAGAGCTCGGCCGGCATGTCGGGGCGCGCGAACAGCGCCTTGAAGCCCGGGTTGGCGAGGTTGAAGGCCATCAGCGGGTCGACGATCCGGTCGATCAGCTCCGCGAGCGGCACCGTGCCCGGGTCGGCGGCCTCGAAGGCGGTGCGGTGGGCGCCGCCCATCTGCGCGGTGAACCGGTCGGCGAGGGCCTTCGCGATCGCCTCCTTGTTCGGGAAGAACTGGTAGAGGGAGCCGGGCGAGATGCCCGCCGCCGCCGCGATCTTGTTCGTCGTCGCGGCCTCGTACCCGGACTCGGCGAGCACCGCGGCCGCCGCGTCCAGGATCTGCGCGATGCGGCGCTCCCCGCGCGCCTGCCGCCGCACCGGCTGCTGCCGCGCGCCCGCCCCGGACCCGCCGTCCCCGTCCATCGCCGTCCTCCCGCCGTGCCGCCTGCGACCCGTCGAGTATTGCAAATACGAGTAACCGCTCGTATTATGCCCAGGAATTACGAGTACACACTCGCATATTAACGTCGCCCCTGGGGGAGCACGTGTTCACACCGCACGGCCTCGGCCGGTTCGTCACCCGCAGGCCCCGGCTGATCAGCGCGATCGGCCTCGCCGCGCTCGTCCTCGTCGGGATCGTCGGCGCCGGCACGATCGGCGCCCTGTCGCTCAACCGCTTCGAGGCGCCCGGCTCCGAGTCGATGCGAGCCCGCGACGCCCTCGCCCGCGACCACGGCACCGGCAGCCCCAACGTCGCGCTCCTCGTGACGGCCCGCACCGGCACCGTCGACGACCCCGCCGCCGCGGCCGCCGGACGGGCGCTGACCGCCGAGCTCGCCGCCCGCGACGGCGTCGGCGACGCCTGGTCCTACTGGACCCGCGGCGGCACCGACACGCTCCGCAGCGAGGACGCGCGGCACGCGCTCGTCCTCGCCTGGGTCCCCGGCGACGCCGACCACGTCCGGACGGGCGTCCTGCCCGACCTCGCGGCCGACCTCGCCCGCACGGACGGGGCCGTCGAGGTGACCGTCGGCGGCGGCGACGAGGTGTTCCGCAACGTCATGGAGCAGGCCCGCGCCGACTTCGTCCGCGCCGAGCTGATCATCCTGCCGCTGACGCTGCTGCTGCTCTGGGTCGTCTACCGGCGGTTCGCCGCCGCGCTCGTCACCCTCGCGACCGGCCTGTTCGCCGTCCTCGGCTCCCTCGCGCTGCTGCGGATCCCCCTCGCCTTCACCGAGATCTCCACGTTCGCGTCCAACATCGCCCTCGTCATGGGCATCGGCCTCGGCGTCGACTACGGGCTGTTCATGATCTTCCGGTTCCGGGAGGAACTCGCCGCCCGGGGAGGCGGCGACGGCGACGGCGACGACGTGCGGGAGGCGGTCGTCGCGACCGTCCGGGGCGCCGGACGGACGGTCCTGTTCAGCGGCGTCACGGTCGCCGCGGCCCTCGCCGTCCTGCTCGTCTTCCCGTTCCCGTTCCTCGCGTCGTTCGCCTACGCGGGCGTCGCCGTCGTCGCCGCGGCCGTCGTCGCCGCGACCGTGCCGCTCCCCGCCGCCCTCACCCTGCTCGGCCGCCGCGTCGTCCGCCGCGCCCCGGCGCACCGCGCCGCCGCCCGCTGGCACGGCTTCGCGGCGGCCGTCATGCGCCGCCCGCTCGTCCTCGGCGGCACCGCGCTCGCGCTCGTCCTGCTGCTCGGCGCCCCGTTCCTCGGCGTCCGGTTCGGACTCCCGGACGATCGCGTGCTGAACACCTCGGCGCCCGTCCGGCAGATGTACGACGAGATCCGCGCCTCCTTCGCCGTCGAGGAGGCCGACGCCCTGCAGATCGTGCTGCGGGACGCCGAAGGCGCGGGCCCCTACGCGGCCGAACTGTCGCGCGTCGACGGGATCGTCCGCGTCGACTCGCCCGCCGGGTCGTTCGCGGACGGCGCCCCCGTCCCCGCGCCCGCCGGGGCGGAGTACACGTCCGGCGGCGGCGCCCGCGTCGTCGCCGTGCCGGCGTCCGAACGCCTCGCCGCCGACGCCGTCGGGCTCGTCGAGGACGTCCGGGCCCTGCCCGCCCCGGCCCCCGCCCTCGTCGGCGGCTACCCGGCCGAACTCGCCGACTACCGTGACGCCGTCACCGCCCGGCTCCCGGTCGTCGCGGGACTGATCGTCGCCGTCACCGTCGTCGTCCTGTTCCTGATGACCGGCAGCGTTCTCGCCCCGCTCAAGGCGACCGTCCTCAACCTGCTGAGCCTGTCCGTCATGTTCGGCGCGCTCGTCTGGGTCTTCCAGGAGGGCAACCTGTCCGGGCTCCTCGGGTTCACCCCGACCGGCTCCATCGAACCCAGCATCCCGATCCTGATGTTCTGCATCGCCTACGGGCTCTCCATGGACTACGAGGTGTTCCTCCTCTCCCGCATCAAGGAGGAGTACGACCGGACGGGCGACGCCGCGGCCTCGGTCCCGCTCGGCATCGCGCGCAGCGGCCCCCTCGTCACGGCCGCCGCGCTGATCCTCGCCGTCTCGTTCGCGACCTACGCCACCGGCGACGTCGTCTTCCTGCAGCAGCTCGGCATCGGGATGGCCCTCGCCGTCCTCGTCGACGCCACCCTCATCCGCGGCGTGCTGCTCCCCGCGTTCATGCGGCTCGCGGGCCGCGCCAACTGGTGGGCCCCGCGCCCGCTCCGCCGCCTGCACCGCCGCGTCGGGCTGACCGAGGCGCCGTCCCCCGCACCCGTCCCCGTCCCGGTCGCCGAGGAGGTGCGGGGGTGAGTAGCCGCGCGGGACGGCTTTGAGTACCCGAGCGGATCCGCCGCGACCGTCCGCACCGGTCGGATGGGGGCATGGACACGATCACCCGCCGGGCGGCGCATCCCACCGCCGTCGCCGTCCTGGTGCTGCTGCCGCCGCCGGTCCTCGCCGGGACGCTGCGGCTGGTGGGCCCCGGGCACATCACGATCGACGCGAACCCGGGCCTGCTCCCGCTGTACTGGGCGCCGCCCGCGCTGATGCTGGCGTCCGCGGTCGCGGCGCTCGCCGGCGGATCCGTCCGGCGGGCGCGGCGCCGCCCGGGGCACCGCGGCCTGTGGGCGACCGGCGCCGCGGGGCTCCTCCTGGTCGTGCCGCTGCTGCTGTTCGCGTTCGTCTGCCTGTACGGCGCGTCCGCGAGCACGCTCGACGGCGGCTGGCTCCCGGAGGACCGCTGACCCCGTGACCGGCCGGGGGCCGGGAAAGGGTCGAGCCCGGGGCGGGGGCGGCGCCGGCGGCGGCCCGCGCGCCGCCC
>NZ_JBFAUZ010000031.1:0-111166 GCF_040679555.1 Spirillospora sp. NPDC052242
GCGCGCTGCTGCACGCGGGCATGGGGTACACGTCGTACTCCCGCATGGCCGACCGGCTCGCCGAGATGGCCGAGCTGATCCTGCCCGACCCCGAGCCCCTTCCTGGAGGCACCCCATGAAGATCACCGCATTGACCTTCGCGGCCGCTCTGGCGCTCACGCCCCTCGCCGTGCCCGCGACCGCCGCGGCCGCCCCGTCCACGACCGCCGCCCCGGACGTCCCGCTCGCCGACGTCAAGGCGCACCTGGCGCGGTTCCAGGGCATCGCGGACGCCAACGGCGGCAACCGCGCCCACGGCACGTCCGGCTACCGCGCGTCCCTCGACTACGTGAGAGCCCGGCTGGACGCGGCCGGGTTCGCCACGACCGTCCAGTCGTTCACCGCCCGCGGCGCCACCGGGTACAACCTGATCGCCGACTGGCCCGGCGGCGACCCGGACGACGTCCTGATGATCGGCGCCCACCTCGACGGCGTCGCGGCCGGGCCCGGCATCAACGACAACGGCTCCGGCTCCGCCGCGATCCTGGAGACCGCCCTCGCCGTCGCCCGCGCCGACCTGCGGCCCGGCAAGCACCTGCGTTTCGCCTGGTGGGGCGCCGAAGAACTCGGCCTCCTCGGCTCCACCCACTACGTGAACACCCTGCCGTCCGCCGAACGGCAGAAGATCGGCGGCTACCTCAACTTCGACATGGTCGGCTCGCCGAACCCCGGCTACTTCGCCTACGACGGCGACGGCTCCAGCGGGCCCGGCGGCCCCGCCGGATCCGCCCGCATCGAGACCGTCCTCCGCGAGCACTTCACCGCGCTCGGCGTCCCCGTCCGCGACACCGCGTTCGACGGGCGCTCCGACTACGGGCCGTTCATCCGCGTCGGCATCCCCGCCGGCGGCCTGTTCACCGGCGCCGAGGGCCGCAAGACCGCCGAGGAGGCCCGCCTCTGGGGCGGGCAGGCGGGCGCGCCCTACGACCGCTGCTACCACGCGTACTGCGACACCACCGCGAACATCGACGACACCGCCCTCGACCGCAACGCCGACGCGATCGCCCACGCCGTCTGGACGCTCGCCGGAACCGGCGGCCCGCCGGACGGCGAGGTCGTCCACGCCGACGACCTCGAGACCGACCGCGGCTGGACCGTCGACCCGGACGGCACCGACACCGCGACGTCCGGCACGTTCGAGCGCGGCGCCCCGCAGCCGACCAACTGGTCCGGCGTGAACCTCCAGCTCGGCGCCGCGAGCGGCGGCCACGCCCTCGTCACCGGGGCCGCCGCCGGAAGCGGCGCGGGCGCGAACGATCTCGACGGCGGCACCACGACCGTCCGGTCCGGCCCGATCGCGCTCCCCGCGGGCACCCGCGCCCTCGCGTTCTCCTGGTACCTCGCGCACCTGGACAACGGCTCGTCCGACGATCACCTGCGCGTCGCCGTCGTCGGCCCGAACGGGTCCACGACCGTCCTCGACCGGCGCGGGACGGCCGCGAACGCCCCCGGCGCGTGGACCGCGCACACCGCCGACGTGTCCGCGCACGCGGGCACGACCGTCCGCGTCGTCGTCACCGCCGCCGACGCCGGCGCCGCGAGCCTGGTGGAGGCGGGCGTCGACGACCTCTCGTTCACCAGGTAGCCGCAGGTCGGCCCGGGGTTTCAGTAGTTTCAGAAGCTTGTTTCACAAGGATTGAAAATCCAACACCGGCTGGACTCGTTGACACCGGACACGTCCCCGCGATGTCCTTTTTGGGACGCCCTTCCCGGTCCCGGCGCACGTCGCGACGACGTCCACGACCCGGGGCGGGTCCGACCGCACGTCCCCCGCTCCGGACGTGCACGGAGCGCGGCCGACCCCCGCCCGGCCGCGCGGCGAGCCCCTCGTGTGCAGGGCTCGCCTCAGGAGAGCTGTACGGGACGACATCTCGGCCCGTCCCGTACAGCTCCTCCTGACGGAATGTCGGAGGCCGGGGTCACAATGGGAACATGTGCCGCAGTATCAAGACGCTCCGCCCGCCGTTCACCGAGGACGCGACCGACGAGGACGTCCGGGCGGCCGCGCTCCAGTACGTCCGCAAGATCTCCGGGTTCCGGGCTCCGGCCGCGCACAACGCCGAGGCGTTCGACCGGGCCGTCGAGGAGATCGCCGCCAGCACGGCCCGCCTCCTGGAGACGCTGGAGGTGCGGGGCGCGCGCAGCGCCTGACGGGACGCCGACGGCCCGCGCACGCGACGTGCACGGGCCGTGTCGGCGCGTCTGTCTACTTCTTCTCGGCGGCGATCAGCTCGGCGATCTGGATCGTGTTGAGGGCCGCGCCCTTGCGGAGGTTGTCGCCCGAGCAGAACAGCGACAGCCCGTTCTCCACCGTCTCGTCGCGGCGGATGCGGCCCACGAACGTCGGGTCCTGGCCGGCGGCCTGGAGCGGGGTGGGGACGTCGCTCAGCTCGACGCCCGGGGCGGCGGCCAGCAGCTCGGCGGCGCGCTCCGGCGTGATCGGGCGCGCGAAACGGGCGTTGACCTGCAGGGAGTGGCCGGTGAAGACCGGCACCCGGACGCAGGTGCCCGAGACCTTGAGGTCCGGGATCTCGAGGATCTTGCGGCTCTCGTTGCGGAGCTTCTGCTCCTCGTCGGTCTCGTTCAGCCCGTCGTCCACGATCGACCCGGCCATCGCCAGGACGTTGAACGCGATCGGGCGGACGTACACGTTCGGCTCGGGGAACTGCACCGCGGAGCCGTCGCGGGTGAGCCGATCGGCGTTCTCGACGACCTTGCGGCTCTGCTCGTGCAGCTCCGACACGCCCGCGAGGCCGCTGCCCGACACCGCCTGGTACGTCGAGACGACCAGGGCCTCCAGGCCCGCCTCGGCGTGCAGGGGCCGCAGCACCGGCATCGCGGCCATCGTCGTGCAGTTCGGGTTGGCGATGATGCCCTTCGGCCGGTTCGCGGCGGCGTGCGGGTTGACCTCGGACACCACCAGGGGGACGTCCGGGTCCAGCCGCCACGCGGACGAGTTGTCGACGACGACGGCCCCGGCGGCGGCGACCTTCGGCGCGAGTTCCTTCGAGGAGCCCTTGCCCGCGGAGAACAGGACGACGTCGAGGCCCGCGTAGTCGGCCGCGGCGGCGTCCTCGACGGTGATCTCGCCGTCCCCCCACGGCAGCTTGCGTCCCGCGGACCGCGCGGACGCGAACAGGCGCAGCTCGTCGACCGGGAAGGCGCGTTCCGCGAGGATCTCCCGCATCACGCTGCCGACCTGGCCGGTGGCCCCGACGATCCCGATTCTCATGCGACTCCCTACGATCGCTTGACCTGCGTCTCAGTCGTTCACCCTACGCAACGCCGCCAAGCGCTTTTCAAGCCGGTCGTTCGGGCCGGTTTCGTCTCCCCCTACCGGACCAGGGGCGTCTCAGGGGTGAATCAGGGCGAATCCCGGATGTCAGGCGCCGCCCCGGTGGGCATGATCGAGGCATGGACATGGAGAAGAGCACCGCAAGCAAGTCGCTGAGACGGACCCACGAGGGGCGCCTGGTCGCGGGCGTCTGCGCGGGCGTCGGACGGTTCCTGGGCGTGGACCCCAACATCGTCCGGCTCGGGCTCGCCCTCTTCACGCTGTTCGGCGGCGCCGGGATCGCCCTCTACGTGATCGGCTGGCTGCTGATGCCCGACGAGGGCGCGCCGAAGTCGATCGCCGAGGACCTCGCGAAGAAGGCCGGCGACTCCCCGGCGTTCCAGGACGCCGTCCGGAAGGCGAAGGACGCCGTCAACACCAAGCGGCACAAGACCACCGTCTAGGAGGCGGGGGCCGATCTGCGGGCGTCGTCGCCCGCCTTGGCGACGACGACGGACGCGGCGTGCGTGATCGCCGTGCCGCGGATCTGGTTCCACGACAGGGTGAGCATCGCGGCGGCCGACAGCCCGACGGCGCCCGCGAGCGCCACCACCGTCTGCGGGCCGAGCACCTCGGCGGCGGCCCCGCCGACCAGGATGCCGAGGCCCTGGCCCGCGAGGATGCCCGACTGCGCGAGGCCGAACGCCTGGCCGCGTCCGCTCGGCGGCACCGCGGCGACGAACGCCGCGTTGGCCGCGAGCTGGTACGCGCTGCCCACGCCCGACAGCGCCCACAGCAGCAGCACCGTCCACAGCGGCGGCTGCAGCCCCGAACCGACGAGCGGCACGCACGCCAGCATCGCCATCCAGCCCATCGACCGCAGCCGGCTCGCCGGACGGACGAACCGGCTGTACAGGAACGCGCCGACCACCATGCCCGTCGGCATCGCCGACATCAGCAGCCCCACCGTCACCGCGCTGTCGTCGAACGTCGCCGCGTACGGGGCGGCGAGGCCCTCCGGGATCGTGTAGAAGGCGCACAGCCACGCGAACGACACGAGGGACCGCAGGGTCGGGTCCCCGAACACGAGGCGGGCGCCGTCCCGCATGCCGCGCCACAGGCCGAGCGACTGGGCGTCCCGGTCCTTGGGCGCCGGGCGGCGCCGCAGCCCCCCGACCAGGATCACCGCGGACGCGCCGAACGTCAGGGCGTTGAGGGCGAGCGCCTCCCGGGCGCCGACCGCCGCGACGATCGCGCCGCCAGCCAGGAACCCCAGCATCTGCGTGACCTGGTGGGTGATGTTGTTGATCGCCGTCCCGGCGACGAACCGGTCGCCCTCCAGGACGTCCGGGAGCACCGCCGCGCGCGCCGCCGTGAACGGCGTCCCCAGCAGCACCGTGAGGAACACCAGGACGCACAGCGCCCCTAACGGCAGCGCCAGCACGGCCATCAGCGCGACCAGCACCGCCCGCACGACATCGCAGACGATCATCACGGTGCGGCGCGGGAACACGTCGGCGAGGCCCGACAGCAGGGGGCCGCCGACGATCGGCGGCAGGTACGTCAGCGCGTAGGTGGCGGCGGTGAGCAGGGCGTTGCCGGTGCGCTCGTACACCAGGACGGCCAGCGCCACCTGCGCGAGCTGGTCGCCGATGAACGACAGCGCCTGCGCCAGCCAGAGCGCGCGGAACTCCCGCACCGCGAACACCTCGCGGTAGGTCGCCTGCGCCTCCGGCGGACGCCGGTGCCTGCCGGTCCGTCTCTGCCTACCCGCCACGCGCGCTCCAGGTCGGGCCGCCCCGGGTTGGGCGACACTCCTATTAACTCACGCTGCGTGGCAGTTATGTGACCTACAGTGCCCGATTGCCGTGACTTATTCGCGATCAGTAGCCCAGCTCGTGCAGTCTGTCATCGTCGATTCCGAAATGGTGGGCGATCTCATGGACCACGGTGATCCGCACTTCATCGACCACATCCTCCTCCGTCTCGCAGATCCGGAGGATCTCCCGACGGTAGATCGAAATGTGATCGGGCAGTACACCGCCGTACCAGTCCCCGCGTTCGGTTAGGGGTACGCCTTGGTAAAGACCGAGCAGGCCGTCCTCGGGCGCGTCATCCTCGACGACGATGACGACGTTGCGCATGTGGGCGGTCAGCTCGGGCGGGATGCTGTCGAGGGCCTCGCCCACCAGGTCCTCGAACGCCTCGCGCGTCAACTCGATCACACCGGCCATTCTGCTCGACTGGAAGGGAACCCGTGCCCAAGGTCCGCGCCT
This sequence comes from Spirillospora sp. NPDC052242, assembly GCF_040679555.1. Taxonomy (NCBI): domain Bacteria; kingdom Bacillati; phylum Actinomycetota; class Actinomycetes; order Streptosporangiales; family Thermomonosporaceae; genus Spirillospora; species Spirillospora sp. NPDC052242. Next base: position 5,590 of record NZ_JBFAUZ010000031.1, read on the forward strand.
CGACGGCCCAGACCCGTTCCCGGCTCGGCGCCGGCCTCCGCCGCCTCGGCGGCTCCCCCGCCGCCCGCCGTGCCCGCACCGCACTCGCCCCCGCCGCCCGCCGCACCGCCGCGGGCGCCCGCCGCACCGGGCGCGTGCTGCGCAGCCGCCCGTCCCGCGTCCTGTACGTCGTCCTCGCCGGCCTCGCCGCCGGTTACATCGGCCTGCTCCTCGGCGGCCGCGTCGTCACCCCCGTCGGCCCCACCAACGTGCAGCTCAGCCTCCAGCCGTCCCTGCACGGCGGGACGGCCCTCGAACTGCCGCCGATCGGGGCGCTGCGGCTCGACACCCACTGGGGGCCGCTCGCCCTCGAGGCGAAGCTCACCGAGGTGCGCCCCGACGAGGCCCAGCGGCTCATCGAGGACGACGTCGAACTGACCCGGCTCACCGACCGGATCGCCGACCAGCTCCGCGACGGCGTCAAGGACCTCCTCGTCCGCGCCGCCGTCCTCGCGCTCGCCGCGAGCTTCGCCGCGACGCTCGTCCTGTTCCGGTCGTGGCGGCGCGCCCTCCTCGGCATGGGCTCGGCCGCCACCGGCATCGCCGCCGTCCTCGTGCTGACGTGGACGACGTTCAACCCGCGCGCGATCAGCGAGCCGCGCTACACCGGCCTGCTCGCGAACGCGCCGCAGGTCGTCGGCGACGCGCAGAACCTCGTCGACCGGTTCTCCGCCTACCGCGAGCAGCTCGCCAAGCTCGTCGGCAACGTCTCCGAGCTGTACGCGACGACGTCCACCCTCCCCGTCTACGAACCCGACCCGTCCACGATCCGGGTCCTGCACGTCTCCGACATCCACCTCAACCCGGCCGCGTGGAGCGTGATCGACTCGGTCGCCACGCAGTTCCAGGTCAAGTTCATCATCGACAGCGGCGACCTCATGGACCACGGCAGCGAGGCCGAGAACGAGTTCGCGAACTCCATCGGGGACCTCGACGTCCCCTACGTCTACATCCGCGGCAACCACGACTCCGAGGCCACCGCCGAGGCCGTCGCCGAGCAGGACAACGCGATCGTCCTGGACGACGAGACCCGCGAGATCGAGGGCCTGCGCGTCTACGGCGTCGGCGACCCCCGCTTCACCCCCGACAAGTCCACCCGCGACGACAACGTCGGCGCCGAGCAGCTCTACGCGCAGGGCACCGTCCTCGCCGAGCAGCTCCGCGAGACCCGCGCCAACCCCGACATCGCCGTCGTCCACGACCCCACCGAGGGCAAGGCGTTCTCCGGGCTGACCCCGCTCGTCCTGTCCGGGCACACCCACACGCGCAAGACCGAACTCCTCCCGACCGGCACCCGCCTGTTCGTCCAGGGCTCCACCGGCGCCGCCGGGCTGCGCGGCCTCGAGCAGGAGGAGCCGACGCCGTTCGAACTGTCCGTCCTGTACTTCAACCGTTCCAGCAAGCGCCTGCAGGGCTGGGACGACCTGCGCCTCGGCGGCCTCGGCCTCACCTCGGCCAACATCGAGCGCCAGCTCGAACCCGAACCGGACCGGGCGATCCGGCCGCGCCCGCCCGCGATCGCGCCGCCGTCCTCCCCGACCTCCCCGTTCCCGTCCGAGTGGCCGTCCGACTGGCCGTCCCGCACCCCGTCCCCGCCGCCCTCGCCGTCCCCGTTCGGCGCCTCGCCCCGCACGTCCGCGTCCGAAGGGGGATAACCGTTTGTGCGGGCGGCCACGTTGTCCCCTACACTTGTCACGGTCGAGTGGCGCACGCGCCACGACACCGGGCCCCCTTCGTCTAGCGGCCTAGGACGCCGCCCTTTCAAGGCGGTAGCGCCGGTTCGAATCCGGTAGGGGGTACCACGCGCATGGCTGCAAGATCGCCATCGCCGTCCGTCCAAACACCAGCGATCGCCGCTCTCGCGGCGCCCGCCTGCGTGTCGAACGTCCCGGGCGTGATCGTGACCTGGACGTCCACCCGGTTGGCGTCCCCATCGTGACGCATCTGCACGGCGAACGCATCCAGCAACCGCCGCAGGACCGTCCCGGGTAGCCGGTCGAGATCGACCGCCCCGGTCGGGATGCGGTCCAGCAGTTCCGGGCACGGCGCCGCCGGCGCCGCGTTCTGCAGTTCCCGCAACGCGGCCTGGCCGGTAGGGCCCGGCGGCGATCGTCTACCCAGGTGCGGTGGCGTGTGCGTTCGTCGGTCGGACGATCTGTTCAGGCGAACGGCGGCGGACCGCTTCCGACCAGCGTGAGGATGTCCGACCAGGCTTCCGAATCGCCGAGCGTGACCTGCCCCTCGCGGCCGTCGGGAAGCCTCAACGTCCGGTCATGAGTGTCGCCGGCGTCGAAGTCGGCGATGGTCGCCGTTCCCGACCACTCCCGCTGCTTGGAGCGCAGATCGACGTAGACCTCGACTTCGGCTCCGTCGCTGCTGATCAGAGTGGCGGGTCCTCTGTAGCGGCTCACGCCCGGGCCTTCTCGGCGAGGCTGGTGTGGAGTGTGTTCATGAGGACGGACCATAGCGTGGAGGTCGGACGTTCCCGCCCCGCGCCGCTCCGATGTGCGGGACGGCGCCGGGTTGCGAAGGGCGTTCCGTCGTCACTTCAGGAGCAGCTCGTCGGCCTGCGAGGCGACGGCGTCCACCAGATCGGGATCGAGGGCCAGGGCCGGGTCGAGCCGGTGCAGGACGCCGGATGCCGCGTCCCGGAGCGAGCCGGACGCGGATCCGGCGGCGTCGCCGCGTTGGTACAGCAGCCATGCCGCGATGATCCGGACCGCGGCGACGGGGGTCGCCCCGTTTCGGCGTGCACTGCGGACGGTGGGAACGACGCGGTCGAGGAGCTTGTCGGCGCCGTTCTCCGCGATCTTGGCGAGGGCGTGGGCGATCCGCGGGTTGGAGAAGCGTTCGACGAGCGCGGCGCGGTAGGCGGGCAGGCCGGGGTCGGCGTCCAGTCCGGCGGACGCCTCGTCCCACCACGCGTCGAGCCACGTCCGGCAGAGCGGGTCGGTCATGGCGTCGGCGACGGTGGTGTGGCCGCGCAGGGAGCCGGCGTAGGCGAGGAGCGAGTGGCCGCCGTTGAGAAGCCGGAGCTTGCGGCGCTCGTAGGGGGCGATGTCGGGGACGAAACGGGCGCCGGCGGCTTCCCAGCGCGGACGTCCCGCGGGGAAGTCCCCGCACAGCGCCCATTCGGCGAACGGTTCCGCCATGACGGGGGCGGCGTCGGTCCGGCCGGTGGCGGCGGCCACCGCCGCCGCGGTCTCGTCCGTCGGCCAGGGGGTGATGCGGTCCGCGACGGTGTCCACGTAGGAGGCGTGCGCCGCCGCCCGCGCCCAGGCCGGGCCGATCGCGTCGGCGAGTTCCCGGACGATCCGGGCGACCGTCCGGCCATTGCCGGGGAGGTTGTCGCACGGCACGATCGCCACCGGCCCGCCGCCGGCCCGCCGGCGTGCGGCCAGCCCGGCCAGCAGCCTGGCCGCCGCGGTGCCGACGGGGGCGTGCGGGGAGGCGCGGAGCGTCGCGATGTCGGCGCGGACGTCCGGGAGGCCGGTGTCGAGGCCGCCGCCGGGCGTTCGGGCGTACCCGGCTTCGGTCACCGTCAGCGTGACGACCGCCAGGCGGGGGTCGCGCCAGTACTCCAGCCAGGCCGCGTGGTCGCCGCCGGGGTGCGCCGCGGAGACGGAGCCGATCCGCTCGAAGCGGTCGCCGCCGGGGCCGCGCGCGACCAGCGTGTACATCCCGTCCTGGGCGTTCAGGCGGTCCGCGGTCCGCGTGCTGCGGCCGGTGAACGCGGCGATGCCCCACTGCGGGGCGTCCGGCGAGTTCTCGGTGTACCAGGCCTGGTGGGCGCGGAAGAAACCGCCGAGGCCGAGGTGGAGGATCCGCACCGGGGCGGACGGACGGCCGTCGCGGGCACGGGTCAGCGGGGGCATCACAGCTTGAACGCCCGGCGCGGATTGACGGTGACCAGTTCCGCGGCCGTCTCGAATGCCTCTTCCTCGGTCAGCCGGTGCTCGGCCACCAGTTCGGCGAGGAAGCCGCTGTCCAGGCGGCGGGACATGTCGTGCCGGGCCGGGATGGAGCAGAAGGCGCGGGTGTCGTCGACGAATCCGGTGGTGCGGGAGAGTCCCGCCGTCTCGGTGACGGACCGCTGGAACCGGCGGATCGCGTCGGGCGCGTCGAGGAACCACCAGGGCGCCCCCGCGTACACCGACGGGTAGAAGCCGGCGAGCGGCGCGATCTCCCGGGAGAACGCCGTCTCGTCGATGGTGAACAGGACGAGCCGGAAGCCGTCCGCGGTTCCGTACCGCTCCAGCAGCGGCCGGAGCGCGTCGGTGAACTCGGCGCGCAGGGGGATGTCGTGGCCGGTGTCGGGGCCGTAGCGGTGCAGGGTCGGCGCGTGATGGTTGCGGCGCACCGCCGGGTGCAGCGTCATCACGAGACCGTCCTCGCACGACATGCGGGCCATCTCCAGCAGCATGTGCCGCCGGAACGCGAGCGTCTCCGCCTCCGTCGCGTCGCCGGCGAGGGCGGCGCGGTAGATGCGGGCGGCGTCGCGGGACGGCAGCGGGTCCGTGCGGACGTCCGCGTGGCTGTGGTCGGCGGACGTCGCGCCGTGCGCGACGAAGTGGCGGCGCCGCGCTTCCAGCGCCCGGATGTATCCGTCATAGCCGGACGTGTCGGTGTCGGCGGCCTCGCCCAGCCGCCTGACCGCCTCGGCCCAGCCGGCCTGGTCCGGCTCCAGGTAGCGGTCGGGACGGAACGTGGGGACGACCCGCGCCCGCCAGGCGGCGTCCTCGGCGAGGGCGCGGTGCGCGGTGAGATCGTCGCAGGGATCGTCGGTCGTGGCGAGCACGTCGATGCCGAAGCGCTCGAACAGTGCGCGCGGGCGGAAGGACGGTTCCGCGAGCCGCTCGGCGATCCGGTCGTAGATCCGGTCGGCGGTGTCCGGTGCGGGACGGTCCTCGACGCCGAAGACCTCGCCGAGTTCGGCCTCCAGCCAGTACCGGACGGGCGTTCCGCGGAAGACCGGCCAGTGCTCGCACAGCCGCCGCCACGCCGTCCGGGCGGCGGTCTCGGACAGCAAGCCGCGTCCCACGCCGAGCTCGTGCAGCGGGACGCCGTCGGCGTGCAGCAGCCGGGTGACGTAGTGGTCCGGGGAGATCAGCAGGCTCGCCGGGTCGCCGAACGGTTCGTCCTCGACCAGCAGCCGCGCGTCGACGTGACCGTGCGGCGACAGGATCGCGAGTCCCCGGACGGAGTCGTAGAGCCGCCGCGCCAGCGCGCGCACGCCGGGATCGGCGGGCAGCAGCCGGTCGGGATGCAGATGGATCGGCATGTGCCGAATGGTCGTCGGCGTCCGGCGCGCCGGGCAATCGGTTGCCACATGTTGCCGTGCGCGGTTGCCCGTGGGACGGCGGGCGTGATCCGCTGGCGCCATGACGCACCGGATCGGCGGCCCGCACGGCGTTCTCTCCGACGAGCAGGCGGCGGACTTCGTCGCCGAAGGGCTCGCGGCGGAGGATCTGGACGGCCGCAGCGTGTGCCTGGTCGTGCCCGACGGCACCCGGAGCTGCCCGCTGCCGATGCTGCTGCGCGCCGTCCACGCCGCGCTGCACGGCCGCGTCTCCCGGCTGACCGTCCTCGTGGCGCTGGGGACGCACGCGCCGATGAGCGACGCGGAACTGGCGGCGCACGTCCCCGCGCTCCCCGGGATGACCGTGCTCAACCACGCGTGGTGGGAGCCGTCGACGTTCGTCTCGCTCGGCGCGATCGGCGCGGCGCGGGTGGGCGAGCTGTCCGGCGGGCTGCTGCACCACGGGGTGGACGTGCGGATCAACCGGGCCGTCGTGGAGCACGATGTCGCGCTCGTCGTCGGGCCGGTGTTCCCGCACGAGGTCGTGGGGTTCTCCGGCGGCAACAAGTACTTCTTCCCGGGCGTCGCGCACGCCGACGTGATCGACCTCTCGCACTGGCTGGGCGCCCTGATCACCAGTGCGGACATCATCGGCACGCGCGGTGTCACGCCCGTCCGCGCCCTCATCGACGAGGCGGCCGCGCTGATCCCGGGCCGCAGGCTCGCGCTGTGCGCGGTGGTCGCGTCCGGTTCCGGGGAGCTGCACTCGCTGGCGTTCGGCTCCCCGGAGGAGGCGTGGGCGGCGGCGGCCGAGGTGTCGACCGGCGTCCATGTCCGTTACCTGGACGCGCCGGTGCGGCGGGTGCTGTCGGTGATTCCCGGCAAGTACGACGACATGTGGACGGCGGCGAAGGGCTTCTACAAGGTCGAGCCGGTCGTCGCGGACGGCGGCCAGGTCGTCCTGTACGCGCCGCACGTCCGGACGATCTCGGCGATGCACCCCGAGATCGAGGAGATCGGCTACCACTGCCGCGACTACTTCACGAAGCAGTGGGACCGCTTCCGGCATCTGCACTGGGGCGTTCTCGCCCATTCCACCCACCTGCGCGGCGCGGGCACCTACGACCCGGAGCGCGGCGAGCGGTGCCGGGTCACCGTCACGCTGGCGACGGGCATCCCGGAGGACGTCGTGCGCCGCGCGAATCTCGACCACCTCGACCCGGCCGCCGTCGACGTCGACGCGTTCGCCGCCGACCCGGACGCGCTCGTCGTGCCGCAGGCGGGCGAGGTGCTGTACCGGCTGCGCGGCTGAGCGGATGCGGACCGCGTGGATCGACGCCTCGGCGGGCGTCGCGGGGGACATGCTGCTGGCCGCGCTGCTCGACGCGGGCGCCGCGCCGTCGTCCGTCCGGGCGGCGGTGGAGGCGGTGGTCCCGGGCGAGGTCCGGCTCGTGCGCGAGGAGGTGACGCGAGCGGGGATGCGGGCGGCGCGCGTCCGGGTCGTCCCGGGCGGGGACGGCCACCCGCACCGGACGTGGCGCGACGTCCGGCGGCTGCTCGCGGGTGCCGACCTGCCCGCCCGGGTGCGCGAGGACGCGCTGGCGGTGTTCGGGCGGCTCGCCGCGGCCGAGGGGCGCGTGCACGGCGTCGCCGCCGACGACGTCGCCTTCCACGAGGTCGGCGCGTGGGACTCCATCGCGGACGTCGTCGGGGTCTGCGCGGCCCTGCACGACCTGGCGGTGACCGACGTGGCCGCGGGCCCGGTCGCCGTCGGCGCGGGACGCGTCGCGACCGCGCACGGCGACATGCCGGTGCCCGTGCCCGCCGTCGCCGAGCTGGCGGCCGGACGGCGCGTCCTCGCCGGCGGCGACGGCGAGCTGGCCACGCCCACCGGCATGGCGCTGCTCGCCGTGCTCGCCCGCGAGGAGCGCGGCCTGCCGCCCATGCGGCTGGAGGCGACGGGCGTCGGCGCCGGTTCCCGCGACACTCCCGGACGGCCCAACGTCGTGCGCGTCCTCCTCGGCGCCGCCGGGGAAAGGCCGGTGGACGGGGGGAGCGCGGCCGAGGCGGTCGTCCTGGAGGCCAACGTCGACGACCTCGACCCGCGCGTGTGGCCGGGCGTCCTGGCGGCCCTGCTGGAGGCGGGGGCGTCCGACGCGTGGCTCGTCCCCGTCCTGATGAAGAAGGGCCGCCCGGCGCACACGCTGTGCGTGCTGGGCCCGCCGGGGCGGGCGGACGGGCTGCGGACGGCGATGTTCCGGCTGACCAGCACGCTCGGCGTCCGGGAGCGGACCGTCCGCAAGACGATGCTGCGGCGCGGCTGGGCGCGGGTGGACGTCCTCGGCGCGCGGCTGCCGGTCAAGGTGGGGCACCGGGACGGCCGCATCGTGCAGGCGGCCCCCGAGTTCGAGGACGCCGCCCGCCTCGCCGCCGCACGCGGCGTCCCCGTCCGCGCGGTCCTCGACGCCGCCGTCGCCGCCGCGCACGCCGCCGGGCTCGCGCACGGCGAGCCGGCACCGCCCGGCCTGGAGGCGGCCCCGCCCGCGTGACTCGGGCGGTCGGCCGAGGGCGGTCGGCCGAGTGCGGTCGGCCGAGTGCGGTCGGCCGAGTGCGGTCGGTTCAGTGCGGTCGGTTCAGTGCGGTCGGTTCAGTGCGGTGCCGCGATCTGCGCGGCCAGGTGCCCGGCGCCGTACCCGTTGTCGATGTTGACCACCGCGACGCCCGGGGCGCACGCGTTGAGCATCGACAGCAGCGGCGCCAGCCCGCCGAACGCCGCGCCGTACCCCACCGACGTCGGCACCGCGACGACGGGCGCGGGCACCAGGCCCGCGACCACGCTCGCCAGCGCCCCGTCCATGCCCGCCGCCACGACGATCGCGCGGGCCGCACGAAGCGTGCCGAGCAGACCGAGGACGCGGTGCAGGCCCGCGACGCCCACGTCCACGGCCAGCTCGCACGGACGCCCGAGGTGACGCGCGGTCAGCTCGGCCTCGCGCGCCACCGGCAGGTCGGACGTGCCCGCGGCCAGCACGACCACGTGCCCGCCGGACGGCTCCGGCGGCTCGGGCGGCCACGCCAGCAGCCGTGCGCCGGGCTCGTGGCGCGCGTCCGGCAGCTCGGTGGTCACCGCCCGCGCGTGCTCGGGCCCGGCGCGCGTGAACAGCGCGGCGCCGCCCCCGGTTCCGCGTTCGCGCAGCCGCGCGGCGATGGCGCGCACCTGCTCCGGGGTCTTGCCCTCGCAGTACACCGCCTCCGGGTAGCCGCGGCGCGCCGTCCGGTCGTGGTCGAGCCGGGCGAACAACGCCGGAGGGCGCCACGCGTCAGCCATGCCGCACCTCCACCAGCGGCAGCGTGAACGCGCCCGACTGGATGCCGGCCAGGTCGACGGCGACCATGCGGAACCCCGCCCGCCGCACCGCCGCCAGGACGTCCGCGCGCAGCCCGCCCGCCAGCCGCGCGATGTCGGCGACCGGGACCTCGATGCGGGCGACCTCGCCGTGGTGCCGGACCCGGCAGTCGCGCAGCCCCAGCCGCCGCAGCGCCCGCTCGGCCTCCTCCACCTGCGCCAGCTTCTCCGGGGTGACCTCCGCGAAGTGCGGGATCCGGGACGCCAGGCACGGCGCGGCCGGCTTGTCCGCCGACGGCAGGCCGAACGCGGCGGCGATCCGCCGGACCGCCGCCTTGCCGAGGCCCGCGTCGGCGAGCGGGCGCAGCACCCGGTGCTCCGCCGCGGCCCGGGAGCCGGGACGGTCGGGGCGGCGCGCGTCGTCGGCGTTCTCCCCGTAGGCGACGGCGGTGACGCCGTGCGCCGCCGCGACCTCCGCCGAGATCCGCGTGAACAGCTCGTCCTTGCAGTGGAAGCACCGGTCGGGGCCGTTGGCGCGGTAGGCGGGCGCATCGCCTTCGCGGGTCTCGACCTCCACCACGGTCGCGCCGACGTGCGCGGCGACCTCGTGCGCCGCGCGCCGCTCGTCCGCCGCGAGGCTGGGGGAGACGCCGAGCACGGCCAGCACCCGGTCCGCGCCCAGCTCCCGGACGGCGATCGCGAGCAGGACCGAGGAGTCCACGCCGCCGGAGAACGCCACGGCGAGCCGTCCGGACGTGCGCAGCAGCGCGCCCGCGCGGTCGGCGTCCCGCGCGTCCTCCCCGGTCAGCAGGGGCGGCATCGTGATCACCTCGCGGTCGGTTTCCGGCCGTTCAGGCCCTTCCAGCGCGCCCGGAGGGCGTGCGCGGCGCTCTTCGGCCGCCGGTCGCGGGTGAACACGCCCTTCTTGTTGCCGTCCACGCGGTGGATGCCGTTGGACGTGGCGAAGTCGGCGAAGTTCCAGACGTGCTCGCCGACGAACGCCTCGAACCGGTCGAACACCCGGTGGTTCATCTCGAAGTAGGCCCGCTGGTACTCCTCCGTCCAGGGGACGTCCCATACCGAGTGCAGGCCGGGCATGGTGTCGGCGCCGTACTCGCCCATCATGACGGGCTTGCCGAACTTCTCCACCCAGCCGCGCAGGTCGTGCTCCAGGTACCGCTCGGCCGCCTCGAGGTCGCCGTTGGCGATGTACCAGCCGTAGTAGCGGTTGACGGTGACGACGTCGAAGAGGTCGGCGATGAGGTCGTTGTCGCCGGTCGCGCCCAGCCAGGCGGTGTGGGTGATCGGGCGGGTCGGGTCGAGCTCGCGGGTCAGCTCCACCAGCGGCTCGAAGTACTCCCGCGCCCCTTCCTCGGCGGAGGAGGACTCGTTGGCCAGGCACCACATCACGACGCTCGGGTGGTTCTTGTCGCGGGCGATCAGCTCCCGGAGGTGGCGGGCGTGAGCCGCGCGGGTGGCCGCGCCGAACGCCTCCGGCGCCCAGGTGGGGTCGTGCGGACGCCCGGTGAGCCCGCCCTGGACGGCCAGGTTGAGCCCGACGGCCGCGGTCTCGTCGATGACGACGACGCCGTGCCGGTCGGCGAACTCCAGCACCTCTTCCGCGTACGGGTAGTGGGAGGTGCGGAAGGAGTTCGCGCCGATCCAGTCCATGAGCTGGAAGTCGTGCACGAGATAGGCGTCGTCGTGCCCCTTGCCGCGCACGGGGGTGTCCTCGTGCTTGCCGAACCCGGTGAAGTAGAACGGCTCGCCGTTGATCAGGAACTCGGTGCCGCGCACCTCGACCGTGCGGACGCCGAACGGCTCCCGGTAGACGTCGAGGACGCCGTCCCCGTCCTCGTCGAGCACCTCCACGACCAGCTCGTACAGGTACGCGGCGCCCGGCCGCCACGGCGTCACGCCGTCGATCCGCAGGACGCCGTCCGCGCCGGCGGCCGCCGCGACCTCAGCGCCGTCCGCGTCGAGCGCCCGCACGCGGACGGGCGCGCCCGCGCTCGTCGCGACCGAGTATCCGACCGTCCCGACCGTGCCGTCGAGGCCGGTCGTGATCGTGACGTCCGTGACGTGCACCGGCGGCACGCTGTGCAGCCAGACCGAGCGCGCCAGCCCGGCGTAGTTGTAGAAGTCGTGCTTGTACTGCTGCTCGCGGCGGCCGCTCCGCGACACGGTGACCGTGCCGGGCGGGATCGTCACGTTCGTCAGCTCGTTGTTCACGCCGATCGTCAGGCGGAACTCGTCGCCGGGGCGCACCTGCCCGGTGATGTCGGCCTCGAACGGCGTGTAGCCGCCGACGTGCTCGGCGACGAGCACGCCGTCGACGTAGACGCGGCCCTCGTGGGTGGCCGCGTCGACCCGGAGCAGGACGCGCTCGTCCGTCCAGCCGCGCGGCACGCGGGCCGTCCGCTGGTACCAGACCCACCCGACATGGTCGCGGATCGCGGGGTCGGTGAACAGGTCGTTGTAGCTCGCCGGGACGGCCGCCTCCAGCGGCGTGTCGAGCGGACCGTTCCATGGTTCGGGCCCGGCGGCGCCGTCGAGGGCGAACCGCCAGAGGCCGTCCAGGTTCACCTGCTCGCGGGTGGGAGTGGATCGTGGTTTCAGCATGGGGCTGCTCCTGTCGCGGACTCGGCCACCGGGCCGTCCGGGTGATGAGGGGGGAAGCTCACTCGCGCCCGCTTCCGGCGAGCCCGTGACGTTCCAGCAGCCGCGCCGGCGTTCCGGTGCTCACGCCGCGGGCGTGGTACTTGACGAACGGCGTCGGCGTCCGGTGTCGTGATCCGTACGCCGTCGAGGGCGATGTACACGGGATCGCCGACGACGAGGTGGACGCTCCGGTGGGCTCCGGCGCCCGAGTACCACAGGGAATCGCGGTGCGCCCGGCACTCCTCGGGGACCGTGAACGTCTTGCGGTACTCGTACACGCCGCCCGGGTAGAACCCGGACGAGCCGCCCGCCTCGGGCGCCCGGACGCTCTCGAACCCAGCCCGAGTCGAACGGCGTCCGCTTCACAGATCCTCCCGGCGGTCTCGGTGCGCGACCGATGAGAATCGTCGGCGGCGCGGCGAAGGGGTGGCAACGGGTTGCCATGAGTTGTCCCGGTCCGCCTCCCGCCCGCGGACGCTGCGCGATCAGGAACGTGAGGTACGTCGTGCACGACGCCTGGCCGAAGAAGAACGCGAACCGGCCCAGCCAGTTCCACGCGAAGTCCGGATGGGCGGGTCATCCGTGGGCTCCTTGTCCGATCTCGGCGTCCTGGAGGCGTCGCCGTTCCGCGCGTCGCCGTGCCTGCTCGTCCGGGTCGGCGACGGGCGCGGCCAGCAGGAGCCGGCGGGTGTAGGGGTGCTCGGGTTCCGAGGTGACCGCGCCCGCCGGTCCGGTCTCGACGATGTCGCCCCGGTACACCACGCTCACCCGGTGGCTCACGTGCCGGACGACCGCGAGGTCGTGCGACACGAACAGGTAGGCGACGCCGGTGCGCCGCTGGATGTCGATGAACAGATCGAGCACGCGGGCCTGCGTCGACAGGTCCAGCGCCGACACCGGCTCGTCGCAGACGATCAGCCGCGGCTCCGGGGCGAGGGCGCGGGCGATGGCGACGCGCTGGCGCTGCCCGCCGCTGAACTCGCGGGGGAGCCGCTCCGGCGCGTTCGCCGGGAGGCCCACCTGGTCCAGCAGTGCCCGCATCCGCGCCCGCGCGTCCTTGAGGGAGGCGCCCTGCACCACCAGCGGTTCGCTCAGGATGTCGCCGACCGTCAGGTTCGGGTTCAGCGAGCCGTACGGGTCCTGGAACACGACCTGCAGGTCGCGGGCGAGCGCGCGGCGCGCGCGTGCCGGCGCGTGCGTGATGTCCCGGCCCTGGAACCGGACGCGGCCGCCGCTCGGCTTCACGAGGCCGAGGACGGCGCGTCCGATGGTCGTCTTCCCGGACCCGGACTCGCCGACGACGCCGAGCGTCTCGCCCTCGCCGACCGTCAGGGACACGCCGTGCAGCACCTCCACCGGGCGCGCCCGGAAGCCGCGTCCGGGGTAGGCGACGCGCAGGCCGTCCACGTCGAGGAGCGGCGCCGTCATCGGGCCTCCTTCGCGACGGTCTCCCCGGACGGGCCCGGGCCGCGTCCGGCGGCGTCGCCGGGCGGCGGATCGGACCGCACGGCGTCGCCCGGGATGGAGTCGAGCAGCATCCGCGTGTAGGCGTGCCGCGGGTCGCCGAAGAGCTCGGCGGTGGTCCCGGTCTCGACGATCTCGCCGTGCCGCATCACCGCGACCCGGTCGCAGATGTCGGCGACCACCCCGAAGTCGTGGGTGACCAGCAGCACGGCCATGTTCAGCTCCTTCTCGAGGTCGCGCAGCAGGTCGAGGATCTCCGCCTGCACGGTCACGTCCAGCGCGGTCGTCGGCTCGTCCGCGATCAGCAGGACCGGGCGGCTCGCGACCGCGCCCGCGATCAGCACCCGCTGCGCCATCCCGCCCGAGATCTGGTGCGGGTACGACCGGAACGTCCGCTCGGGGTCGGGGATGCCGACCCTCTTCAGCAGTGCGAGCACCCGCGCGCGGGCGTCCCGCCGCGAGATCCGGGACGTCGCCGCCGCGCGGACGCCCTCCACGAGCTGGGCGCCCACGGTGAACGACGGGTCGAGGTTCGACATCGGCTCCTGCGGGACGTACGCGATCGACCGGCCGCGGACGTCGCGCAGCTCTCCCTCGCCGAGGCCCAGCAGCTCCCGTCCGTCCAGCCGGATCGAGCCGCGGGTGACGACGGCCTCCGCGGGGAGCACGCCGAGGACCGCGAACGCCGTCTGCGTCTTCCCCGAACCCGACTCGCCGACCAGCCCGAGCGTCTCCCCGGACGACAGGCTCAGCGTCACCCCGGAGACGACCTCCTGCAGTTCGCCCGACGGCGCGGGGTAGGCGATCGCGAGGTCCTCGACCGTCAGCAGCCCGGCCGCCGGGCCCGCGTCCGCGGGCGCCGCCGCCTCCGGCCCGGTTCGGACGATCTTGGCAGGCTTCGGCTGCGCACCCTGGAGCGTGTCGCGCAGGGCGTTGCCGAACAGGACCAGCGCGGCGTTGATGATCCCGAGCAGCGCGCTCGGCCAGACGAACTGGAGCGGCTCCTCGTACAGGTTCAGGAAGCCCTCGGAGATCATCGCCCCGAAGCTCGGGGCGGCGCTCGATCCGACGCCGAGGAACGCCAGCCCGGACTGCAGGGTGATCGCCTGGCCCGCCAGGAACGCGGTCGCGATGACGACCGGTCCCCGGACGGCGACCAGCACGTGCCGTCCGAGAATGCGCGGGGTCGTCAGCCCCGAGACGCGCGCGGCGTCCACGTACGTCTCGTTCTTCACCCCGACGACCAGGTTGCGCACCAGCCGGTAGATGCCCGGCGACAGCAGCACCCCGAAGATCGCCATGGTCGTCCGGTAGTCGCCGCCGGTCACCGGCATCAGCACGATGAGCAGCAGCAGGCCCGGCAGCGTCATGATGAGGCTGAACGCCCACTCGGTGAGCCCCCGGACGCGCCGCTCGAAGTACCCGCCGACGAGCCCGGCGGTGACGCCGATGGCGAGCGCGATGCTCGCCGCGATGAGCGCCGACACGACGCTCGTGTTGATCGAGTGGAGCAGCCGGGCGAAGATGTCGCGGCCGCTGCCGTCGCCGCCCAGCGGATACCCGGGCGTCCCGGGATCGGCGTTGATCGCGTCGAGCGACGCCTCGTTCGGGCCGTGCCCGGCCAGCAGCGGGGCCAGCAGGCCGAGGACGACGATGACCAGCAGCAGCCCGGCGGTGACGACGGCCTGCGGGTCCCGCAGCAGCCGCCGCGCCGCCGAGCTGCGGCGGGACGGCGCCGCGCCGGTCTCGCAGGTCTCCTCGGTCGGGTTCGGTGCGTCCGTGCTCAATGGACCCTCGCCTTCGGGTTGAGCCAGCCGTTCACGAGGTCGACGGCGAGGTTCACGCTCACCACCATGAGGACGGCGAACACGGTGACGCCCATGATGATCGGGACGTCGCCCTGCAGCGACGCGTCGAACGCGTACGTGCCGAAGCCCGGCAACGCGAACACCGTCTCGATGACGAGCGCACCGCCCAGCATCCCGATGAACTCGAACGACAGCACGGTCAGCGCGGGTCCCGCGGCGTTGCGCAGCGCGTGCCGCAGGACGACCGAGCGGGTGCGGATGCCGCGCGTTCGCAGCGTCCGGACGTAGTCGCGGCGCAGCTCGTCGATCATCGACCCGCGGACCTGCGCGGTCAGCGACGCCACGGCGGACACCACCAGCGCGATCACCGGGATGGCGATCGACGCCGCCCAGCGCGCCGGGTTCTCGGTGACGGGCGTGTACCCGGTGGCCGGCAGCAGCTTCAGGTTGATCGCCAGGACGACGACGAGCACGATCGCGATCAGCAGGTTCGGCAGCAGGTAGCCGGTGAGCGAGGCGCTCTGGGCCAGCCGGTCCACGGCGCCGCCGCGCGTCGCCGCGAGCACCCCGAGCGCGACGCCGACGACGATCGTGGCGATCAGCGCGACGACCACGATCGACATCGTCACGCCGAGCCGGGAGGCCACCGCGGGCCCGACCGGCTCGCTCGTGAAGTAGGAGATGCCGAAGTCGCCGCGAACGGCGTGGGACAGCCAGTCGAAGTACTGGACGAGCACCGGGCGGTCCAGGCCCAGGTCCGTCTTCATCGCCCGGACGGACTCGGGGGTGGCGGCGGGACCGAGCCTGCCCCGGACGATGTCGTCGAAGGACAGGCTCAGCAGCAGGTACGTGATCAGCGTGACCAGCACCGCGAGCACCAGGCCGGTGGCCGCCCGCCGCAGTGCGTACAGGAACATGGGGTCTCCTTCGGGGGTGGGCGGACCCCGCGTGCGGCCGGACGCCGCCCGCGGCGTCCGGGGCTAGCCGGAGACGCCGAACGCCCGGACGGTGGGGAACGTGTTCGAGCCGTCGCCGAGGAACTCGACGCCGTCGCCGGTCACCCAGTGACGCCCGCTGTAGAAGATCGGCGCGGACCAGGCGTTCTCGACCGTGAAGGCGTTGATCCGCCTGTACAGCTCCGCCGCCTTCGCGGGGTCCTGCTCGGCGTTCACCCGGTCGAGCAGCTCCTCGAGCTCGGGGTCCGTGGAGTCGAAGACGTTCTTGGGGCCGTCCGGGGCGAGGTAGTCCTGCACCTCGACGGGGGTGGCGTTGAACCCCTCGACCATGACGAACATCCCGTACTTCTCCGACGCGATCGCCGAGACGCTGTTCTGCGGGGGCGTCGGGTCCCAGGTGACCTCGATCCCGATCTCCCCGAGCGACTGGGTGATCGTGGGCTCGAACGGCTTGGTGAAGAACAGGCTCGGCATGTGGACGGCGAACCCGTCCGCGTATCCGGCCTCGGCCAGGAGCTTCTTCGCGGTCGCGGGGTCGTAGGAGTACGCCTTCTCGAGAGCGGGATCGTACGCGTCGCCCTTGGGGTTGAAGAGCTGCCGCGTCGGCTCGCCGGCCCCGTGCAGCAACTGCTGGACGATCTTGTCGCGGTCGAACGCCATGTTGATCGCGCGGCGCACCCGCTCGTCCCCGAGGGGCTTGAGCACCTCACCGTCCCGGTCGGCGAGGGACAGCGTTCCCACGGCCTCGGCCTCGATGAACTTCGTGTCGAACCCCGCGGACCTCAGCCGGTCGACGTGCGCGACCTCGACGCTCGCCGCGTTCAGCGCACCCGACTGCAGCGCGTTGACGGTGGCCGTGCGGTCCTTGATCACGCGGATCTCGACGGTCTCGAACGGGTACGCCTTCGCGTTCCAGTGGTCGTCCCGCTTCTTCAGGACGTACTTCGAGCCGTTGACCGTCGAGTCGTCCAGGACGTACGGGCCCGACCCGACCGGGTCGAGCGCCGTCCGCTCGGTGTCCAGGGTCTTCGGGTCGCCGATCACCCCGACCGTCGTGGCGAGCGCGTGCGTCAGCGCCCCGTCCGGTTCCTTCAGCCGGAGGACGATCGTGCGTTCGTCCGGCGTCTCGACCGTCTCGACCGCGGCCAGCCTGAACCGGTTCGGACCCGGCGTCGCCATCGTCCGCTCCAGGGTCGCCTTCACCGCGGCGGAGGTCACCGGGTCGCCGCTGCTGAAGGTCATGCCCTGCCGCAGTTTCAGGGTGAGCGTCTTCCCGTCGTCGGAGTGGTTCCAGCTCTCGGCGGCGTTCGGCTTGAGTTCGCCCTCGTTGTCGACCATGAGCAGGGAGTCGTAGACCGCGCTCCAGACGTAGGACTGCGTGCCGTCGACGAGTTGCGCGGGGTCGAACGAGTTGGGGGCTCCCTGGACGGCGAGGGACAGCGTCGCGGCGTCCGCCGACGACCGTCCGCCGGGGGCGCCGCAGGACGCCGTCGCCACCACCGCGGCCGCGGCCAGCGCGGTCAGGGCCCGTCTCCGGCCGGTGGATCGAATGCGCATGTGGGGGTCCTTCGTCTGGAGAACCGTCGGGTGGACGGGATGTTGCGCCTGGGTTACGCGCCCCATCAGACGATCGCCTCGTGCGCGGCGGCAAGCAGTTGCCATATGTTGTCTCCATCACTTGAGAGCGTCATTCTCATCGAGTGGGGGTGAGGAACGATGACCGGCACCGCGAACCGTTCCGGCAGACCACCGACGATCTACGATGTGGCGCAGGCGGCGGGGGTCGCGGCCTCCACGGTGTCGCGGGCCTTCTCCCGGCCGGGGCGGGTCAACGCCGAGACCGCCGAGCGCATCCGGCGGGTGGCGACCGAACTCGGCTACCGCACGGCGCCGGCGTCGCCGGCGGCCGCGGGCACGCGCACGTCGATGCTCGCCCTCGTCGTGTCCGACGTGACCAACTCCTTCTACGCCGAGATCATCCGCGGCGCCGAGTCCGCCGCCGCCGAGGCGGGCTACGTCCTGCTGCTCATCGACGCGCAGGAGTCCGACACGCTCGAGCGCGACAGCCTCCGTCGCGCGCTGCCCGGGGTGGAGGGCATCGTCCTCGCGGGCACCCGCCTGCCCGACTCCGCCATCCGCGTGGTCGCCGGGCAGCGCCCCACGGTCGTCCTCAACCGCGACGTCGCGGACGTCCCGAGCATCGTCCTCGACGACGCGTGCGGCATGCGCCGGGCCGCCGAACATCTCGCCGGGCTGGGGCATCGGGCGCTGACCTACGTCGCCGGGCCGGAGGCGTCGTGGGCGGACGGGATGCGGTGGCGCACGCTCCGCGAGTCGGCCGCGGACCTCGGCCGCCGGGCGCAGCGCATCGGCCCGTTCGCGCCCACGGTCGCGGGCGGCCGCGCGGCGGCCGCCCGGCTGCACGCCGACCCGCCGACGGCCGTCGTGACCTACAACGACCAGCTCGCGATCGGCCTGATGCTCGCCCTCCAGAGCACCGGGATCCGGGTGCCGGAGGAGGTCAGCGTGATCGGCTTCGACGACATCTTCCCCGCCCGGATCGTCTCTCCGGGACTGACCACCGTGGCCGCCCCGCTGCGCGCCCAGGGCAGGGCGGCCGTCCACGCCGTCCTCGCGCACCGCGGCGAGCCCGCGAGCCCTCCCGTGCGGCCGATGCCGCTCCCCGTGCGCCTCATCGTGCGCGGCTCGACCGCCCGGCGCCGCCGCACGCACCTCGCCGCGGGCCGCACCGGTCCGGCCCGCACGTGACGCCCGTCAGGAGGCGGCGGCCCGTCTCACGTCCTCCCGCACCGTGGCCGAGCGAATGCGGACGACTTCGAACAGGTCGATGACGGGGAGGTCGATGACGAGGGCGCCCCCGTCCATCCGCGTGCCGAGCTCCTGACGGGTCACGAGCGAGACGGCCGACTCGTCGCCGGTCGCACGGTGCAGCACCAGGCGGCCGTCGCCGACGGGCACGTGCGGACCGAACGAGCGCCGCCGTGCTCCCGTCTGGTTGAGCAGGTGCACCACGTAGCCCTCATCGTCCCGCCCCAAAATGAGTTCGACCTGCTCGGGCAGGGACGCGCCGACCCGGACGTCCGCCAGGGGCTCCACCACGCGCAGCAGGTGCTCGCGGATCTCGGTCTTGGCGAACTCCCGGTACGTGCGGCCGACGGTCCACGTGATCATGGACGACGCACCGGATCCGTACCGGATCGAGGCGACCGCCGGATCGCCGCCGGGGGTGTGACCGTAGCTCAGCTCCGGCGGCCCCCACGGGGCCTGGGCGAGGACGGACCCCGCCTTCTCGGTGCCCGGCTTCCAGACGTAACGGGCGTTGGTTCCGTACACCGGGACGACCGACCCCGCGAACCGGTTCTCGTCGGCGTGCGGCTGCTCGTCCAGGGTGGCGTACGTCGACCACACCTCCTCGCCGGACACGATGCCGCCGATGCGGCGGGCCGCCGGGCTCGCCGCCAGTTCCACGCCGCCTTCGGCGGTGATGCCGCTGCCGCCGGTGGTGAGCAGGTTCCCGCCGCGTTCGACGAACGCGTCCAGCGCCTCGGCCGTTTCGGCCCCGAGGGGCCCGACGTCGGGCAGCACGACGAGCCGGTACCGGTCCAGCCGACGGCCGGCCCCCATCGCCGCCAGGTCGCGGAGCCCGACCACGTCGAACGGCAGGTGCCTCTCCTGCAACGCCCGGTACGTCCCGCGGAACTCCTCGAGCGCCCCGCCGAGGCCGGCATGGCCGCCGCGCCCGTCCCCGGACCGCACCAGGGCGATCGTCGCGGCCGGCCGCAACGTCGCGTAGAGATCGTGCCGCTCCCGGTGGAACCGGGTCACGCGCCGGGCCAGCGACACGCTCGCCATCGGCAACCGTCCCGGCGCGCCGAGAATGTAGGTCGAGGGATTACCGCCGCGCGCGATCGCCTGGATCAGGTGCTGGGCGACGTGCTCGGGCTGCTCCGCCCCCATGCGGTACGTCGAGTCGACGTGCGCCGGCACGTTGAGGACGAGCGGCGCCTCCGGCCGGGCCGACACGTGGGCGCTCACCGCCTCGGCGGTCGCGTGGGGCCACAACTCCTTGCCGGGCATGTGCCGGAAGGCGTTGTTGCCCTCCCGGTAGACGACCGGGGCGCCCTTGGAGAGGACGAGCGCGAGGTCGCGGTCGCGCGACGCCAGGTGGGCGGTGTACTTCCGCCCGAGCTCCTCCAGCGTGGCGGCGGTATAGCGCAGCCACAAGGGAAGGTCGGCGGTCTCGTGGATGCCGGGGAGCGCGCGACCGTCGCTGAACTCGGCGAACCGCGCGATGCACGACGCGCAGTGGCAGACGCCGTGGACGACTTCGCTGTAGTCGCGCTCGTTGAAATTGAACCAGTTGACGAAGAAGCCGCCGACGGCGTACCGGTCGAGGATCTCGTCCAGGATCTCCAGTGCGCGCTGCCGGTAGTAATCCCCGGACGGGCATGTGCTGTAGAGCGCGTTGTAGATCTGCGGCTCGCCGGCGGCCGAACTGAACAGCCACTCGGGACGCTCCGCGGCGACCGCGGCGGTCACCTTGGAGAGGTCCAGCCGCGCGATCACCCGGACGCCCCGCCGCCCGGCGGCGGCCACGGCGTCGCCCAGCAGGTCCCCGGAGGGGCGGTCGGCGAGGAAGGGGTTCCGTGCGTGGAACGGCAGGTCGGTCGGATAGAACGCGACGATCCCGCCGGCGTTGACCAGCCAGGTGTCCGCGCCGTGGTCCTCGACGACGTCGAGTGCGGCCTCGACGTCCATGGTGGCGTCGATTTCCTGGAGATTCGTTTGGAAGACCGTGAACGGCCTCTGCCATCTGCTCGGCATGCGGGGTGTTTCTCTTCCTGTCGAAGGGCCGCGGGAGGCGCGGACCGCCTGGTGCCGGATCGGCCCGTCAGCCCGTCCGCCCGTTCGGGAGCAGCGCGAGAGCCGAGTGGTCGTGATCGCCCAGACCGGTGGCCATCGCCGCGTTCATCAGCCGGTGCACCAGCCCGGCGGCGGGCAACGGCACATCGAGCCGGGCCGACGCCTCCACCGCGAGCCCCAGATCCTTGCGGTGGAGCGCGATGCGGAAGCCCGGCTCGAACTCGCCCTTGATCATTCGCTCCCCGTGCACCTCGAGCACGCGCGACGACGCGAACCCGCCCAGCAGGGCCTCGCGGACGGCGCCGGGATCCACGCCGGCGGCCTCGGCCAGGCGCAGCGCCTCGGCGACCGCCTCGATCGTCACGCCGACCACGATCTGGTTCGCCACCTTCGCCACCTGACCGGCACCGGCCGCGCCGATGTGGGAGACGCGCCCCCCGAGAACCTCGAAGATCGGCGCGGCCCTCTCGACGGCCGCGGGGTCGCCGCCGACCATGATCGACAGTGTTCCGTCGCGTGCCCCGACCTCTCCGCCGGACACCGGGGCGTCCAGGTAGCTGCCACCGGCCTCGGCGACCTCGCCCGCGAGTTCGCGTTCCGCGGAAGGCGAGATCGAGCTCATGTCGATGACGAGGGTGCCCGGCCGCAGCGCGGCGAGCACGCCGTCCTCGCCGCGCATCACCGCTTCGACGTCGGGGGTGTCCGGGAGCATGAGGATGACGGTTTCGCTGCTCCGCGTCACTTCCGCCGCGGATTCCGCGAACCGTGCTCGATCCCCGAGCGCCTCCCGGGCCGCCGCACTGTCGCGATGGACGGTGAGCCGGTGACCGGCCGCGATGAGGTTGGCGGCCATCGGCCGTCCCATCACGCCCAGACCGATGAAGCCGATGTCCATTTCCGTCTCCTCAGGTGTTCGATGGTCGTGTCCGGGCCTCGTCGCCCGGACGGTCCAGGGCGTGCGCCTTCAGGGCCTCCGCGACCTCCTCCGGGGCCGCCGCCGGGGCGAGGTGGGCGACACCCGGAAGGATCACGAGCCGTGCCCGCCGCATCGCGCGCGCGATGGCGCGCTGCTCGTCCGGAGGGGTGGCCGGGTCCTCCGCGCCGCCCAGAACCAGCGTGCGGGCGTCGATCCGGCCGAGGTCGTCGCGCACGTCCGCGTCGGCGAGGACGTCGCAGCCGATCGCGTACCCCTCCGGATCCGTCGAGCCCAGCATGTCGCCGTAGGCCCGCACGACCTCGGGCCGGTCGCGGCGGAACTCCGGCGCGAACCAGCGGTCCAGCACGGCAGGGACGATCGCCGCCGTTCCCCGCCGCCGGACGAGGCTCGCCCGTCCGACCCAGCTCCGCCGGTCGAGCACCGCCGCGCAGCACATGACGGCGAGGGACGAGACGCGGTCCGGAGCCCGCCGCGCGGCGCGAAGCGCGATCATGCCGCCGATCGAGATGCCCGCGAGATGGACCGGTCCCGCGCCGAGGCGGTCGATGACGCGCAGCACGTCGTCGACGAGGTCGTCGAGCCCCCGCGGCGCCGCGCACTCCGTGGCGTCACCGTGACCGCGCTGGTCGAACCGCGCCACGTCGAACGCGCCGGTCAAGGACGGCACGACGCCGTCCCACAGAGCGGTGGTGGTGCCCAGCGAGTTCAGCAGGACCATCGTGCCGGCGGCGCCCCGCGGCCCGGTCGCTCGGTCGAGGATGATGCGCGGGCCCGCGGCACCGCGGGGGTCGATCTGTGTTGCGTCGCCTGCTGACATGGAACGTCCTGACTGTCGGAAGAGCGGAGTCGTGTCGGTGCCCGGCGGTTTTCAGACGCGCCGATCGCCCGTATAGACGTCGCGCTCGGTCAGCGCGTTGAGGAGGGGCTCGCCGGCGCGGTAGCGCCCGACGTTCTCGACGATGATGTCGATCGAGCGCTGGGTGCGGTCCGGGACGGCCGGGGTCACGTGGGGCGTGATCATGACGTTGGGGAAGTCCCAGAGCGGGGACTCCGGAGGGAGCGGCTCGGGAGTGGCCACGTCGAGTCCGGCGCCCGCGATCTCTCCCGCCCGGAGGGCCTCGATGAGGGCGTCCTGGTCGATGATCTCCCCGCGCGCCATGTTGATGACGAACGAGGTGTCCTTCATCCGCGCGAACTCGCCGGTCGAGAAGAGGTGGCGGGTGGCGTCGGTCAGCTGTGCCGCGATCATGATGACGTCGGCCTCGTCGAGGAGCCGCCCCAGGGGGTCTCCGTCGTCCGAGGACAGCATGACGTCCACGTCCGGGGCCTCTTCCGCGGGGCGGCG
The DNA here is from genome assembly GCF_040679555.1 of Spirillospora sp. NPDC052242. NCBI lineage: Bacteria > Bacillati > Actinomycetota > Actinomycetes > Streptosporangiales > Thermomonosporaceae > Spirillospora > Spirillospora sp. NPDC052242. Next base: position 28,329 of record NZ_JBFAUZ010000031.1, read on the forward strand.
CCGGTACACGACCACGCGCATGCCGAACGCCTTGCCGAGGCGCGCCATCTCCCGGGCCGTGTGGCCGAAGCCAACGATGCCCAGCGTTTTCCCCCACAACGACAGCTTCTTCTCGTAGCCGTCGATGAAGCGCCAGAGGTGCGCGTCCTGCATTGCGAGCAGCCCCCGGGCGTCGAAAGTGAGGGCGAGCGCGAAATAGAATCCGTGCTGGGCCAGAGCAGGGGCGGAACGGCCGGCGGACCCGGTGACGACCAGTCCTCGCTCGAAAAGCGCGGGGCTCGCGGACCTGTTGAGACCGGAATGGTCGCAGTGCACCCACGCCAGGTGCGGCGCGCTGAGATACCGGTCGTCGAGGTCGCCCCCGATGACCGCGACGTCCGCCTTCTCGAGCGCACGGCCGATGCCGGCGTCGTCCCACGGGGCGACGTGGACGAACTCCGCCGGGGCGAACGCCCGGCGCAGCTGCTCCATCTGGTCCGGTTCGAACATGACCGTTGAGAGCACCGAGCGAATACTGCGGTTCCGGTGATCCGGCTCCACGGAATGCGGAGACTGCGTCATAGTGGCCTACCTCCAATAGCTGGGGGCCGCACGCGCGGGCGCCATGCTGATCGCCGGTTCATCACAGCGGTCCGAGGAATCGTCCGGCAACTGCTTGCCACCTGTTGCCATGACGGCGGAGACGCCCCGGCCGTCTCGGCGACGGGCCGAACGGTCGCGTCCGGCCGGCCCGGAGAGCGAGCAGCGAGCACCGCGACAACCGATGGCAACCACTTGCCGCTCATCACGGGCCGCACGTCTGATGCTCTGTGACCCCGGCGGGACGGCGCCGCGGTGGAACGGTGCGTCCAGAGCGAAGGAACGTGTGCGATGCTCATTCGATCCACGGGCCGGCGGCTGCCCCTACGGCTCTCCACGGCGGTGGCGGCCGCGGCCGCGTTGCTGGCGACGGCGTCCTGCGCCGCTTCGGGCGAACAGTCGTCCACGGATACCGAGACGCTCTCCTTGGCCGTCCAGAACACCCCGAACTCGTTCGACCCCGCGCAGCTCCTGAGCGGGACGCAGGCCTACGTCTGGAGCGCGATCTACGACACGCTCCTCTCCGTCGACAACAAGGGCGAACTGCAGCCGAACGCCGCCGAGAGCTGGGCGTACTCCGGTGATCGCAAGACGCTCACCCTGAAGCTGCGGGACGGCATGACGTTCAGCAGCGGAGCCCCCGTGACGGCCGCGGCGGTGAAGGCGACGCTGGAGCGGACGCTGTCGACTCCGGGACCGAACAGCTTCACGGTGGCCTCGGTCGAGTCGGTCGACGCGCCGGACGCGCGAACGGTCGTCCTCCACCTGAAGGGGCCGGACGGTGCGCTGCTGCGCTCGCTGGCGGGCGCGGTCGGCGTGATCGGGGACCCGAAGACGCTGGACACCGAGCGGACGGCGCTGAACCCGGTCGGTTCGGGCCCGTACGTCCTGGACGCGTCGACGGTCAACGGCTCGGAGTACGTCCTGAAGAAGCGGGACGACTACTGGAACGCGAAGGCGTACCCGTTCGAGACCGTCAGGATGCAGGTGATGAAGGACCGCACGGCGATCGTCAACGCGTTGCGATCCGGGAGGCTGAACGCGGCCAGCGTGGAGGCCGCGCAGATCGACCAGTTCAAGTCCGGCGGCTTCGACGTGAAGTTCGTCGAGGCGGTCGTGGTGGGGATGCTGAGCCTCTCCGACCGTGGCGGGAAGGTGGTGAAGCCGCTGGCGGACGTGCGGGTGCGCCGGGCGATCAACATGGCCTTCGACCGGGGGAAGATCGTCGATCAGCTGCTGCGTGGAGCGGGCAAGCCGACGCGGCAGGTGTTCAACCCCCAGGGCGAGGCATACGACCCCGCGCTGGAGCAGAGGTACGCCTACGATCCGGCGGCCGCGAAGAAGCTGCTCGCGCAGGCCGGCTATCCGGACGGGTTCGCGGTTCGCATGCCGAGCCTGTTCTTCACCAAGCCGTTCGAGCCGACGGTCACCCAGTCGCTGGCGGAGATCGGCATCAAGGTGACGTGGGAACCGACACCGCCCCAGAACAGCGCGTCGTCGATCAGTTCCCAGAAGTACGGCATGCTCCTCCAGGTCGAAGGGCTCAACGACGCGTCGATCGAGGTGAAGAACTCGCTGGACCCGGACGGTCCGCGCAACGTGTTCGGCACTCGGGACCCCGAGCTCACGAAGATGCTGGACCAGGCGAACGCCACGGGCGATCCCGCGCAGGCGGCCGCGCTGTACAAGCGGATCAACGCGTTCCTGGTGGAGAACGCCTGGTACGCGCCGATCTTCTACAGCGGGCGCAATTGGGTCACCGCCGATGGGGTCGAATTCCTCGGCGACGGATCCAACCTTTTCAACACCGTCCGCGCATTCGGCATCTCATGACGGCGGCCCGTTCCGGTCGTCCAGGGGCGATCAGGATCAGGCAGGGCAAATCCTCAAGAAGGAGAATGGCCGTGGAACTCGCCCCCACTCGTATCGTGCAGGCCGTCGTCACGACGACGCTCGCGATGCTCATCGCCCTCTCCGCCGCCGGGCCGTCCGATGTCCACGCGCAGCCCAACGCGCTCGGCCCGGCGACCGTCTCGGTCGACTTCGGCGATCAGAAGGGTAGGCTGCTGCGGTCCGAGCGCTACAACAACTACGCCAACGAGAACGCGTTCATCGAACAGCGCTCCGCCGACGTCCGATTCCTCAACGAGCAGGGCCTGCATCAGAAGGTGCACCGGGTGTGGCTCGACCATGCGTTCGAGCAATGCAGCATCGAGACGGGCACGTGCGACTTCTCCGAGAACACGGACGCCTACCTCACCGATGCCGGCAAGCTGTCGGACGCGGTGCTCGTGAACCTCAACCCGAGCGAGTTCGTCCGCGGCGAACGGCTCTACGAGGACCTGCAACCCCTGCTCGAGGTGATGCTCGGAGACCTCAAGAAGAAATACCCGGCCGTGAAATACGTCGAGGTGTTCAACGAGCCGGACTGGCAGTACCACGGGCATGAACGCCACGACGGCCGTCCGGCGGACGAGGTCACCCTGCGACCGGGCGACCTGTACCGCTTCTACGTGCCGTTCTACAAGGCGGCCGACCGGGTCGGCAAGGGCACGAGGCCGGCCGACCGTCTCCAGGTGGGCGGTCCGGCGCTCAGCGTCATGGACCCCAAGTGGATGAAGCCGTTCCTGGACGACTACGCCGCCGACCGCGACCCGCGCAAGCGCCTCGACTTCATCAGCTACCACGCCTATCTGAAGTGGGACGACGACTACCAGGTTCCGACCTTCTACAAGTCCGACCTGCGCCAGGTATCCACGGAACGCGGCGACATCCTGAAGTGGCTGAGAGAACGCCGCATCCGGGGGCGCATCCCCAGCTTCATCACCGAGACCGGCATCTACCCCGGCCCGGCCTACGACGACCGGACCGGCACGACCGACTATCTCCGGCAGGCGGCCGGCATGGCCACCTACAGCTACCTGTACTCCCGGCAGCCCGACACCTACATGTTCAACTGGGTCGTCCGGCACTACGCCGAGGGACGCAAGGACCAGCTGGTGACACGGGTCGGCAACGTGCCTGTTCCCACCGGGATCTTCACGCCCTACGGCAACATGATGCTGATGCAGTCCAAGATGAAGGACGTCGAAGTGTCCGCCACCGTCTCGGGCGGCCGCAAGGACGACAACGGCGTCTACGCGATCGCCTCGAAGGACCGCACGGGGGCGTCGCTCATGGTCTGGAACTGGCAGCACACCAACGACCAGAGCCATCGGGCGACCCTCGACATGTCCCGGCTGCCGCGGCACCTCGCGCACGGGCCGGTGCGCCGGCGCATGTTCAGGATCGATCAGACCACGAGCAACTACTTCACCGACCCGGCCGGGGCCGACCTCCAGCAGGTCTCCGAAAAGATCGTCAGGCCCGGCACGCGCCACAGCGAGACGATCGACCTCAAGCCCAACGCCCTGTACCTCGTCCTCATGGAACCCGCATGATGCGGCCCTGAAAAGTGGGCGGCGGCGCCGTCGAGGACGGCCGCGTAGCTGCGGCTGGTCTATGTGTCCGAGATATGGCCGTACGACATTCCCTTCCGTTCGGCGCCGCGGGCGTGGTGAGGTGGCGGTCGGGGTGAGCCTCGATGGGGACGCGCCCGTGCTGGAGTACGCGTTCGAGGAGGCGGCCTCGCGCGGGCCGCGCGTCCGGGCCGTCCATGCGATCCCGCTTCCGAAAGGGACGGACGCCCGCGCGCGCCGCTCTTGACGCTGCGTGCACACCCCCTTGGCCCCCGCTCCACAGGCGAGCGGCCGAAAAGCGGACGAAATCGGTAGGGACGCGGCGGTAGTGTGCCGCGGTGATCGAATCTGTAGGGTTCAGCGAGGCCGTCGAGGTGGGGATCGCCGCGTTCTGCGCCGGTGCCGAGCCGCCGAGCGACGACGAGGTGTGGGAGCGGCTGGCCGGGGGCGGTGTCGAGCCGTGGCTCGCCCAGCGCCTGATGATCTTCCTGCCGATGGCGTTCACGCGGCGGCTGTTCCCGGACGTCCGGTTCTCCGGCGAGGCGGTCGCGCCGGGCGGTCGGATCCGGCTCGCGGACGAACCGGTGTTCGCGGCGGCCCTCGCGCGCGCGGAGCAGGCCGACCGCGGCGAGTTCGAGCGGGTCGCGCTGCGCAGCGCCGAGTTCGGGGCGATCAACGACGCGCTGCACGACGGGGCGCAACTGACCGACCTCACGCCCGGCGAGACCGTGCTGGGCGGGGATCTGGTGCCGGTCGGGCCCGGCGACGGCGGCGTCCCCTCGACGCGGGACGCGTTCGAGGCGCTCCTGCGGGCGCACGGGGTGCCGCTCGGCGGCGGGACGAAGGTGGACGCGCGGCTGTTCGTGCATCCCGCCCCGGCCGGTGCGGTGATGGTCCAGGTCGACTTCGGCGTGGCGCACCCGGCGCTGGCCGTGCCGTGGCTGGTGGAGAGCTTCGCCGGGCACGGCGCCACCTGGCGCGAGGCGATCGGCGGGGCGCTGCACAAGTTCGAGCGCTGCTCGCTGCATCCGCTTGTCGACGGCCTGCTGCGGCCCGGAACCGCGCCCGACCAGGTGGAGCGGGACCGCTACGCGCACCCGGGCGGCGCGTTCGACCTGGTGCTGGGCGCCCAGCTCAACCTGTTCGCCGACCGGCCGGTGCCGTCCGCCGGTCCGCTTCTCGACCGGCTGCTGGACGCGCTGCGCGCGGAACCGCTGAACCGGAAGGCGCACGGACTGTGCTGTTTCGTCGCCCACCATGACGGGCGGTTGCAGACCAACGAGGTGCTGCTGGACGGCGAGCGCTGGCCCGCTGGGGAGGCCGTGGTCGCGGCGACCCCCGCGCCGCTGCCGGACGGGCCGGTCGCGGTGCGGCTCTTCGGCCTGCTCGTGCCCGCCGCCGGGTAGGCCCGGGCGGGGCGATCGTTTCGCGATCGCCCCGCCCGGGTTCCCGGTGCGGGTCAGGCCGCCTTGCCGGCGGACCTCGCGATGGTGAGGGTGGTTTCGCGGGTGACGCCGTTGACCTCGACCGCGATCTTCACCGTGCCGGGGCGCAGCCCCGTCAGCTTCCCGGTGGACGGGTCGAACGCGGCGACGTGCCACCGGCGGGCGTCGTCCGGGTCACCGATGTGCAGGGTCGGCGAACCGGTCCAGTCGGCGCTCATCGGGTACGTCAGCGGCATGTCGCGGTCGTTCTGCCGCAGGGTGACCGTGACGTCGCCGGTCGAGCCGTCCGGGACGGTGCGGGGCGCCGCGAGCGTCAGCTCGTCCACGTGCGGGCGCACCTCGGCCTGGAGCCACTGCGGGCCGGCGGTGTACGGGTTGCGGCGGGTGCGGGCGATGTCGAGCCGGGACGGCGGGGTCACGCCGAACATCGTCCAGCCGGAGAAGCCGCCGTCGGCGGGGGACGCCGCGGCGTTCTTGCCCGAGTTGCCGTTGATGAACGACGGGACGCCGTCCACGCGGGACGCGTGGAACACGCCGACGTGGGCGTTGACCACGGCCGCGCCCTTGCCCGACTCGGCCCGGAACTCCGCGAGCCACTCCTCCAGCATCGCCGCCTCCTTGCGGTCGCCGAGCTGGCTGTTCTTGGACGGCAGCGGGTCGCGGGACGGGTGGTGGCCGAACACGACGACGGAGCCGATCGAGGAGTCGCGGCGGGCGCCGTCCAGGGCGGTCCGCAGCATGCGGATCTGGTCGAACGAACTGGTGCGGTACGTGCCGGTGGACGAGTCCAGCAGGACGAACCGGGTGCCCTTGTGATCGAACGTCCGGGACGGCTCGCCGAACGCCTTGCGGAAGTTGTCGATGGTGCCGGGGCCGTAGATCTCGTGGTTGCCCGGGACGTAGTAGTACGGCAGTTTCCCGCCGAGTTCCTCGTCGAGGATCCGTTTGGCGAGCGCGAAGTCGGCCTCGGTGCCGGTGTCGACGAAGTCGCCGTTGATGACGAGGAAGTCGGGCTCGGCGGCGAGCGCCTCGCGGAGGGTGCGGCGGGCGCGCTGCACGTAGACGCTGTCGGGGTTCGCCGCGACGAACTGGGCGTCCGACAGCACCGCGAACCGCCAGCGCCTGCCGTCGACGGTGCCGTCGCGGATCACCATCGGGTCGGCGGGGGCGCGCTGCGCGGGCGGCGTCTCCACCGACGGCGGCACCTTCGCGACGAAGTCGTCGATGAGGACCTCGCCGGTGTACTGGCGGTTCGCGGACGTCTCGATGGTGTAGAAGCGGTTCACCCTGATCGGGTACGCGACGGAGGCGGGCACCTGCATCTCCAGGTAGCGCCACCCCTCCCAGGTGATGTACGGGCCGTACAGCGAGTACGTCTGGTCGTTCGCGTCGGTGACGGTGAACGCCGTCCACTCGCCCTTGCCGTGGCCGTACACCCAGGCGCCGAGCGCCTGCGGCTGCCCCTCGATCTCGATGGGCTCCGGCGGGTACGCGTACGCGGTGCGGGTCGCGGTCGACTTGGTGAAGTCGTACGACAGCCGCAGCCCGCCGCCGGTGCGGCCCTCGCCGACCGGTTCGACCGCGCCCGAGCCGCGCGCGGTTCCGAACCGCCACCGGGCGGCGTCGTCGAACGTCGCGATCGTCCGCTGGTCGAGGCCGACGCTGATCGGCACGGTCGTCCGGTGGCCCTTGACCTCGATGGTGACGAGCGTGGAGCCGGACGCCTTGCGCGGCGTCACCGTGAACGCGCCGCCCGCGCCGGGCTCGATGTCCAGCAGGGACGTGTCGTAGGTGAGCTTCGTGTCGGACGGTTCGATAGGGGCGGTGAAGCCCTGCCCGTCGAAGCCGACGACGCCGAAGGCGCCGGTGCCGTCCTGCCCGGAGATCGTCACCCGGTCGGTGGTGGCGCCGACGCGGGCCAGTTCGCCGAGCACGGTGAGCGTGACCTTGCCGCGGGCGCGTCCGTCGACGGCGTGCACGGTGACGGCGCCGGCGCGGCGGGCGCGGAACACGCCGTCGCGGGTGACGCGGCCCTGCGGCCCGGTCGCGATCCAGCGCGGGTCGCCCTCGGCGGGGCCCTGCGCCTCGTCGTGGCCGCGCGCGACGAGCTTGCGGGTCAGCCCGGGGAACACCCGGTCGGGACGGCCGCCGCGGGTCGGGCCCACGCCGGGCGCGTCGGCGGGGTCGGCGGCGGGCTCCACCCAGAAGCCCCGCAGCTTCCCGCTGCCCTCGGCGAACAGCCCGATGCCGTTCGGGGTGTGGCGCTCGGCGCCGTCGGACGGCTGGTTCTCCACCTGGCCGCGGGCCTGGCCGGGCTCGCGTGCCAGCAGCGTGGAGGAGCCGCCGCCGTCGAGGTTGACGGCGTTGTGGGCGCCGGCCTCCTTCATCAGCGCGCCCATCTCGGCGAGCGTCACGCCGCGGCTGTCGATCTGGCGGCCGTCCACGGTCATGAGGATCATGCGGCGGCCGTCCGCGCTGAAGCCCACGGCGGTGCGGGGGTGGACCGCGGGGTCGGTGATCGCGGGGACCGCGCCGTCCCGGACGAGGACCTGGTTGCCGCCGATGGCGAACTCCGCGTCCTTCGCGGACGAGCGGGCCTTGTAGGCCATCGTCACCGGGTCGCCCGGCTTCAGCGTGCGCAGCAGGTCGCCGCCCGCCTCCCGGCCGAGCATGACGAACCCGTCGTCGGGGATCGTGCCCTCGCCGGGGGCGTCGCTCACCGACACGACCTTGCCGTCCATGACCAGGACCTCGGCGACCCGCTGGGCGCCGTCGGCGAGGGACCGGCCGCGGGTGGCGGTCCCCCACATGGAGGTGAACGCGCCGATGCCGTCCTTCTGCACGCGGGACGCGTTGAACTGGCCGAGGGGCGCCTTGCGGCCGCCGGGCAGGGTGAGTTCGCCCTCCAGCAGCATGTCGGCGATCTGCCCGAGCCCGTCGACGCCGACCCCGGCGGTCTTGGTGGACGAGCCGGGGTTCGCCGACTTGACGAGCTTCCCGTCGTTGACGGCCGCGCCGTTGGCCGCGCCGGTGTTGTTGATGTCGAAGAAGTCGCCGTTCACGCCGGCGATGGCGCCGGCCTTCGCGGCCTGCTCGGACAGCGGCGCGGTGGCGGCGACCGGGCCCGGGGACAGGTAGTCCGCCCGGACGGGCGCGCCGAGGTCAACGTCGATCTGGTCGGCGCGCAGCCAGCCCTTGGCGTCCAGCCGGTCGAACGAGGTCAGGACGGTGCCGGGCGCGACCGGGCGCTGCATCCGCTCGGTCTCCAGCGCCTCGCCGGCGGCCGCGGCGGCGCGGCCGTCCGGCAGCAGCAGGCGGTCCACCTCCCGGACGACGGGCGAGGACGGGTCGGGCGGCGCGCCGAGCCGGGGCGGCGGCCCCGGCGGTGCGGCGAGCGACGGCGCGGCCGTGCCCGCGAGAAGCGCGGCGGCGGCCGTGAGCACGGCGATCGGCCGTGCGGCGTACGGCGTCGCGGACGGTGGTCGGCGCCGCGCGGGGTGCGCGCGGCGGCGTCGGTGCAGGTGCGGTGTCACGTGCCCCTCCTCGAGGCCCAGGGCGGGAACGTCCCGGCGACTGGCCGCCCAAGCCAAGCCCGCCCGCGCGGCGCCGGATGGTGGCGCAGGTGACGGACGGGCCAACACCGCTCAAATGATCATCCTGGTGCGCGCGGCGATGCGGCGGTCCGGCGCGGCGGCGTCCACGGGAACACCTGATTTAGACGAGCATCTAATTTGACACACGTCTATTCAGCGAGGCAGACTCGAAGTTGTTTAGAGGAGCATCTAATCAGCATCCGGAGCACGAAGGAGCGAACCGATGAACACCCAGGACGGTTGCTGCGGAGTGAACGCCTGCTGCACCGACGCCGAGCGGCCCCAAGCCCCCGGCGTCACCGCCCACCAGGCCAAGACCGACGCCGGCTGCGGCTGCGTGTCCACGGCCGCACCGGCGCCCCCGGACGGTCACGGCAGCAGGCCCGCGAAGCGTTCGTCGACCTCCTCCGGCGTGAGGCCGAAGTCCGCGAGGGAGTAGCGGTGCGACGGACGGGCGGCGCCGCTCGTGCTCTCGGCCTGCAGGCGCTCCATCGCCGCGCGCGCGTCGTCGCCGAACGGCAGCCCGAAGCGCGCGTAGACCGACGCGACCGTCCCGATCGGGTCGCGGACGAAGTCGTCGTAGTGGACGTCGGCGAACCGCGCGGGATCGTGCCGGGCCCGCTCGGCGCGGAACGCGGCGAGGCCCCGGCTCCACAGGTCGAGCTGGTCGCGGCCGAGCGTCGCGCCGGTGAAGACGTCCGACCAGCCGGCGGTGGCGTGCGCGGCGAGGCTGCACATCGACGCCATGGCGGTGCGCGGCTCCCGGTGCGTCTGCACGATCAGCGCGTCCGGGTAGACCTCGAGGAGCGCGTCGAGGGCGAACAGGTGGCTCGGGTTCTTCAGCACCCAGCGCCGCCCGGGGTCGTTCATCCCGATCAGCTCCAGGTTGCGGCGGTGCCTGCGGTACGCGGGCGTCCAGTCCTGCCCGGCGAGCCAGGCCGAGTAGGACGGGACGTGCGCGAGGCTTTCGAACGAGATCGACCGCATGCTCTGCCGGAGGAGCTGCCAGCACTCCTCGACGGTGTCCGCCGCGATGTAGTGGACGCCCATGAACTCGGGGTTCTCGACGTGGTGCCGCCGGTAGCCCGCGTCGATCGCCCGGTAGACCGGGTCGTCCGCCCAGGTGTCGCGGGGCGGGCGCGGCTGCGGCACCTCCGCCAGCCACACCTCGAGGCCCTGGTGGGCGGGGTCGGCGGTGAGCAGCCGGTGCAGCGCGGTGGTGCCGGTGCGCGGCAGCCCGGTGACGAAGATCGGACGTTCGAGGGGCGCGTCCGCGTGCCCGGGGTGCCGCCGCCAGGCGGCCTCCGACCACAGCCGGGCCACGAGGGCGCCGCGCAGGATGGCGCGCTGCGCCTTGTTCCCGGCGGGGGTGAGCGCCGCCTCCCGGGCGTAGGAGTCGAGCAGCGCCTCGAGGCCGTCGGTGTAGTCGTCGGCGCCGAAGTCGTCCAGGTGGGTGATCTTGCGGGCGGAGGCGTGCAGGTCCTCGACGGTGCCGAGGGTCGCGCGTCCGGACGCCATCGGTGCTCCTTTCAGTGGTGCCACTCGCCGCAGTTGACGTCGAGGCACTGCCCGGTGACGGCGCGGGCGAGCGGGGACAGCAGGAACATCACGGTGTCGGCGATCTCGTCGGGCTCGGGCAGCCTGCCGAGGTCGGTGGTCGCGGCGGCCTCCTCGTAGACCGTCCGCGTCGGGACGTCCCGCGCCCGGGCGAGCTGCTTGAAGTACCACTTCAGGTTGGGCGCCCAGATGTAGCCGGGGGCGACGGTGTTGACGCGGACGCCCTGCGGCCCGAGCTCGGTGGCGAGGCTCTGCGCCATCGACAGCAGCGCCGACTTGGCCATCTTGTAGGCGCCGTAGGTGCGGCGGGAGTGCCGCAGCACCGCCGAGTTGATCATCACGACGGAGCCGTCCCGGTCGGCGAGCGCGGGCGCCAGCAGCCGGGTGAGCCGCAGCGCGGCCAGCACGTTCGTCTCGAAGCCCGCGCGGACGGCGTCCAGGTCGACCGTCGCGAGGTCCTCCAGCGGCGGGGTCGCGAACGCGTTGTTCACCAGCCCGTCGACCCGCCCGAACGTCTCCAGGGCGGTGTCGGCGAGCCGGGCGCACGCCGCCGCGTCGGTGATGTCGGTCGGGACGGCCAGCGCGCGGCGCCCGAGCTCCTTCACGTCCGCGGCGACCTCCGCGAGCCGTTCCTCGTTCCGCGCGGCCAGCACCAGGTCGGCGCCCGCCGCCGCGCAGCGGACGGCGAGCGCGCGGCCGAGACCGGGGCCGACGCCCGACACCACGACGACCCGGTCGGCGAGCGGCGCCGCGAGCAGCGGATCCGCCATCAGCCGAGCATCCTTCGGGCGACGGCGACCTGCCGGGCCGCGATCCGGTCGCGCCACTCGTCCGGGCCGACGCGCTGGTGCCCGTGGTGCGGCAGCCGGTCGGGCAGCGCGTCGAACGGCATCACCTCGACGGACGGGCCGTCGGCCGGGGTGAGGTCGCGGGCGAGCCGCTGCCAGCGGAACTGCAGGTAGCCGCGCCGGTGGCCGGTGGTCTCGATCCAGTTCGCGAGGCCGGGATCGCGCTCGCCGACGACGTACCGGATCATGCCGTCGGGGTCGACGCGGGCCTGGTCGGCGGTGAGGCTCGTCTGGTGGTTGATGTAGTCGAGCGACACGTACCACATGCTCCCGAGCTGGAAGCCCTGGTAGGGCGCGACCGCCTTGTCGGCGGCGGGCACGGTGATCACCATGACCTCGTCGTCCGCCAGGTCGTAGTGGCCGACGGACGAGTACTGGGTGGCGAGCCCGCCCGGGGTGAGGCGCGGCTCGGTCAGCGTGTTGACCGGCAGCCGCAGGTAGTGCCACTCGGGGAACGCCAGGAACGTGCGGATCCGGGCCACGAGCATCCGCCCCGCCACGTCGAACCGCCGGGCCATCGCGTCCGCCGACACCGGGGGCGGGGACGTCCCGAGCGTGTCGGCGCGGTGGATGCGGATCTCGCCGGGCCGCTCGGTCGCCCAGTCGCTGAACACCTCGCGGACGATCAGCATCGCCGAGCCGGGCGCGAGCGCGAAGTACCCCGGGCCCGCGTCCGGGCGCGGCGGGCCGAACCGCACCCGGTACTCGCCGTCCGGGCCGATGTCCAGCTCGCGGTCGTCGAACGCGGTGAGGCTGTCGGGCGACGCGGTCGGCGAGTAGTCGCCGTTCATCACCTGGAAGCTCAGGTCGGCGGTGGTTCCGCGGCGGCCGGTCACCACGTACTCGGCGTCGTCGCGGATGTAGGCGTGGAAGTAGAGGGTGTCGGGGTTGTCGAGGCCCAGCTTGCTGTAGGGGCCGGTCGACGCGGCGAAGTACGGGAAGTCCTTCTGGTAGGCGCCCACCATGTGCAGGGACGCCTTGATGCTGCCGGCGAGGTAGTCCAGCCCCTCGGCGAGGTCCTGCTCGGTCCGGACGTGCGGGGCGGCGCGGATCACCCGCTCCGCCTCGGCGATCGCCGCGGCGAACCCGCGCGTGGCGGCGGTGTCCGGGTCGGCGTCGGACGAGTCTGCGTCGGACGGATCGGCGTCGGACGGGACGGTCTCGGGCGGGACGGTCTCGGGCGGTTCGACTGACCGGGTCGGTTCGGTGGTCACCGGGCTCCTCGGGTTGGCGGCACGGCCCGCGCCGGCGCACGGCGGATCATCGACTGTGGGCGGGATACTAGAACGCGTTCTACCTCAGGTCAACGGGTCCGCGCGGCCCGGCCGCACGGCGGCGTCACGCGGCGCCCGGCACCGGGGTGGTGAACTTCAGGCTCGGCACGTCGTCCAGCGACACCGTGTACTCGTAGGTGCGCCGGTGCCCGGTGCGCTCGACCCGCCACCGGCCGTCCTCCCCGCGCACGTAGGCGTCGGTGTAGTGCGCCGCGCCGCGGATCAGCAGCCGCGCCTCGGGGATGATGATCGAGTCGTCCAGCGACCAGATGCCGGTGGCCCGGTCGCCGTCCACGTCGATCTCGGGCTGCCCGGCCGTGTGCGTGGTGATGCTCCCGGGCCCGAGGTTCTTGCGCATGTACGCGACGATGGCGTCCCGCCCCTCGAGCCGCAGCGTGCGGCCCAGCACCGGGGTGTCGTACTCGGCGACGGCGTCCGGGGTGAAGACCTCGGCGAACTCGTCCCACAGCTTGAGGTCGACGCAGCGCAGGTAGCGGTGCTTCAACCGGCGGATCTCTTCCAGCGCGACCAAATCCATGCGCACAGCCTGCTCGCCCCGCACGGATTAAGCAATAACACGTTCTACTAACGTGAGGCACTTACGGTAACGAATAGAATGCGCCTCGTGGCAACGGTGACGAGGGCGGGGGTCCGGTGAGCGCGGACGGCGGCGGGCTGCGGCAGGCGATGCGGGCGCGCGACCCCGGCGAGGAGCACCGCGCCGCGACCCCGCTGGAGCTGCTGTTCGACCTGACGTTCGTCGTCGCGGTCGCGCAGGCCGCCGCCGGGCTGCACCACGAACTCGCCGAGGGCCGCCTCGGCTCCGGCCTGCTCGGCTACGTCGCGGTGTTCTTCGCGATCTGGTGGGCCTGGATGAACTTCACCTGGTTCGCCTCCGCCTACGACACCGACGACGCCCTCTACCGGGTGCTGACGCTGCTGCAGATGGGCGGCGTCCTCGTCCTCGCCGCCGGGGTCGAGGAGGCCCTGACCGACTACGACTTCACGCTCGTCACCGTCGGCTACGTCGTCATGCGGCTCGCGATGATCGCGCAGTGGCTGCGCGCCGCCGCCGAGCACCCCGCCGGCCGGTCCGCCACCCTCCGCTACGCCGCCGGGATCGCGCTCGTCCAGGCCGGCTGGGTCGGACGACTCTGGCTCCCGGACGACGTCGCCATGATCGGCTTCGCGGTGCTGGTGGTCGCGGAGCTGGCGGTGCCGTCGTGGGCGGAGGCCCGCGGCCGGATGACGAGCTGGCACCCCGGGCACATCGCCGAACGGTACGGGCTGCTCACGATCATCGTGCTCGGCGAGGTCATCCTCGCGACCCTCAACGGCGTGCGGGCGGTGGCGTCCGAACACGGCTTCTCCGCCCCCGTCGTGATGATCGCGGCCGGCGGCCTGCTGCTCGTGTTCGCGCTCTGGTGGCTCTACTTCGGCGGCGAGGTGGAGGCGCTCCCGTCGCTGCGCGTCGCGCTCGCCTGGGGATACGGGCACTACCTGGTGTTCGCGTCGATCGCCGCGATCGGCGCGGGCCTGGAGGCGGCGCTGGACGTCACCGAGCACCACGCGCACGTGTCCGTGCGGGCCGTCGCGCTCGCCGTCGCGGTGCCGGTCGCGGTGTTCCTGCTGGTCCTGATGCCGCTGCAGCACCTCGTCCGGGCGGGCGCGGCCGTCCATCGGCTGGCCTTCCTCGCCGGGGCCGCCGCCGTCGTCGCGCTGGGGTTCGCCGCCCCGGAGACCGGCGTGGGCGGCGCGGTCCTCGGCATGGGCCTCGCCGCCGCGACCGTCGTCGCCCTGTGCGTCACGGCCGACCACCGCCGCCCCCGGTCCGGCCGCCGGGACGGCACCGGGATCAGCCCAGCAAGGCGTTGATCGCCTGGTCGATCAGCAGCTCGATCGCGAACCGGACGATCTCCTTGAAGATCGGGATCTGCGCCAGCGAGGCCCCGAACGTCACGACGGCCGTCGCGATCGCCTGCGCGATCGCGATCGCCAGCATGATCAGCTGGATGATGACGTTGATCTTCAAGGCGAGCACGATGCCCGCGCACAGGAAGAACGCCGCGCCGACGAGCGTCGCGCCCGTCGCGGCGTCCTCCAGGACCGACTTCGGCGAGTCCTCCTCGCCCCACGCCTTGCGGAACGCCTCGATGTCGTCGCCCTTGTTCGCCGACATCACCTGCTGCGCCGCGCCGTCCGCCTCGGACACCACGCCCCGGACCTTCCCGGAGAACTCCATCCAGGTGGACCCGAGGTCGAACAGCTTCGTCTCGTCCGCCTCCGGCCAGGTATAGCCCAGCATGCCCAGCAGCGAGATCAGCTCGCCCGGAAGCTGCAGTCCCATGTCACCTCACCGGGTCGTGCCGCTCAACGGTCACTTGCCGCCGCCGCGAACCTTGGAAATGGCGTCGTTGAACGCCTGGCTGATCATCGTCATCTGGCGCAGGCTCTCGTTCTGGATCTCCTCGACCTGCTTGTTCAGCCGGTCGACGTCCACCGCCTGGCCCGCCGCGTCGGCGGCGTTGCTCCGCAGGTCGTCCAGCGCGGCGTTCGCGGCCGTCACCAGGTGCTCGCCCAGTTCCTCCGCCGACAGCCGCATCGCGCGCGGGTTGATCTCGACCTTCTTCAGCCGGCCGCCGGACACCGCGGTGACCTTGACCCGGCCGTCGCCCGCCTCGCCGACGCCCTCGACGGTCTCGGCGTCGCCCGTCCCGGGTGCGGTCTTGCCCTGCCGCATCGACTCCAGCGCCTTGCGGGCCTCGGTCAGCATGCGGTCGAGGTCGTTGCTCGCAGAGTCCACGAAACCGCACCTTCCTTGATCGACCCATCGAGCAGGATCCTAACCACCGTAGGCCCCATACGCGACATATGACGGTCAATCACCGCAACGGCCGGTCATGCCGCCAGTCACGGCCGCCGCGCCTTTCGGCGTCCCGCCCGCCGAGCCTTTCGGCGTCCCGCCCGAACCCGGACGGTCACACCTGCTGCACACCGGTCCCGTTCAGCGCCGCCGAGATCGACGTGACCTCGCCGACCATCTGCTGTTCGGCCTTCTCGTGGTTGTCGGCCATCGCGATCAACTTCTCGCCGTACCCCGACAGTTCCTCGGCCGACCCGGCGAACGACTCGTCCGCCTGCGCCTCAATGGCCGTATAGGACTCGCCGATCAGCATGCCGATGTCGTCGGCGCCCCAGGGCTGCCCCATGCCCTGCACGGTCGACTTCAGGCCCGACCACTCCTGGTTGAGCCGATCGCCCGCCGCCGACAGGGCCTTCGCCGCGCTGCGCAGCGTCTCCGGACGGACCTCGTACCCGTTTACTGTCATCCTCTGCCCCGATCCCGCGATCCGGCACCGTTCACGACGTACGCACAGAATACGCGTCCCCCGATCACCGGAACAGCGCCGCGGGTCTCCGCGCGAAGCCGCACGTCACGGGCCCGGGAGACCGCACGTTTATACTCCCGTGCGAACAACTCAAGCTCGAGGGGGGATCCCACTGAGCCGGCGGAAAACCCGTACCGTACCGCGACCGCGTCCCGGCCTTCCGTGCACCCGCCTCGGGCACCGCGAAGCCGCCCCGCTCCGCCCTTCGCTCCCGCAGCGGCACGTGCGCTTCCACGGGCTCACGACCGCCCGAGGCGACCGCGGATGAGTCCCCCCAGAAAAGGGAACGACAACCTCGGCGTCGGCACCGGCAGAGCCGCCGGTGTATTCGGAAAGGTCGCCGGAAAACTGTTCGTCGTCCCCAACCGCAAAGGGAAAGTCGTCGTTCTCGATCCGAAATCGATCGACAGCGACACGCGCGCCCGGTGGCGCCGCGAACGGAAGGGCGGGGGCGGCGAGACCGTCCAGAGCCGGAAACTGGATCCGAACGACCCCAACCTAGACGACCGCGACCGCGAAATGCTCGACGCCATCGCCAAGGCGCGCCTGCACGCCGGCGACGACAACCCCGGGGTGAACTACAATGCCATCCGGTACATCGACGGAAACGGCGAGGAGCGCATTCTCGTCTCGCGGAGCGACGGCGTGCACTCCGAACGATTCGCCACGAACTTTCTACTCGACGACAATGTCCGCAAGGAGGATATTAAAGATCTGGTGACGGAACGAGGCCCGTGCGTCAAGAATCCCGCATGCTCACAATGGGTGCTGCGCAACACCGCGGACCAGGACGGCAACGGGGCCTACCATAACCCCGCGAACGTCGCCCATGTGGCGGACTACCAGGCGGGCAGCAATCTCAACAACAATCGACAGGCCACGAAGGATGTGAAACAGTGGGTGGACAGCGTATTCGCCCCGAATTCCCCGTGGCGGCTGTAGCATTGGACACCGAGGATCGGCATGGCACCGGAACTGACTTTTGAAACACTGCGCGACACCTTTACGGAAACCGACATCGTGCGGCCCTCCGCGGAGTCGCTCCCCGGCGAGATCACCCATCAGGCGACCCGGGACTTCCTTTCGGGCACGGGCCTGCCCCGGACACTGCGGAACGGCGCGGTCGACATCGACGACCTCACCGGCCGCGGCTGGCAGACCCTCACCGCCCTGTGGGAGGAAATCCGCCCCCACGGCTGGACCTGGACGATGCCGGAGAATCCCGAACACTGGTTCTCCCTGGGCGGGATCTTCGGCCTGGGGCTCCTCGTCCTGAACGGGGAAACCGGCCAGGTGTGGATCATCCCGGAGAGCGACGAGGGAGACCTGACGCCGATCCACAGCGGTGTCGACACGCTCGCCTACTACATGTACGCGATCGAACGGGACCGCGAACGCTACAGCCGCGAATTCGCCCTCGCGATCGAACGGGACGCCGACGACCCCCGCGACGAATTCGACGTCTACCTCGACACGGCCCGCGCGCTCGCGACCGAACTCCACGACGTCGACCCCACCCCGTTCGTCAACGGAACCGACGAGGCCTGGGAAGACGACGGCGAGGGACCCTGGGCGTGGATCTTCCGAGACATCTCCGAGGGAGGATGGTCCGCCTAGGAACGTCTTGGCGGTACGGTACCGAACCGGCCGGCGGCTGAGACCGGTCACCATCTCGGAAGGAAAGCGTGACGAACCAGGCGCCTCTCAACGTGGGCGCGGGCCGGCTCCCGGCCATGGCGACCCTCCGCCGCTGGGCACAGGACCTCCTGCGCCCCGCCCTGTGCCTGGTGACGGGCTCCCCCTCCTCCGGGAAAACCCGCCTGATCGCCGAACTGATGGCGGACGACGCGTTCGCCGCGCGCTTCCACGCGTTCGTCCCGCTCCGCGGCATGACCCTCGCGTCGGCCACCTGGGCCCTCGCCGAACAGCTCAGCCTCCCCGGCGAGACGCCCGAAGGGCTGCTCGCCGTCCTCGCCGCGGACGCCCGGCGCACCACGATCGTCACCCCGTCCCTCGACGAGAGCGGCGTCCTCTGCGACGGCGCGGAAGCGAAGAAGATCGTCGAGTCGCTCCTGCGGCCGCTGACCGAACTCCGCCACGTCCGCCTCCTCGTCGAGGCACGTCCCGAACACCTCGCGGCGTTCCCCGCGCACGCCGACGTCGTCGACCTGGACGACCCCCGGTACACCGACCGGGCCGCGTTCACCGAATGGCTCCGGCGCACCGCCGCCGCCATGCGGGCCGACCCCCGCCTCGCCGCGGCCGCCGCGCGGTACTACCCGAACGCCGGCCTCGCCGAGCTGGTCCTCCGCGCGGGCCCCGGCGACGACGTCGTGGGCCGCTGGCTCCGCCTCGTCCACCCGCAGGCCTGGCCGGCCGTGGAGGCGCTCGCGTCCGCCTACGAGGAACTCGACGCCGACACCTGGTACCGCTGGACGACCGCGCTCACCGGCGACCCGCAGCGCGCCCGCGCCGCCGTCACCGCGGTCGTCCCGCTCGTCCAGCGCGTCGGCGACGGGTACCTCCTCGGCTGCCGGCCCGCCGTCGAGGCCGTCCGGCGCGTCCGCACCCCCCAGATCACCGCCCACATCGACCGGGCGCTGGGCGCGAGCCTGTACGCGTCCGTCCCGCAGGCCGGCGGCAGGCCCGACTGGTCCCGCGCGTCCGGCTACATCGTGCGGCACCTCGCCCGCCACGCCGTCGAGTCCGGCGTCGCCCGGCGGCTCCTCGCCGACGCGGGCTTCCTCGTCCACGCCGAACCCATCGGGGTGACCGGCGCGCTCGAAGCGGTCCCCGGCCCCGTCACCGACGCCTGGCTGTCGGTCGGCGGCGGCCTGATCTCCGCGGACTCGCCCGCCGAACGCGCGGCCGTCCTCCGGCTCGGCGCCCTGTCCCTCCAGGACGGCACCCTCGCCTCCCACCTCGCCTACTACGGCCGGAACGCCACATGGATGCCCGCATGGGGCAACGTCCGTCCCGGCGACACCTGGCCGGGCGCCGTCGCCTGCCTCGCCCTCGGCACCGAGCCGGGCGTCCTCCACGGCGCGAGCATCGACGGCCCCGTCCACACGTTCTCCACCACGGACGGCGCCGTCCTCGGCCGGACGCCCGCGAACGCCGGGACCGCGCGCGGCCTCGTCCCCCTCCCCGACGGCACCCTCCTCCGCCTCGACTCGTCCGGCGCCCTCACCCGGCTCGGCCCGGACCCGGACGACGGCCTCCTCGCCCGCCTCACCGGGAACGCGCCCCTCAGCGCCCTCGGCGCCGACCCCGCCGCCTCCACGATCGTCCTCGGCGACCGCTCCGGCGCCCTGCACGCCGTCCGCCCCGGCACCGACGAGCCCGCCGACCGGTGCGACACCCCGTTCGGCCCCATCCAGGCCGTCACCTGCCTCACCACCCCCGGCGCCCGCCTCGCCGTGTTCGCCGGCTCGGACGGCGCCGTCCGCATGTGGAACATCGGCGCCGACCTCCTCGACCAGCCGGCCGCCCGGCGCCCCACGGCCGTCTCCGCCGTGACCTCCGCGCTCCTCCCCGACGGCCCCGCCTTCGCCGCCGCATGGGTCGACGGCTGGATCTGGTTCTGGCGCTCGTCCCAGGAGGAGATGCTGCTCACCCCCTTCGGGCGCCCCGTCCGCACCCTCGCCCTGGACCCCGACGGGACGCTCTACACCGGCGGCGCCTTCGGCGTCGTCGCGCTCCGCGGACGTCCCGCCGCGACCGTCCCCGCGAACTGAGAGACTGGCGGCATGACGGAAGACCTGGGACCCCGTTTGCAGAAGCAGTTCGGCCCGAAGGGCCTGCGGCCCCTCACCCCGCAGTCCCTCGCCGGCACGGCCGCCCCGCCCGCCGCCGCCGCGCCCCTCGCCGCGGGCGTCCCCCTCCAGGTCGGCCCGTACTTCACCGCGACCGACGGGGAGACGCTCGCCCTCGGCGACCACGCCGCCGCCACCGGCGCCCGCCGCCTCTCCCCCACGCTCTCCACCTGGTGCCGCCTCGGCACCGACCAGGGCGCCGAACTCTGCGTCGGCCCCTCCGGCGCCGTCCAGGCGATCTTCATCGTCACCGACGCCGCCCCCCTGCACGTCAACGACACCGTCGAAGCCTTCCTCGACTCCCTCATCGCCCTCGACCGCGCGCTCCCCGTCCTCCGCTCCCCCGGCCGCAAGGACCCCGTCGACGTCTTCCGCGAACTCCGCGCCCGCCTCCTCCAGATCGACGCCGCCGCCCTCGACGACGACGAGTCCTGGTGGTCGCGCGTCCTCGAACTCATCCGGCACGCACTCAGCTTCCCCGCGTCCGTCGCCTTCGAGGTCGAAGGCATCGGCGGCCGCCGCCGCATCGAGACCGAACCCACCCGCGTCGGCGTCCAGCACCCCGAGCACCTGCTCTGGGACCGCCTGCAGGCCGAAGGCGTCCGTCCGGAACAGATCACCCGCGTCTACACCGAACTCGAACCCTGCTTCATGCCCGGCAACTACTGCGCGATGTGGCTCAAGCGATTCCCGAACGCCGAATTCACCTACAGCTTCGACTACGGCGCCACCGCCCAAGACCGCGAATCCGGCGTCCTCGCCCTAATGCGCCAAGCCACCACCAAGTAACACCGGCCTGCGCCGTCACCAGTAAAAATGAACCTCGACCACAAAATTCCAACCGGCGCTGGTCACCTGCTGGAACCGAACAACAGCCTTGTGCCCTTCCCGATAGAAGATCCGCTCGCACCCGTCCCGGAAGCACTCGGCGGCCTCCCTCTCGGTCATGCTCCCCACACCGCGCCCCAGCCAGTTCACGATGTCCTCGGCCGGTGACACCGCACACCCGCCGTACCCGGGAGCACACGCCTGCTCAAGACGCACGTAAGCCTCGTCGCTGTTCGCGAACCCCTGCGTACGCACAAGCGTGTCCGCGTAACCCGGCTCCCAACTCCAGTCCTCAAGGTACTGCCGAGGCCGGTACTCGCTGAAGTAGTACGCACCACCAACGCCACTCACCAACAGCACCACAAGCCCCACCAGCACCAGCGGCACGACCACAGCACTCTTCCGCCGCCGCGGCCGATAAGGCGGCAACCCCGCCCAGTACCCCGCCCCAGGCGGCACTCCACCCCCATAGGGCTGCCCACCTGGCGTAGGCCCACCCCGATAAGTCCCCCCAGGCGGCACCTGCCCCGGAACCGGCGACCCATAAGGCGGCTCGTTCATGCCGCGAGCGTACCGACCCTCCCCTCCCCACGCCCCCTCAAAGTGGCCGATATGGGCCACCACCAGCCCGGCAGCGAGCGGCGGAACCAACCTGTAGTCCAGAGACGGAAGCAACCGATCTACAGGTTGGGGTGATTGGCCGTGTCAGAGACCCACGAGGCCGCGCAGGAACAAGGGTCCGAAAGCGAAGCGTCCTGGCTCGGGCGTGGCGTAGCGCTTTTCACGCCGGTGTTCGCCGTGTTCGCAGGATGGCTCGCGGGTGTCGTCGCCCAACTCGTCCCTGGCGCCGACCTCGATGAAGCGCAGGTGACCACGTTCATGGTGGCCGCGACCACGGCAGCGCTCGGGTCCGGATGGAAATGGCTCCAAGGCTGGCAACAGCACGAGCGGTTCGTCGCAGAGGGGAAGGCCGCTCCACTGAAGCGCCCCAAGCCACCGCAGTGACCTCCGCCCTCAGGCCGATTTGGGCCGGAACCCTTACGCCACCGGACGGCACCTCTATCGTCGGTGTGTAACACGTTGCCGTCGCGTCCCCACCGGACGCCAGTAACCATCGCGCCCGGAGATGAGATGCCCCTCGAACCCCGCTACCGACGGGTGGCCGCACTACACCGGCCGTTCGTGGACCGGGAGTCGGTAATCGCCGCATTCACCGAAATTCTGGACGCGCCACTGGGCTCGCCGCGCGTGTTCAGCCTCGTCGGAGTCGGCGGCATCGGCAAGTCACGGCTGTTGCAGGAACTGCGGCGGCGTAGCTCGCGCACCCACCGAACGGCCGTCCTGGATCTCCAGGTCCCTGCCATGCGACAGCAGGAGGACGCCCTTGCGGTGCTCCGCGTCGAACTTGGACGGCAAGGCGTTCGGTTCGACCGGTTCGACATCGCCTACGCGGTGCTTTGGCAGCGCCTGCACCCACATCTGCGGCTGTCGTCCAAAGAACTGCCGTTCGTCAACGAGAGCGAGACCCTCACCCAGATCCTCGACGGCGCGTCCGGTGTCCCTGTGTTCGGCACCGGAGTCGGGCTGATGCGCCTCCTCGGTAAGGCGACGATCGGCATACGTCAGCGGCAGCGCATCAAGAACGACGACACGCTGAGCCGACTCGACGACCTCACGAACGCCGAACTCGCTGACGCCGTCACCTATCTGTTCGCCGAAGACCTACGGGACGGCTCCGACCGCCCCTACTCGATCTTCGTCGATGCCTACGAGGCGCTCGTCCCGGCAGGGGGACGGTCCGGGCACGCACAGGATGTATGGCTGCGCGACCTCATCGCCCAACTCGACCGCGGCGTGGTCGTCGTTGCCAGCCGCGAATCCCTCACCTGGGCCACGCACGATCCCGGATGGGCGGAGGTCATCCGCCACCAGCAGGTGGACGGATTGCCGATGCAGGCCCGGTTGGAACTCCTCGCCGGCGGCGGGATCGACGACGGTGCCGTCCGGAACGCCATCGCGATCGCCAGCCAAGGGCTCCCCTTCTACCTGCACCTGGCCGTTGACACTCGAACGACCGCGCGCCAGGCAGCTGCCGTGTCGTCCGAGGAGATCCTTGAACGCTTCCTGAATCACGTTGCCCCCGACGAGATCCGCAGCCTCGAACTGCTCAGTATCGCCCGCATCTTCGATTTCGAGATCTTCCAGGCGATCGCGGACGCGTTCGACCTGCCGAGGCACCGTCCCGCGTGGGAGTCGCTCACGGCGTACTCGTTCGTCTACCCCGCTGGACTGCACGGGCGCCGCCTGCATCAACTCATGCGTGCCGCCCTGCACCAGCGCTTGTCGCAGGAGACCATCTGGGACGTCCAAGTCCTGCTCAGACAGGTATGGGACGAACGCGCGGCGCGGGAGCACGAGACCGAGAACGGGCTCGCCACCAGGGTCCGGGCAGTGCGGGAGGCGGCATTCTGCGGCCTGCACAGCGGTGCGCTGCATGGCGAGGACGTCCTTGAGTACGCCGACCGTGCAATGCGGTACGGCGGTAAGCAAGGTGTCGACGGCGTCGCCCAAGACCTCCGCGCTTACCTGGACGCTGGCTCCGGAGACTACGACCTGGCGCAGACCGCCCGCTGCCTGGACGCCGAGTCCGCCGTCCTGCTCGGGGATGCGGAGGCGGCGACACGACTCACCCCACATATCGACTGGCCCCTGCACGACACACCAGGTGCGCGGCTGGCGCTCGCGGGCGCGCACGGCCGTCGCATTGCCGGGGCTACCAGCGAGGCACAGGACATCTTCCGCCAGATCTGGGACCGCCATTCCGGCCCTGTCCGGCTCCGGGCCGGATTCTGCATGGCCGACCTTGACATGTGCCAGGGGCGATTCGACGACGCACTGGCTACAACGGAACAGATCCTCACAGACGCTCCCGAGAGCGACCTCGTACTACGGGGTGACGCCGTCCGGCTCCAGCACCTCGGGCACCGGTTCGCGTTTGACCTGGAAGCCTCCGGCCAGGCGCTGGAGGTCGCAGCCTCGCTCTACGCGCGGGCTGGCGCGATCGTCGAGCAGGCCAACATTCTCACGAACCGCGCGGAGCTGCTTGCCTGGTCCGACCCGCTACGCGCCCTCGCCTCGGCCACGGAGGCAATCGAGACGCAGACCAGGCTCGGCGCTCACCACGAGATCGGCAAAGCGTTCACCGCACTAGCGATTGCTCAGCTTCGCCTTGCCCGGCACGACCCCGCGGCCGCCTCATTCCAGAATGCCGCCGAAGCACTCGAACGAGCTCGCTACCGGTCAGGCCGCGCCCGCGCCGAACTCTTCCGCGCGTTCCTCTACGCTCAAGCCGGCCACCACGCTCAGTCCGTTGGGTGCGCACAATGGGCCATCGCGGAACTGCTCGGCGCTGACGTTTACCCGACACTCATCATGGTCGCCACCCACCTCCTGGACGCCCTCGGCGCCGGTGATGACCGCATCGCTGCTGTAGCGGCGCAAGCCCGTGCACAGATCCGACCAACGCACCTCATGCCCACGATCGACGATCGGGCGCGAGCACTCGTTACATCGCTGCTGGAGGGCGCATGAACTGGTTGGACCTCTACGAGCAGGCGCGTGCGCACGGCGAACCCGCCACCGGGTACTACAACGACAACATCCGCATCGACACGCCCGACGGCCCCGTCAACATCCGGATCCCAATACACGGCGCCGACATGATGGACTTGCGCCCTTGGCGCGAGGAACGCGTCCTCACCGCAATAGCCCCGCACGTCCTGAACGCCCCGCGCGTGCTGCACACGTCCACCGCTCCGGCTTTCCAGGTACACGAGTTCGTGACGGGCGCCGTCCTCAATGAGGTTGCACCGCGCGGCGTCCCGGTCCCCACGCATGTCCTCGAGGACGTCCCAAGCCTGTTCGTCCAGCTCACGAATGTGCCGCGGCTCCCGGACGTCCCTGCATCCTGGCCTGCTGACGGTGACACCCCAGCCTTCGCGGGCCTCCTCTCCACGCTCACGCAGCGGGTCTACGACACCTTTCGTGATGAGTACGGTGACCTGTTCACCGAGCTGGCGATCCCCGAGGATCCGCTGGCACCGGTGGACGACCTGTGGCGCGGCCTCGCTTCTCGCCCGTTTGCCTGCGTCCACGCGGACGTCCACCGCCGCAACATGATCGTCGATGCCGAGAGGACGATCTTCCTGGACTGGGAGCTCGCGCTCTGGGGCGACCCCGTCTACGACCTCGCCGTCCACTTCCACAAAATGGGCTACCTGCCGCTGGAGCAGGACACCGTCAAGGCCCGATGGGCCAGCACCATGCCGCCGACCCACCTGACCGGTTGGGAGCGCGACCTGGAGGCCTACCTCGTCCACGAACAGATCAAATCCGCGATCGTCGACTCGGTCCGATACTCGCAGCTCTTCGCCCAGGGCGGCCCCTACCCGTATCCCGAAGAGCAGCTCGTCGACACCCTCACCGCAAAGATCAACGCGGCTCGCCGTCACTGGCACATCACCGACCCCGCCGACCCGGAGAAGGTTGCGGCCGCGCTCGGCTCTCACTGAGTCTCCCGCAGCGTTCACCAGGTTGTCTCTTCCGCTCGAGCTTTGAAGCGATCCGTCCGGAGTTCGCCGAGGGGAACTCCGGACGGATCGGCAGCAGGCGGGTCGTCTACCCTGTGCTCGCGAGGGGCCAGCCTGTTACAGGCAGGCTGGGCCCTCCTCAACTCACCAGTGTTGCGCTCCGCCTCACGTTGCTGGCGTTGCTACTGCTGCGGAGGTCCATGTCAGCCCAGACCGTGTGACCGACCTGGCGACTCCCGTAGATGCCCGTGGCGATCGCGAGTTCCGAGACCATGAACAGCCCACGTCCGCCCTCGGCAGGTTCGTCCTCGAAGCGTGCAAACCGCACCGTGGGGACAGCACCTCCCCCTTGGTCGGTGACGGCAACGTACGAGACGTCGGCCAGGGTCAGTTCCAGGCCGAACCAGCCGTGAGGCTCCCCCGACTTCGAGTGCAGGACGGCATTGGTCGCTAGTTCGGCAACCACGACGGCCACGTCGTCCTCCCGATCGGTCCCTGCGAACATGAACGCCGCGAAGGTTCGCGCTGCGTGTACCTGATCGACGCGTCCGGAGAAGACTCGACGCCAGCGCATCGGCTCTGAGCTCCACAACCACTCCCCCGCGGAGCAGAGAGTCCGGTTTGTTCTCACTGATTGGCCCCTTCTGTGGATCGTTGATTGTCTCGGCGCCTTGCCACCCTTGCCGAAGGTCCGCACTGAGCCCGGACCGTCTTCGCCATCCACCTCAAGCTCGACAACGATCACGGTTAGAGTTCGGCATGTACCTCTGCGTCACGAGACACTTTCACCCCAGAGACTTCATGATCGCAATCTTTTCCAGGTGGAAAGTTGTCGCGAGTCGCAAGTTGCGTGGCACATTGACCGACAAATCAGGCATGAAGGGCGGATAGATGACGGCACCAAGCCCAGCCACCGTGCGACATCGCTTGCTCGTGCAGAAGCTCCGTCGCCTGCGCGAGGAAGCAGGCTTCACCCAAGCCGAGGTCGCCCGCGATATGGACTGGTCCGAGTCCAAGCAGATCAAGATCGAAAGGGGCAACATCCCCGTACGGGTGCCCGACGTACGCGCGCTACTCGCTCACTACGGGGTTCTCCTACCAGACAGAAAGGAGGAGGCCGACGCGATCCTGCAACTCGCCCGCGACGCCCGACAGAAGGGCTGGTGGCACAGCTACGGAGACGCTGTGCCCGCTTGGTTTGAGCCCTTCTTGGGCTTGGAAACAGAAGCCACCAACATCCGTACCTATCAGGCAGAACTCGTCCACGGCTTGCTTCAGACAGCCGACTATTACCGATGTTTCGTCAGTAAGTCCACGGCAATCAGCATTGACAAGGACATCGAGCACAAGATCGCGGTACGCGCCAAGCGGCAGGCACGGATCGAAAGCCCTAATGCACCAAGTTACTGGACAATCATGAACGAGGCGGTCCTGCGTCGAATGCCTTCCAATATGGAGATGAAGCGAACCCAACTCGAGTACGTTATTGAACGGATGGAGCTTCCAAACGTAACCGTCCAGGTGCTCCCATTCACTGCGGGTATGCACCCAGCGATGGACGGTCCGTTCGAGATCCTCGGGTTCCCCGAGTCCCTAGACCTTGACGTGGTCTACCTTGAGTCTCAGACTGGCGCACTGTACCTGGAAGAAAAGCCCCAAGTCGCTCGCTACACCGCGATCTTTGACCAACTGCGCGCGAAGGCCCTCGACCCCGACGAGTCACGCGGCCTGATCACGCGGATACTTCGGGAGACCACATGACCTCCTCACAGCATCCGACCGCACCAGCCGCACGCTGGCGCAAGAGCAGCCGAAGCAACAACGGCGGAAGCTGCATAGAAGTTGCCCCCCTCGGGGCCACGAGTCTCGCTCGGGACTCCAGGGATCCAGACGGGCCTGTGCTCGCCTTCGCCCGGGCCGAGTGGGCGAGGCTGTTCGACGACATCAAGGCCGGCAGACTCGACCTTCCGTAAGCCGAGTCACCACTACAGGCAGTATCAACCTGCTGCTCGTAGTGGACAGCTGTAGGTGCTCAGCGGCCTCCGCCAACGCTCTCAACACAGGGATGCGCAGCTTTACCTTCCGCCTGTCAGAGGTGAGCCATATGGTTGCTCCGTGCCCGAGCCTGAGCTTCCGCCTGGGGTCTACGAGAACCTCGTAACTGCAGCACTCCACCGCCGTCTCCAGGGAGTGGACGACGACCTCGTCCAACGTGTTGAGCTCGAGAAGGCCGACACCACCGAGCTCCTCGTCCAGCATGTAACGTCCCTCACTCGCCGTGCTCTTAAAATCGCGGCAGGTAGTTCCGGTAGCGTTGCCGCGCAGGTGGCCGTAGCGGACGAGATCAGCAAGACAATCGCTCAGATCTCCCAAGATGCTGCGGACAACGACGACCTGATCGGTGAGCATCAGGACGTACTCCTCAGCCTGGCCGCCGGACGCCTGCCTGATGGGACGGTCACCTTCCCCCAGCGTCCCGACATCCCGCTGTCGTCAAGTGCACTGCTCGTCAATGGGCGCGACCAGCCGCAGATCGGTCCCGAAGTCATCAAGGAGTTGCACTCCGCAGACCGGGTCGATCTGCTGATCGCCTTCGTGAAGTGGCATGGCCTTCGGTTGATTGAGCCCGCCCTGGCGGACTTCATCCACCGCGGCGGAACCCTACGCGTCATTACGACGACCTACATGGGCGCAACGGACCTGCGGGCCGTCGATCGGCTCGTGAGTCTTGGCGCTGAAGTTGCGATCTCGTACGACACCTACCGAACTCGACTGCACGCCAAGGCTTGGCTGTTTCATCGCCGCTCTGGGCTGGACACGGCCTACGTTGGGTCGTCGAACCTGTCCCGGACTGCCATGCTCGACGGCGTTGAATGGAACGTGCGGCTGGCGCGAGCGGAGCAGCCACATCTCGTGGATACGATCGCTGCAACTTTTGAAGACTACTGGAATGACCCCAGCTTCGAACGCTACGTTCCGGAACGTGATCGTGAGCGCCTAGAGAAGGCGCTCACGTCTGAGCGCACCGGCGCCACGGCCCTGCCCATCGAAATCGCGAATGTCGATATTATCCCGTGGCCGTATCAGCAGGAAGTACTCGAAACGCTGCAGGTCGCCCGAGATAACCATAACCATTGGCGCAACCTGGTGGTGATGGCCACTGGCACTGGAAAGACGATCGTCGCAGCACTCGACTACAAGCGCCTGCGTGAGGCAGGAAAGGTCGAATCGCTTCTTTTCGTCGCACACCGGAAAGATATCCTGACGCAGAGCTTGGCAACGTTCCGTCTCGCGCTAAAGGACCGCACGTTCGGTGACCTCCTCGTGGACGGCCAGCGACCCGCTACCTGGCGGCACGTGTTTGCTTCCGTCCAGTCCCTCAAGTTGCCTCACCTGAATCCTGACCATTTCGACATGGTCATCATCGACGAATTCCACCACGCAGCGGCCAAGTCTTATAGCGCACTTCTGGATCACATCGAACCTGTCGCACTGCTAGGACTTACCGCCACGCCCGAACGAACCGACGGTGCAGATATCTTGCACTGGTTCGATAATCAGCGCCCAACGGCAGAACTTCGGCTGTGGGAAGCTCTTGAACGCGGCATGCTCACACCGTTCCACTATTTCGGCATTCATGATGGCGTCGATGTATCCTCCGTGACTTGGAATCGCCGCACCGGCTACGACATGAAAGAGCTAGAAAACCTGTACACTGGGCTTGATACCCGCGTCGACGTAATCGTCCAAGCACTGCAGGAAAAGCTCGGCGAGCTAGACAGCATGAAAGCGGTGGGCTTCTGCGTCAGCATCAAGCACGCAGAGTTCATGGCCGACCGATTCAACAAGCGCGGGATACCGGCCGCAGCGATAACTTCGTCACTCGACTCGCAGCAGCGGACAACCGTTCTCCAGCAACTCCGCAGCGGCGAGAAGAAGATAGTGTTCACGGTCGACCTCTTCAATGAAGGTGTCGACGTGCCTGACATCAACACAATTCTTTTCTTGCGCCCTACAGAGAGCGCCACGATCTTCCTCCAGCAACTCGGGCGTGGTCTCCGGGTCACCGAGAACAAGCCGGTCCTTACCGTCCTTGACTTCGTCGGCCATCAACACAAGGATTTTCGGTTCGACAAGCGGTTCACCGCGTTGACGGGTATCCGCCGTGGAAAACTTAAGGAAGCGGCGGAGGCGGGCTTCCCCACTCTCCCCGCAGGCTGCTCCATTGACCTCGATCGCGAGGTCAGCAAGATCGTGCTATCAAATATTCGGCAGGCGATTACGTTCCAGCGAAACGAGCTCATCGCCGAGCTGCGTGGACAGTCTGAAGTATCACTGAAAGATTTCCTCCACGAGACGAATGTTGAGTTGGCTGATCTTTACCGCGGGGACCGGGGCGGGTGGTCCTCCCTCCGGCGTGCTGCCGGCCTCGAGTCCCGTCTTGTCCAGGACGAGGCGCAGGACACGGCCTTGTATAAAGCCATCGGGCGCCTGGTACACGTTGACGACACTGAGCGACTCGACTTCCTGAACGAGATCTTGACCCAGCCGCAGCCCCCCAGCCTGGCAGAAGCCAACTTCAAGCAGAAGATCCTGTTCTCCATGCTGAACACGGCTTTTGATCCCAACAAGCCTGCGGCGGCCATCGAGGAGCACCTCCGTGCGCTCTGGGCCAACCCGGCCCGCCACGAGGAACTCATTGAGGTCGTTGACATCCTTCACGGGGGACTCAGCCGCTTTACACCCACTGTGAAAGGGATGGAGGAGAACCCCCTTCGCGTCCATGCCCGCTACACACGTAACGAGGCACTGGCGGCGTTCGGCGTGGAGAGGTCCCGCTCAATGGTTGCGGGCGTCCGCTGGGTCCCTGATCAACAAGCCGATGTCTTCTTTGTAACCATCAACAAAGATGAAAAGCATTTTTCTCCCACCACAATGTACAACGATCGGGCCATCAGCCAAACAATCTTCCAGTGGGAGAGCCAAGCAAACACCCGAGAATCATCGGGACCAGGGCAGCGCTACATCAACCACGCAGCTCGAGGCTCCACGGTCCACCTCTTCATGCGTGAAGACAACAAGGGTAAGATTTATGATTATGCAGGCCCTATGACCTACATACAACATGACGGCGAGCGGCCCATGCGCATAATTTGGGAACTCGCCTATCCCCTCCCCGCGGAAGTCTTCCACTACGCCAAGGTCAATTCTGGCTAGGTTTACTTATCTCAAGGTTGGAGCCAGTCTGGCCCCCGGCGCCTCCGCCGCCGCGAGGTGGCGGTTGCATGGCCGGTGTTGGTCTTTTGGGGCGGCCAGGGCCCTTCCGCGTGACGCTATGGGCAAGGGTCTGCCGGACGGGTGGACCATGTCCGGAGGGTGGTCGTCATGTCGGAGTCGCAGGTTGAGGGCGGCGGCGTCCACGGTGAGGTGGAGGGGTCTTGGTTGGGGCGGGGGGTTGCTCTCTTTACCCCTGTGTTCGCGGTTTTCGCTGGGTGGTTGGCGGGGGTGGTGGCTCAACTGGTGCCTGGGGCTCATCTGGATGAGACGCAGGTGACTGCGTTCATGGTCGCTGCTACTACGGCGGCGCTGGGGTCTGGGTGGAAGTGGTTGCAGGGTGGCAGCAGCATGAGCGGTTTGTGGTTGAGGGGAAGGCTGCTCCTGTGAAGCGGCGGGTGCCGAAGTAGGTTCGCGGGCTTGCGGCTTCGCGCGTCCTGCGGGTCGTTACGTCCAGCGGAAGGTTTTGGTGGCGGTTGCCACTGCGGCGAGGGTGGTGATGGCGAGGGCTGCCAGGGAGGTTCCGTCGGGGGTGGTGCCCGTCCAGGTTGCGGAGAGGGTGTCTAGGGAGGCGCCGTAGGGGAGGTGGGCGCCGGTGGTGGCCAGCCAGTCGGGGAGGTTCGTGCGGGGGCCGAAGCCGCCGCCGGTGGCCATGGTGGCGAAGAAGAGGAGCAGGCCGATGGCCACCGCGGCGTTGGCCGTGGGGGCCAGGGCGGCTACCAGGAGGCCGACCGCGAACATCGCGGCCGTTGCGAGGGCGAATACGGCGAGGGCGGTGAGGGGGGATCGGGGCATGGTCGCGTCGAAGGCGAAGCGGGCGACCAGGAGGGCGAGGGTCACGCCCAGGAGGGTGTGGGCCAGGGCCACTGCGGCTTGGGCTACTAGGACGGCGAGGGGGTTCGCGGGGGTTACCGAGAGGCGGCGGAGGATGCCGGTTTTGCGGTAGGTCGCCACGAAGGACGGCATGTTCACGATGCCGATCAAAGCCGTGATCATGGTGAGGGTGAGGGGGAGGACGTAGGCGTCGAAGGCCGTGAGGCCGTCGAAGTCGTCGGTCGGGGCGGACGAGCCGAGGCCGTTCATCACCATGATGAGGCTCGGGAGGGCCAAGGGGACGATCAGGCCTGCGGTGTCGCGGGCGACGAGCTTGGCCTCCGTCCAGGTGAGCAGGGCGTATGCGCGGGGGGTCACTCGTACCTCCGGCCGGTCAGGGCGAGGAACGCGTCTTCGAGAGTCGCCGTTTCGTGGCGCGTTTCCGTGACGGTGATGTTGTTCTCGAGCAGGGTCGCGGTGACCGTGTGGAGCAGGTTTCCGGTGCCGGTGATGGTGGTTTCTGTGTTGGCTGTGGTTATCTCGGCAATTTGTGGGTTGTTGCTGAATATTGCCGGGTTTAGGGGTTTCCTTGTTTTCACGTGGACGCGTTGGGGTGCGTCCGTGCGGGCGATGAGGGCGTCGGGGGTGTCGAGGGCGGCGAGGCGTCCGCGGTCGATGATGGCGACGCGGTCGCAGAGGCGTTGGGCCTCTTCCATGAAGTGGGAGACGAGGAGGATCGTCACTCCCGTGTCGCGGATCTGGGTGACGAGGTCCCAGGTGTCGCGGCGGGCCTGGGGGTCGAGGCCGGTGGTGAGTTCGTCCAGGATCGCTATGCGGGGCTTCCCGATGAGGGCGAGGGCTATGGAGAGGCGTTGGGCCTCGCCGCCCGAGAGGGCGCTGTACGGGCTGTTGCGGAGGTGTGCCAGGTTCAGGTCGGCCAGGAGTTCGGCCGGGTTTGCGGGTTGTGAGTAGAACGAGTGGTAGAGGGCCACGGCTTCGCCGACCTTGAGGGCGTCCGGGAGGACGCTGTGCTGGAGCTGGACGCCGAGGCTGCGGCGGAGGCGGGCGCGGTCGCGGACGGGGTCGAGGCCCAGGACGCGGATGCGGCCGGAGTCGGGACGGCGCAGTCCGGCGATGCACTCGACGGTGGTCGTCTTGCCCGCCCCGTTCGGGCCCAGGATGCCGAAGATCTCGCCGGCTTCGACGGTGAAGCCGATGTCGTCGACGGCGAGCACGTCGCCGTACTTCTTGCTCAGGGATTCGACTTCGATCACGGTTCGGACGCTAGGCGGCGCGGTTCGTCTTGTCGGGTGCCGGCGGTCACGTGACTTCCGGCACGGGTGGCCTGCACCGACTGCCCGTACCCTTCCGGTCATGGGCGACTCGCGGCTGGAGCGGTGGGGGACGGCGTGCCTGCTGGGGGTCTGCCTGGTGATCGCGTGCCCGGTCGCCCTCACGCAGCTGGGCGGGGAACGGCCCACGGTGGGGCCGGTGTGGCTGTGGTGGGCCTGTTACGGCCTTTTCCTCGCGTCGTTGTTCGTGATGTTCTTCGCCGAGCGGCAGGGGCCGCTGCTCGGCTTGGTCGCGGTGACGGCCGCGGTGGCCGTGCTGCTCGCACCGGACGTCGCGTGGACCGCGATCGTGCTCGTCTTCGTCACCGCCATCGCCGCGCACCTCGCCGGGCCCCGGACGGTCGCCCTGTTGCTCGTCGGCAACAGCGCGGTCGCGGGTCTCGCCGCGGTCCTGCGGGACGGCTCGGTGATGGACGTCGTGCTGTCCGCGGCCATCTACGGGATGCTGCAAGGGTCCGCGATCTGGGGCGTGCTGAGCGAGCGGCGGAACGCGGAGACCAGCGAGCGGCTCGCGGTGGTGAACACCGAGCTGCGGGCGGCGACGGAGCTGCTGGCGGAGTCGAGCCGGTCGGGCGAGCGGTTGCGGATCGCGCGGGAGCTGCACGATCTCGTGGGGCATCAGCTCACGGCGCTGGTGCTGGAGCTGGAGGTCGCGGCGCACAAGGCGGACGAGCCCGCGAAGGCGCACGTCGAGCGGGCGCGGGGGCTCGCGCGGGAGCTGCTGGGCGACGTCCGGACGGCGGTCGGGGAGCTGCGGGGACGGTCGGTGCCGCTCGATCGGGCGCTGCGGGAGATCGTGGTGGATCTGCCGCGCCCGCGGGTGCATCTGCGCGTCGCGGAGGTGGAGCCGGACGAGGCGTGCGCGGCGGCGCTGATCCGGTGCGTGCAGGAGGTCGTGACGAACGCGATCCGGCATGCGGGCGCCGAGAACCTGTGGGTGAACGTCGAGCGGGAGGGCGACGGGGTGGTGCTGAGCGCGCGGGACGACGGGCGCGGGACGAACGCGCTGCGGCTCGGGAACGGGCTCGCGGGGATGAAGGAGCGTGTGGGGCAGCTGGGCGGAGACGTCTCGTTCGACACGCGGGACGGGTTCGGCGTGCGGGTGCGGGTGCCGTCGTGATCCGGGTGTGCGTGGTCGACGACCAGACGCTCGTGCGGCAGGGCATCCGGCATCTGCTGGAGCTGTCGGAGGAGGTGACGGTCGCGGCGGAGGCGGCGGACGGGGACGAGGCCCTGCGGGTGATCGAGGAGGACGAACCGGACGTCCTGCTGCTGGACCTGCGGATGCCCGGACGGGACGGGATCGCGACGCTGGAGGCGCTGCGGGCGCGGGGCGTCGGCGTGCCGACGCTGGTGCTGACGACGTTCGACGACGACGAGCTCGTCCTGCGGGCGCTGCGGGCGGGGGCGGACGGGTACCTGTTGAAGGACGTGACGCTGGAGGAGCTCGTCGGGGCGATCAGGACGCTCGCGGGCGGGGGGTCGCTGGTGCGGCCGGCGTTGACGGATCGGCTGCTGCGGGCGGTGCCGCGGCTGCCGGAGCCGATCGACGACCTGCCGCCGCCGCAGCCGCTGACGGAGCGGGAGCTGGAGATCCTGCGGCTGCTCGCGGGCGGGTACGCGAACCGGGAGATCGCGGACGCGCTGCGGCTGGCGGAGGGCACGGTGAAGAACCACGTGTCGAGCCTGCTGGCGAAGCTGGGGGTCCGGGACCGGACGCGCGCGGTGCTGCGGGCGCTGCAGTACGGGCTGCTCACCAGGAATGGATCATGAACGGGCCGTGAAATGGGCGCCCGGTCATTTTGGAACGCTCCTTTGGCCCTTCTGGATTTGCGCGGCGAAGCGAAAGACAGGTACCTCTGACCGGCGGTTCCCTGCGGGGACACCATTGTCTGTGAGAAGCTCCCATGGTCGCCACGGACAATGGAGATCTTGTGCTGGACAATGTGCAGGCGGGTCCGACGGCGCTGCGCATGCAGATCGGCGCGCGGCTGCGGCGGTTGCGGGAGCGGAACGGCATCGGACGGGCGGAGGCGGGGCGGGCGATCCGCGGTTCGGCGTCCAAGATCAGCCGGCTGGAGCTGGGCCGGCACGGGTTCAAGGAACGGGACGTGCTCGACCTCCTCCGGCTCTACGGCGTGACGGACGCGGCGGAGCGGGAGTCGCTGCTCGAGCTCGTCCGGGAGGCGAAGCGGCCCGGCTGGTGGACGGCGTACGGCGAGGTGGTGCCGAGCTGGTTCGAGCAGTTCCTCGGGCTGGAGCAGTCGGCGACGACGATCCGCAACTACGAGGTGCAGTACGTTCCCGGGCTGCTGCAGACGCGCGAGTACGCGCGGGCCGTGATCGGCCTCGAGCACCACGACGCGCACCCGGAGGAACTGGTCAAGCGGCTCACGGTCCGGATGAACCGGCAGGCGGTGCTGCACCGTCCGGTGGGCGCGGCGACGCTGTGGGCGATCATCGACGAGGCGGCGCTGCGGCGCCCGATCGGCGGGCCGGCGACGATGCGCGGCCAGCTGCGGCACCTGATCGACGTGGCCGAGCACCTGCACAACGTGAACGTCCAGGTCCTGCCGTTCTCGGCGGGCGGGCACCTGGCGCTCGGCGGGCCGATCACGATCATGCGGTTCGCGCAGTACGACCTGGACGACGCGGTGTACCTCGAGCAGCTCACCGGGGCGCGGTACCCGGAGGGCGCGGAGGCGTCCCGCTACCAGGAGATCATGGACCTGCTGGCGATCCGCGCGGCGCGCCCCGCTCGGACGATCGACTTCCTCAAGGACCTGCTGGCCGAGTTCTGACTCCCCCTCCCGGGGGGCGGCTTCACCCGGAAGCGGGAGGGTTCGCGGTGATCTCGCCGCTAATGTCGCCCGCATGGATTCCGCCGTGACGATCGTGGCGTTCACCGCCGGGACGCTGCTCAACACGCTGGCGCTGGCGTTCGGCGCGCGGCGGCTGCTGAACATGCGGTTCTCGCTGTTCCGGACGGCCGTGGCGGGCGCGGCCGGGCAGGCGGTGGCGAGCCCGGTCGCGGGCGCGCTGTTCGCCGGGATCGACCCGCGGCGGCAGGTGCCGGCGACGCTGTGGTTCATCGTGCTCGGGTTCGCGTGCGCGGTCCTCGTGTCGATGACCGTTCTGGTGCTGTGGGAGGCGTTCGTCCCGACCGGGTCGATCCCGTCGCCGCTGTACTGGTTCGGCAGCGTCCGGTCGCGGATCTCGCGGACGCGGCGATACCGGCAGATCTCGTTCATCTTCCTCCGCCACGGCTTCGGCCCGTACCTGCGGGGACGCGCGAAGCGGGGGCCGAGCACCGAGAACGAGCGGGTGCGGCTCGCGCGGTCGCTGACGGAGGCGCTGGAGCAGGGCGGCGTCGCGTTCGTCAAGCTGGGGCAGGTGCTGTCGACGCGCCGGGACGTGCTGCCGCCGGAGTTCGTCGCCGAGCTGGGACGGCTCCAGGACCGTGCGGCGCCCGTCCCGTGGGAGCGGATCGAGCAGGTGATCCGGGACGAGCTGGGCGCGGCGCCCGAGGACGTGTTCGCCGAGTTCGACCGGACGCCGCTGGCGGCGGCGTCGGTGGCGCAGGTGCACACGGCGCGGCTGCGGTCCGGCGAGGACGTCGTGGTGAAGATCCAGCGGCCGGGGATCCGGACGGTCGTGGAGCGCGACCTCGACATCGTGGGGCGGCTCGCGCGGACGCTGCACCAGCGGGCGGGGTGGGCGCGGGCGTTCGGGGTCGTCGACCTCGCCGACGGGTTCGCGGACGCGCTGCGGGAGGAGCTCGACTTCCGGGTGGAGGCGCGGAACATGGCGTCGGTCGGGGCCGCGCGGGGCACGGACGTCCTGATCCCGCGGCCGTTCGACGACCTGTGCACGGGCCGGATCCTGGTGATGGAGCGGCTGGCGGGGACGGCGCTGAGCAAGGCGGGACCGCTGATCGACGAGCGCGGCATGGACCGGTCGAAGCTCGCGCAGGCGCTGCTGGACACGGTGCTGCGGCAGATCGTCGTGGACGGCACGTTCCACGCCGACCCGCACCCGGGCAACATCCTGCTGCTCGACGACGGACGGCTCGGCCTGATCGACTTCGGGTCGGTGGGCCGCCTCGACGCGGAGCTGCGGGCGTGCCTGCAGCGGTTGCTGCTGGCGATGAACCGCGGCGACACGGTGGGCGTCACGGACGCGTTCCTGGAGATGGTCGCGCGTCCGGACGAACTGGACGAGCAGGGCCTCGCGCGGGCGCTCGGCGCGTTCATGGCGCGGCACCTCGGCCCCGGCAGCGCCCCCGACATGGCGATGTTCACCGAGCTGTTCCGGCTGGTCGCGCGGTTCGAGCTGGCGGTGCCGCCGGAGATCGCGGCGGTGTTCCGGGCGCTGGCGACGCTGGAGGGCGGGCTGACGGAGCTGGCGCCGGGGTTCGGCATCGTGACGGAGGCGCAGTCGTTCGGCGAGACGTACCTGCGGGAGCGGCTGCGGCCGTCGTCGCTGCAGGAGGCGGTGTCGGACGAGGTCATGGGCATGCTCCCGATGCTGCGGCGGCTCCCGCGCCGCCTCGACCGCATCACCGCCGCGGCCGAGGCGGGCCGGCTCACGCTGAACGTGCGCCTGTTCGGCGACGAGCGCGACCGCCGGACCGTGACGGGCCTGCTGCAGCAGGTGCTGCTGACGATCCTCGCGTCCACGGCGGGGATCATGGCGGTGATGCTGCTCGGCCTCGACGGCGGCCCGGCGATGGCGACGGACGTCTCCCTGTACCAGTTCCTCGGCTACTGCATGCTCGTGGTCTGCTCCGTCCTGGCCCTGCGCGTCCTGGTGGTGATCTTCCGCAGATGACCCGCCCGCCTCGGGGTCGGCGGGGTTTTTCGAACATACGTTCGCCGACACCGGGTACGGTGGGGAGCATGCTGCAAGGGTCGCTGCTGGACTTTACGGACGGGACGGGTCCGCGGCCGCTCGCCGACGCGCGGCGGACGCGGCTGTCGCACGGGGCGTGGATCGACGTGCTCCCCGGCTGGATCCCCGATGCGGACGCGCTGTTCGAACGGCTGCTGTCGTCCGTCCCGTGGCGGGGCGAGCGGCGGCGGATGTACGAGCGGGTCGTCGACGTGCCGCGCCTGCTCGCGTTCTACGACGAGCACGCGCCCCTCCCCGACCCCGCGCTCGCCGGCGCGAAGGCCGCGCTCGACGCCCACTACGCGTCCGAGCTGGGCGAACCGTTCCGGACGGCCGGGCTGTGCCTGTACCGGGACGGGCGCGACAGCGTCGCCTGGCAC
Organism: Spirillospora sp. NPDC052242; assembly: GCF_040679555.1. NCBI lineage: Bacteria > Bacillati > Actinomycetota > Actinomycetes > Streptosporangiales > Thermomonosporaceae > Spirillospora > Spirillospora sp. NPDC052242. Next base: position 66,413 of record NZ_JBFAUZ010000031.1, read on the forward strand.
GGCGACACGATCGGGCGCGGCGCGACGCACGACACGATGGTCGCGATCCTGTCCGTCGGGGCGCCGCGCAGCCTGCTGCTGCGGCCCCGGGGCGGCGGGCGGACGATCCGGCGCGATCTCGGGCACGGCGACCTCATCGTGATGGGCGGGAGCTGCCAGCGGACCTGGGAGCACGCCGTCCCCAAGAGCACCCGCGCGACCGGGCCGCGCATCAGCGTCCAGTTCCGCCCCCGCGGCGTCCGCTGACCCTCGCGCAGCAGCGAACCGGAGCGGTATCGCCCCGCATCTCAACGGAGTGGCACCATGGCGGTGGTCCTGGTTTTCCGTGAGGAGGGGCGTTGCTGCGTCTGGTCGTTTCACAGACCTCCCCCCGGGCGTTCCGCAGCGTCTTGGACGCGCTGCAGGCGACGGCTCATCACGCCGCCGCGGGACGGCACATCCTGATCGAACCGGGGCAGTACCCCAACACGGGCTTCCGCAGCTCCAGCGACTTCGTGCTGACCGCCATGGACGGGCCCGGCACCGTCACGCTGGACGGCGCGACCAACGCGACGATGGAGCTCACCGGGCACGTCACCCTGCAGGGCGTCACCGTCCGGAACTGGAACGACGACGGCTGCGCGCTGAACGTCAAGGACGGCAGCGTCCTCGCGGAGGACTGCGAGTTCGTCAGCCGCCGCGGGTCGGTCGCGGTGCGGGCGTGGAGCGGCGGCAGGCTCGCGCTGAAGAACTGCCGGGTCGAGGACGGCGTCGTCGTGTACGCGTCCGCGTCCGGGCTGCTGGAGGGCACGACCGTCACCGGCACCGGGCACAACGCCGTCGCGCTGCGGATGGGCAGCTCGGTGACGCTGCGGTCGTGCGTGATCGAGAAGGCCGGCGGCAACGGCGTCTGGGTCACCGAGGGCGCCCGGCCGCTGATCGAGCAGTGCACGATCAGCGACTCCGGGGTGTCGGGGATCCGCGTGGACGACCGCGCCGACATCGTCGTCCGCAACACCGCGGTGCGGGGGTCGCGGGAGTCGGCGCTGGTCGTCGCCGACAACGGGATCGCCCTCCTGGAGGACTGCCTGATCAAGGACGCGGGCCTGGAGGCGGTGTGGGCCGCGCGCGGCGGCACCGTGGTCGGGCGGCGCGTCCGGATGGAGACGCCGAAGCGGACCGGGATGCTCGTCGAGGGCTCCACCGGCACGTTCGAGGACTGCGAGATCATCGCGCCGCCGCAGAACGGCGTCGCGGTCGGCGAGGCCGGGCACGTCACGTTCGTCCGGGGGCGGGTCGAGGGCGCGGGCGTCGTCGGGCTCAACGTCCTCGACGGCGGCAACGGGCTGTTCGACGGGACGGTCGTCGCCGGCAGCGGCGAGGAGGGCGTGGGCGCGCACCCCGGCGCGGAGCTGACGCTGCGCGACTGCACCGTCGTGGACGGGCGCGGCGCGGGCGTCGCGACGTCGCGGCGGGCGCTCGTCCGGATCGAGGGGCTGACGAGCGAGCGGAACGAGCGCCCCGACCTGATCGGCTTCGACGAGCCGCCCGCGGCCGTCCCGGCGGCCCTGGAGCCGGCCGACGAACGGGAGAGCGCGGACGCCGTCCTCGCCGAGCTCGACGCGCTGGTCGGCCTCGCCGGCGTCAAGGAGGAGATCCACAAGATCAGGAACCTGCAGCGGGTCTCCGAGCAGCGGCGGCGCGCGGGCCTGCCGCCCGGCCCCGCGATCGGGCGGCACATGGTGTTCGCCGGCCCGTCCGGCACCGGCAAGACGACCGTCGCACGCCTGTACGGGCGCCTCCTCGCCGCGCTCGGCGTCGTCTCCACCGGACGGCTCGTCGAGGTGGGGCGGTCGCAGCTCGTCGCCGAGCACGTCGGCGGCACCGCGCCGAAGACCGCGCGGGCGTTCGACGAGGCGCGCGGCGGCGTGCTGTTCATCGACGAGGCCCACACCCTCGCGCGTCCCGCGGGCGGCGGCGTCGACTTCGGGCGGGAGGCCGTCGACACCCTCGTCAAGCTCATGGAGGACCACCGCGACGAGGTCGTCGTCATCGCCGCGGGCCACCCGGCGGAGATGCGCGCGTTCATGGCCGCGAACCCGGGGCTCGCCTCCCGGATCTCCCGCACCGTCGACTTCGGGCCCTACGGCCCGTCCGAACTCCTCGAGATCGTCGAACTGCACGCGACCCGGGACGGCTACCGGCTGTCGGGCGACGCGCGCGACGCGATCCTCGCCCACTTCACGGCCGTCGAGCGCGACGCGGGCTTCGGCAACGGGCGCGCGGCCCGGCGGGTGTTCGAGGCCGCGGTCGAGCGGCAGGCGCAGCGGCTCGCCGAACGCGACGACCTGCCGTCCGGCGACGAGCTGTCCGAGCTGCGCGCCGAAGACCTCGACGTCGACACCGGACCGGTCAAGGCCCCCGACTCCGCGCAGGTCCGCGGCGTCCTCGACCGGCTCGACGCGCTGACCGGGCTCGACGACGTCAAGCGCGAGATCCGCGACCTCGTCGACGCCGCGCGCCGCGCCGCCGCCCCCTTCACCGGCCACCTCGTCTTCGCGGGCCCGCCCGGCACCGGCAAGACCACCGTGGCCCGGCTGTACGGCGAACTCCTCGCCGCCCTCGGCGTCCTCGCGCGCGGCCAGGTCGTCGAGGCGTCCCGCGCGGACCTCGTCGGGCAGGACGCGGGGCACACCGCGCAGAAGACCGCGGACGTGTTCGAGCGGGCGCGCGGCGGCGTGCTGTTCATCGACGAGGCCCCCGCCCTCGCGCAGGAGGCCGTCGACACGCTCGTCAAGCTCATGGAGGACCACCGCGACGACGTGGTGGTCGTCGCGGCGGGCTACACCGCCGAGATGGAGGGGTTCGTCGCCGCGAACCCCGGGCTCGCGTCCCGCTTCGCCCGCACCCTCGAGTTCCGTCCGTACGACGTCCCGGGCCTCATGTCGATCTTCCTGGGCAAGGCCGCCGGGGCGGACTACCTCGTCCCGCAGACCACCCGCAAGGCCCTGGCGACGCACCTGAACACCCACCGCGACCGCTACCGGGACGGCAACGGCCGCGAGATCGACGAGCTGTTCCGGGCCGCCGTCACGGCCCACGCCCGGCGCACCGAGCAGCTCGCGACCACCGGCACCGAACCGACCCGCGAGCAGCTCTCCACCCTCGCCCCCGAAGACATCCCCCGCTGACGCCCTGTGCCATCGCCGCACGTCGGTGCGCTTTGACATGCAGCCGATCGGCTGCCTATTGTAAAGCAGCCAGATGGTTGCCTATCCCGGGAGGCGCGATGGACGCGGTGTTCAAGGCCCTGGCCGACCCCACCCGCCGCCGCCTGCTCGACAGCCTCAACACCCGCAACGGGCAGACGCTGCGCGAACTGTGCGCCGGACTCGACATGACCCGCCAGTCGGTCAGCAAACACCTGGCCCTACTGGAGGACGCCGAACTCGTCACGCCCGTCCGGCGCGGGCGGGAAAAGCTCCACTACCTGAACGCGGCGCCCATCAACGCGATCGCCGACCGCTGGATCCGCCGCTACGACCGCGACCGCGCCCGAACCCTCGCCGACCTCAAGACCGCACTGGAGGAAAGCCCCATGACCGACGGCTTCGTCTACACGACCTTCATCAAGACCACGCCGGAACGCCTCTGGCAGGCCCTCACCGACCCGGCCTTCACCGCCCGCTACTGGGGCGTGACCTTCGAAACCGACTGGTCCCCCGGCTCCACCATGGTCTGGGAGGAAAACGGCCGGAAGATCGCCGACCCCGAACAGGTCGTCCTGGAATCCGACCCGCCCCGCCGCCTCTCCTACACCTGGCACACCCCGACCGCCGAATGGGCCGAGGCCGCCGGCATCGGCGCGGACGTCCTCGCGAAGCTCCGCGACGAGCGCCGCACCCGCGTCACCTTCGACCTCGAACCGCGCGGCGACACGGTCAAGCTCACGGTCGTCCACGACGGCTTCACCCCCGACAGCACCATGCGCGGCATGGTCACCGAAGGCTGGCCCGAACTCCTCGCAAGCTTGAAGACACTCCTCGAAACCGGCACGCCCCTGCAGTGACGGTGCTCGTGGTGGAATCGCCCGAGCGGATCACGGCGGCAGCGGAGAATCCCTCGTCACCACCGGCGTCACGAGTCGAACAGTTCGTCGACCGAGGTGATGGTCACGGCGCGGTGCAGCCACTCTTCCAGCTGCGCCTGGTCGCGGCACTCCATGATGCGCTCGCGCGCCGCCTCGGAGACACGCACCTCGCGCTGCGAGAGGAAAATCAGGAGCGCCTTGGCCTCGCCCTTCACCTCGCCCATGGCCTCGCCCTCGGCGAGCCCCTCCTTGCGCCCCTCCTCGCGTCCTTCCGCGCGGTGGTGGATGGCGAACTCCGACTTCCACTCGTAACCGGCGGCCTGCATGTGTTCCTCCACGAGTTTGCGGGCTGAGGCTGAGATCTGTGACGTTGCGTAGTCATCATACTTCTTGGCGACATCGACCCCCGAGTTCGAGCCACTTCGTCCATGGCCTCGGCGTAGCAGGTCACGACGGCTTCCTGATGGGGGCCTTCGACGTGCGCGGGGGTACTGAGGAAGACGAGTTCGGGGAGCTTCCGCGCTTGTGTCGGGTCGGTGATGGGAGCCAGCTTCCCTGGGTGGAGGGTCAGAGGCTTGAGGTCCCAGTTCGGGTGGCCCATGCGGATGGGGTTGGAGCAGGCGCGGGCGACCTGCTCGTCCGGGCAGAAGACGAGCAGGATCGTGTCGCACTTGTGGCGCAACCGGAAGTTCGCCACGTACGCGGGCCAGCTGAAGCCCTTGCCGGGATCTTCCCTCAGTTGGGACTCGACGATGATGCCCAATGAGGGCTTCTCCGGGTCACCGACGAGGACGGTCGCGTCGCAGCGAAGTTCCTGCGGATGGAATGCGTTGTAGGTCTCGGCCGTAAGGCTGGCGTCCCCCTCGGGGATCTTGGGGATGTCCTCATGGAACACCCTGCGGAGAAGTTCGGGGACGAGGTCCGGCTGGTTGCGCACCATCTCCAGCGGGAGCTCGTGGTCCTTCGATGGCATGTTCGAAAGACTATCCGTTACCGAGCAGTTACGTCACGTGTTCGCCAAGGAACGTCAAAAGGCCCGCACCGCGGGCGGTGCGGGCCTCTTGGTTGGACGGTCAGTCCTTGTTGAAGTTGACCGCGCCCTCGATCGGGGGCGGGCTGTCGGGGACGGTGGTCGGCTTCGGGACGCCCTTGAAGGTGAACTTCGCGTCCTCGCCGGTGCCCTCGACGCCCACGATCACGATCTGGCCGGCCTTGAGCTCGCTGTAGAGGATCTTCTCCGACAGCTGGTCCTCGATCTCGCGCTGGATCGTGCGGCGCAGCGGACGGGCGCCCAGCACGGGGTCGTAGCCGCGCTCGGCGAGCAGGTCCTTGGCCTCCTGGCGGAGCTCGATGCCCATGTCGCGGTCGCGGAGCCGCTCGTCCACCTTGGCGATCATCAGATCGACGATCTGGATGATCTCCTTCGGGGTGAGCTGGTGGAACACGACCGTGTCGTCGACACGGTTGAGGAACTCGGGCCGGAAGTGCTGCTTGAGCTCTTCGGAGACCTTGGCCTTCATCCGCTCGTACGAGCCCTGCTCGTCGTTCTGGCGGGCGAAGCCCATCGAGACGCCCTTGGAGATGTCCTTGGACCCCAGGTTCGTCGTCATGATGATGACGGTGTTCTTGAAGTCCACGACACGGCCCTGCGCGTCGGTGAGGCGGCCGTCCTCCAGGATCTGCAGGAGGCTGTTGAAGATGTCCTGGTGGGCCTTCTCGATCTCGTCGAACAGGACGACCGAGAACGGCTTGCGGCGCACCTTCTCGGTGAGCTGGCCGCCCTCCTCGTACCCGACGTAGCCGGGCGGGGAGCCGAACAGGCGGGAGACCGTGTGCTTCTCCATGAACTCGGACATGTCGAGCTGGATCAGCGCGTCCTCGTCGCCGAACAGGAACTCGGCGAGGGTCTTGGACAGCTCGGTCTTACCGACGCCGGACGGGCCGGCGAAGATGAACGAGCCGCCGGGACGCTTCGGGTCCTTCAGGCCGGCGCGGGTGCGGCGGATCGACTGGGACAGCGCCTTGATGGCGTCCTCCTGGCCGATGACCCGCTTGTGGAGCTCGTCCTCCATGCGCAGGAGGCGGGAGCTCTCCTCCTCGGTCAGCTTGAAGACCGGGATGCCGGTGGCGGTGGCGAGGACCTCGGCGATGAGCTCGTCGGTGACCTCGGCGACGACGTCCATGTCGCCGGCCTTCCACTCCTTCTCCCGCTGCGCCTTCTGGCCGAGGAGCTGCTTCTCCGAGTCGCGGAGCGCGGCGGCCTTCTCGAAGTCCTGCGCGTCGATCGCGGACTCCTTGTCGCGGCGGACGTCGGCGATCTTCTCGTCGTACTCGCGCAGGTCCGGCGGCGCGGTCATGCGGCGGATCCGCATGCGGGAGCCGGCCTCGTCGATGAGGTCGATCGCCTTGTCCGGCAGGAACCGGTCGCTGATGTAGCGGTCGGCGAGCTGCGCGGCCGAGACGAGCGCGCCGTCGGTGATCGACACGCGGTGGTGCGCCTCGTAGCGGTCCCGCAGGCCCTTGAGGATCTCGATGGTGTGCGCCAGCGACGGCTCGGCGACCTGGATCGGCTGGAACCGGCGCTCGAGCGCGGCGTCCTTCTCCAGGTGCTTGCGGTACTCGTCGAGGGTGGTGGCGCCGATGGTCTGGAGCTCGCCGCGGGCCAGCATCGGCTTGAGGATGCTGGCGGCGTCGATCGCGCCCTCGGCGGCGCCCGCGCCGACGAGCGTGTGGAGCTCGTCGATGAACAGGATGATGTCGCCCCGGGTGCGGATCTCCTTGAGGACCTTCTTCAGCCGTTCCTCGAAGTCGCCGCGGTAGCGGGACCCGGCGACCAGGGCGCCGAGGTCGAGGGTGTAGAGCTGCTTGTCCTTCAGCGTCTCGGGCACCTCGCCCTTGACGATCTTCTGGGAGAGGCCCTCGACGACGGCGGTCTTGCCGACGCCGGGCTCGCCCACCAGGACGGGGTTGTTCTTGGTGCGGCGGGACAGCACCTGCATGACCCGCTCGATCTCCTTGTCCCGGCCGATGACCGGGTCGAGCTTGCCCTCGCGCGCGGCCTGCGTCAGGTTGCGGCCGAACTGGTCCAGCACGAGGGACGTGGAGGGAGCCGCCTCCGAGGGGCCGCCCGAGGCGGCCGGCTCCTTGCCCTGGTAACCGTGCAGCAACTGGATGACCTGCTGCCGCACCCGGTTCAGGTCGGCGCCCAGCTTCACCAGGACCTGCGCGGCGACGCCCTCGCCCTCGCGGATCAGGCCCAGCAGGATGTGCTCGGTGCCGATGTAGTTGTGGCCCAGCTGCAGCGCCTCGCGCAGTGACAGCTCAAGGACCTTCTTGGCGCGCGGAGTGAACGGGATGTGGCCCGACGGCGCCTGCTGGCCCTGGCCGATGATCTCCTCGACCTGCTGGCGCACCGCCTCAAGGCTGATCCCCAGGCTCTCCAGAGCCTTTGCGGCGACACCCTCACCCTCGTGGATCAGACCCAGGAGGATGTGCTCGGTGCCGATGTAGTTGTGGTTGAGCATCCTGGCTTCTTCTTGCGCCAGGACGACAACCCGCCGCGCGCGGTCGGTGAACCTCTCGAACATCTCGTCGCTCCTCACAGAGCGGTTGGGCAGAGTCCGGAACGTCCGGAACTGTCCTTCCGCATGCTAGCCCGCCCCGAGGAGGCCACCCGGTGCACTCCCACCAGGAGACGTTCCCCAGCTAAGCGCTGTTCAGTCTCATCCAACTACCGCATCGGCGCGTCATGTTCCCGCTACGCCCCAAGCGAACGGGGGCTTTCCGCAGGTCGTCCGAGGCGCGGCCGAGTCCGGCGAAGGTGTGCCTTGACGGCCGGGTCTACCTCGTCGCGCGCCCCGCGAAACGTCCGGATCGCTACGCCACAAGCGAACGGGCGATTTCCCCCGTTCGGCGCGATTCCGGGGTCCGGCCGGACGTCCCGGGACGCCGGACGGACGTGCGCGTGCGGTCCCTCGTACAACGCGGCGGCGCGCCGCCTTCTTCCGCGCGGACGCGAACGGCCCGCCTCGCGGACGGAGGCGGGCCGTCGGCCGACCGGGTCAGTGCGCCGCCTCGTACTTTTCGATCACGTGGGCGGGGATGCGGCCGCGCTCATTGACCTTGATGCCATTGTTCTTGGCCCAGGTCCGGATCTCGGCGCTGCGCTCACGGCTGGAGGCGCCCCGCTGCCGCCGCTTGTTGCGGCTGACGGTGCCCGCCTTGCGCGCCTTCTCCACGAACGGCTGCAGGGAATCCCGCAGCTTCTTTGCGTTGGCGTCACTCAGATCGATCTCGTAGGAGGCGCCGTCGAGCGAGAACGTCACGGTCTCGTCCGCCTCACCACCGTCGAGGTCGTCGAGGAGAAGCACCTGAACCTTCTGTGCCATGAGGACAGACCTTTCGCTGGAGCAAACTGCATTGGCTGCAAAGATATACCGCGATGTGCGTGGATGACAATTCAACACTCGTGATGAAGTCCCCTTCCCCCCTGGTAACTCATCGTCATCGTCCTCGCTGAATCCGGGAGGGGACGCCTCGGCGGGCCCGTCGGGACGCGGGCCGGTCCGTATGAATTTGCGCGCGGTCGCCCGGCTCGGCGGATTTCGGCGTGACCGACGTCACTGCCCACCCGCGCCCGACCTGGGAGGTTAGCCGGGGCTTTGCGGACGATCCGGGCCCGGGACGCCGCGGCGGCGGGGGCGGAAAAGGGTCTGCGGGGGACCTTAACAGGTACGGCGCACCAACATCGCCCAGCACCGATTAACCCTGGCGTAACGACACTAACCGCGCCGGACGGGAAAGCGCGGAGCCCGGGAGGCCCGGTGGCGCGGGGCTTACGGGCCGTCACCGGCGCATGTCGCTCGATAACGCAACGGGGTCCGCGGGCGAAAATCGGTTGCCTCGCCGGCGGCGCGAAGTCTCCGTGCCGCGGCACCGCCGAAGCGCGGCGGCCGTCGCCCCATCCCGAAATCGGTTGATAAGCGACACAAACCGCCCTGCCGCCCCACTTCCTTGGACGGCCCGAGTGCCCCGGCGCGCCCATCCCAAACCGGAGGGCTCGTCCGGGACGGGACAGATCCTCGCCGATTCGCGGCCGTAACCGGAACGAGCTGGGATTCGCCCGCTGAACGCGGGCGTCCGAAACGCGGAGGGCCACTCCCCAAAACCCGCGGGTCGGCCGCAGTTGTGCGGCGGGCGGTCCACGGAAGGGGGCCGGGAAGCGGGTCCGGGAGCGGTCCGATGGCGGGCGCGGAAGCCCTTCCGGGAAGGGGACGGGCGGGCCTCTCGGAAGCCCGCGGGTGTACCTGCGGGTGCGCCTGCGGGCCCCTGAGGGGCCCGTCAGAACGTCGTGGAACGGGCGCCCGGACGTTTGACCACGACGGTGCCCGCGAGCCTGTCGTGGAGCGCCTGGCGGCTCCGGCCCTCGAACAGCAGGCCCGCGTTCGCGACCCAGAACACGCCTGCGAGGAGCCCGGCCACGGGAACGGGACGCGCCACGATCGGGACCGCGTAGATCGCCGCGCGGAGCGCGCCGCGCAGGCCGCCGAGCCGCGCGGGGTCGTGCGCCCGGGGCGCGGCGCGTCCGCCCCGGGCGTCCTCGGCGGCCTCGGCGCCGTCGTGGAGTTCGCCGCCGTCGCGGACGTCCGGGGGCGGCGCGTCCTCGTCGGGCCGGTCGAGGACGGCTTCGGCCCGCACGTCCTCGGCGCGGACGACCTCGATGCCGGCGAAGCGCTTGCCGGGCGTCCGTCCCCACAGCGCGAGCTGGACGGCCTCGTAGACGAGCAGGCACCCGGCGACGGCGGGCGGCGCGACGAGGTCGAGGGCGCCGTCCGGCAGCGTCTCCCGGAGGACGAGCATGACGGGCAGGCCGACGATCAGCGTGTCGACGATGCGGGCGAGGAGCCGCTGGCCCGGTTCGGCGAGCAGCCGCACGGCGACCGGCCCGGACGGTTCCGCGGAGGCGGGCCGCGACGTCTCCATCGCCGTCCTCCCCGGCCTAGCGGACGAACTCGGTGGTCTCACCGTGCCCGTGGTCGTCGTGCCCGTGGTCGTCGTGCCCATGGTCGTCGTGCCCGTCGTACAGGGCGCGCTCGTCGATGACCAGGGTGTTGGAGAAGCGGTCGTGCAGGGCCTGGTGGAGGGGCTGGTCCCAGATGGCCCAGAGGTGGGCCATGACCATGCCGATCCAGACGAGCAGCATGCCGTAGGCGGCGTAGCTCCACACCATCACGGCGAGGACGAGGAAGAAGAACACGCCGAGCTGGTACGCGATGTGCGTGATCCCCGCGCGCCAGACGCCCTGCGTCGTCGTCAGCGGCTCGCCCTCGGGCCGCGCCTGGACGACGCCGATGCCGAGGAGCCGCTTGCCCCACGTGCGTCCCCACATGGCCAGCTGCACGGCCTCGTAGATGAACGGCAGCACCGAGAGCACGCAGAACAGCGTGAAGATGATCGGCCAGTTCCAGATGCCGCCCTCGTCCTCGGCCGTGCTCCCGGCCCGGTCGAGTCCGACGGTGCCGACGACGACCGGCAGGACGAGCGCGAACCCGAACACCGCGACGATCGAGTTGTCGATGATGCGGGCCCCGGCGCGCCGCAGGATGGGGGCCAGGGGCGTGCCGGCGTAGGGAGCGCTTTGGGACGGCGCCCCGTGCTGCCCGTACCCGGGGTCGTAGCCGCCGCCCCCGTAGGCCGGGTCATAGGACGGCTGCTGCTGCCACTGCTGCTGGGGAGGCTGCTGCTGCCATTGCTGCCGCGCCGGGGGGCGCGCGGGCTGCTGAGGGTGCTGCGGTTGCTGCCACTGGGGACCCTGGTACGAGGGCGGGGGGCCGTAGGACCCCTGCCCCTGCGGCGGCTGGTACGGCCCGCCGCGGTGGGGGGATTCGCTCATTCGGTCAGTCCTCCAGGCGAAGCAACATCCGGGTGTTGCCCAACGTATTCGGCTTCACCCTGTCGAGGTCCAGGAACTCGGCCACGCCTTCGTCGTACGAACGCAGAAGCTCCTCGTACACCTCTGGCGACACCGGGGTCCCCAGAAGCTGCCGGAAGCCGTGACGGGCGAAGAACTCAACTTCGAAGGTAAGGCAGAAAACCCTCCGGACGCCGAGTTCCCGGGCGGTTTCGAGGAGTCGCACAACGATCCGGTGGCCGATTCCGCGCCCGCCGTACCCCTTGTCGACGGCGACCGAGCGCACTTCCGCGAGGTCCTCCCACATCACGTGCAGGGCGCCGCAGCCGATGACGCGGCCGCCCGCCTGCGCGTCCTCGGCGACCCAGAACTCCTGGACGTCCTCGTAGAGCGTCACCGCGGTCTTCTTCAGCAGGCGTCGTCCCGACCCGGCGTACATGTCGACCAGCCTGCGGATCTCCTTGACGTCGGCGGTGCGCGCACGCCGGATCACGACTTCCACAAACAGGCGACATTACCGAACGCCGCGGCCCGGTACGGACGCCGAGCGCGGGACACGGGCGGTGACCTGCGTCTTCGCGCGTTCTTGTTGGATTCGCGGACCGGTTCCGTTAGTGTCCTGCGCTGATGTCGGCCCGGCGCAGAACCGGGCCGGACCGCCGCGTCCGAGGCCCACCGGCCGTTCCGGACGGCGAAATTCCCGTTTTCGGGAGCGCCCGGGGTCGTGTTCCCGGAGGCGCCGCACCGTCAGGGTGATCCAACAGACCGCACGGACCCGATCCGCGCGCCGCGGGCCCGCGCGCGCCGCGGACGGTCGTCCGAGCCCGAGCCCGAGCCCGGTCCGCCGCGGCCGGGGCCGCCGCCGTCCCGAGACCGCCGCCCGGCGGGCGACGAGAAGAGGAGATCGCATGGAGCCCTCGCGGCCCGCGTCCCGATCGCGCCGTGCCCGCCTCCCGCGCCCGGCCGCCGCGTCGCCCCTCGGCCGGACGGCTGTCGTGGCGGCGGCGCTCGCGGTCGTCTCGGCCGCCCCGCACGTCGCCGTCCCGCAGCGGGGTCCGGCGGCGCTCGCCGAGCCGGGGCCCGCCGCCGGGGACCTCACCTCCGAGGCGTACCGGCTGGCCGACGAGTTCGAGAAGCTCACCGAGCAGTACAACGGCCTCCGGGTGCGGCTGGAGCAGGCGCGGCGGGCCGCCGCGGCGTCCGAGACGAACGCCGCGCGGCAGCGGGCGGCCTTCGACGCGCTGCGGAAGGAGATCGGGCGCCTCGCCGCGACCCGGTACATGCACGGCGGGGACGACCCGGCCGTCACGTTCATCGCGTCGCAGGACCCCCAGGCCGTCCTCGACCGCGCCGCGACCCTCGACTACTTCTCCGACCAGGAGAGCACCAAGGTCATGGCGTACATGCGGGCGATGCAGTCCGCCGAGCGCGCGCGCCGGTCCGCCGAGCAGCGCGCCGCGCAGGCGACCGAGTTGAAGAAGAAGGTCGAGGCGCAGCGGGAGAAGGTCACGCGGGAGTACGAGAAGATCCGCGGCAAGGTGATCAAGCAGGCGCCCGAGAAGCTCGCCGAACTACCGGTGGTCGGCACGGGCAAGGCGGCGCGCGCGCTGAAGTACGCGATGAGCAAGCTGGGACGCCCGTACGTGTGGGGCGCGGAGGGGCCCGGCAGTTTCGACTGCTCCGGGCTGACGATGTGGGCCTACAGGCAGGTCGGGGTCAACCTGCCGCACTACACCGGCAGCCAGTTCACTTCGGGCGTGCGCGTCTCCCGGAGCGAGCTGCGGCCGGGCGACCTCGTGTTCTTCCACTCCGACCTGCACCACATGGGCATGTACGTCGGCGACGGGAAGATGATCCACGCGCCGCACACCGGCGACGTCGTCCGGATCGCGCCCATGGCGGGACGGCCGTTCGCGGGCGCGGTGCGCGTCGCGTGACGCGCACACCTCGGGAACGACCGGGACGGCGGGGACGGCTCGGGCGGCGGACGTCCCGTGAACAACGTCCGCGGCGGCGCCTCCCGAAGGGACCTACCTGTCGGGAAGCCGGCGCCGCCGCCGCGGGGTCGGACGGAGTTCGCGTCGGGTGAGTGTGCCGCCTGGTCCTGCCGGTGACGCCCGCCTTCCCCGGACGGGCGCCGTCGTGCGCACGCTAGATGAGCTGCCTCCGGGCCGCCCACACCACGGCCTCGATAGGGGTGCCGACCTCCAGCCGGTCGCAGATGGTCCGCAACCGGCGGCGCAGGGTCCGCGCGCTCAGTTCCAGCTTTCGTGCCGCCACATCGGCGGTGACACCGCTCGCGATCTGGGCCAGCAGTCGGATCTCCTCCTCGCTCAGCCCGAACTCGTCGGTGCCACGACGTGCGAGTGTGGCCTGTTCCACTCCGTCCTCCCTCGTCCGTGGTGATGACCGCGGGGATGCAGCCGTCCGCTGCACAGGCACGGGTTCGGCCTCGTGTACGCGCGTTGGGTTGCCGGGTCCGGAGCCCTCCGGACTAGATCATCAGGTTCCCTTGCTGTCTCACGAGCTTGGCCGGAGGTGGCCGATCGGCCGGTTGCGGGGATGCGCGGGGGAACTCCGGGTGACGATTCAGTCGTTGGCCTTCCGGACGACACGGGCTCTGGTCGCCAGCCATCCGCGCCCGTCCCTTCCTCGGATCCACCGTGGTCCTCGCCGTGGGCGAAGATCATGAATCGTTTCAAGCTACGCTTCGGCTCGGAACGCTAGGCGGCCGGATCCGGCCCGTCAAGCGCTGGTCAAATGCCTTGCGTGCTCGTATGGTCGCCATGTGTGACGGGCCGTTCGAGCTCGCGTGATAGAGAATGCCGCTACCTGGGAGAACGTCGCCGGGGGCGGATGAGGAGCGAGTTGCCACAGACCAGTATTCGTGAGGTGGCGAAGCGAGCCGGGGTCTCAGTTGGGACCGTTTCGAATGTCCTAAACCGGCCAGACCTCGTGGCCGAAGCCACCCGTGACCGTGTGCGCGCGGCGATCGACGAGCTCGGCTTCGTCCGCAACGAGTCGGCGCGGCGGCTGCGCCAGGGCCCGCACGGGGCCCGGACCGGCGGCGCGGAGGCCGCCGGCGGGGCGATCGACGGGTCCGCCGAGCGCCCCGCCGAGCGCGCGTCCGGGCGCGGCCGCCGCGAGACCCGGCGCGCCTTCGGCGTCATCGTCGAGGACCTGACGAACCCGTACGCGAGCGACGTCGCGCGCGGCGCCGAGCTCGCGCTGAACGAGGCGGGCCACGACGCGCTGTGGATCTCCAGCGACCACTCGTCCGTCAAGGAGCGGCGCTCGCTCGACCTGCTCGAGGAGCACCGGGTCGCGGGGGCGCTCATCATCCCGGTCGGGCTCGGCCCCCGCCGGATCGCCGAGCTGCGCGCCGCCGGGCTCAGCGTCGTGCTGATCGACCGGGACGCGACCGACGCGTGCTCCGCCCGGGTCGACCATGTGGCGGGCGGCGAGATCGCGGCCGCGCACCTGCTCGGCGCCGGCTGCGCCCGGGTGACGTTCGTGACCGGACGGCCCGAGCCGGCGCCGTGCGTCCACCGGCGCGACGGCGCCGCCCGCACGCTCGTCGAGGCGGGCCTCGCCGCGCCGCCGGTGCTGGTGCAGGAGGGGCTCACCATCACCGAGGGGCGCGCGGTGGCGCAGCGGATCCTGGCGATGTCGCCGCGCCCGGACGGCGTGTTCTGCGCCAACGACCTCCTCGCGATCGGGCTGATCAACGAGCTGACGCGGCTCGGCGTCCGGGTGCCGGACGACATCGCGGTCATCGGCTACGACGACATCGAGCTCGCCGCCAGCGCCGCCGTGCCGATCACGACGATCCGGCAGCCGCGCCGCGAGCTCGGCTGGGAGGCCGCCGAGCTGGCCCTCGCCGAGATCCGCGAGGGGGCCTCGCACCAGCACCGGCAGGTCGTGCTGCGGCCCGAGATCGTCGTCCGCGACTCCGCCTGACGGCGCGGGCCCGGCCCGGACGGCTCAGGCGGTCGCGCAGTAGATGCTGCGGGGCACGTCCGGGTCCCGGAACCGGGCCACCGCGTCGTCCCGGCGGTACTGCCAGCGGCACGCCTCGTCGAGCGGGATCGCGTACCGCTCCGAGCCGCGCTGACCCGCGCGACCCCGAAGTCGATCACGCGCGGGCCGTAGGCGCCGATCAGCACGTTGTGCGGTTTGAGGTCGCGGTGCACGAGCCCGGCCTGGTGGATGGCGGCCAGGGCCGTCGCCATGCCGATCGCGAGCCGCTCCAGGTCGGCGCCGTCCAGCGGCCCGTCCCAGGAGACGCGGCCGTGCAGGGACGGGCCCTCCACGTACTCGCTCACGATGTAGGGGCGGTCGTCGAACATGCCGGCGTCCAGGACCTGCGCGGTGCAGAACCGGGCGACGCGGCGGGCGTTCGCCGCCTCCTCGAGGAAGCGCAGCCGGGCGTCCCGGTCGGCCTGGTGCAGCAGCTTGACGGCGACGGCCGCGCCGTCCGGGCCGCGGCCCAGGTAGACGGCCCCCTGCCCGCCCTCGCCGAGCCGCCCGGACAGCGCGTACTGGCCGAGGCTTCGCGGATCTTCGGGCCGCAGGGGGTGCTCACCCGGGAGATCATGCCATCCGGCCGGGACGCGAACGGGCGTTCGGCGCCCGCGGCGCCGCCCGTCGCGCGCGTCCCGGCCGAGACGGCGCGGGCTACTCCGGCTTGACCAGCGGGAACAGGATCGTCTCCCGGATGCCCTTGCCGGTGAAGGCCATGATCATCCGGTCGATGCCGGCACCCATCCCGCCGGTCGGCGGCATCGCGTACTCGAGCGCCCGCAGGAAGTCCTCGTCCAGCTGCATGGCCTCGGGGTCGCCGCCCGCGGCCAGCAGCGACTGCTCGGTGAGCCGGCGGCGCTGCTCGATCGGGTCGACGAGTTCCGAGTAGGCGGTGCCGAGCTCGGTGCCGAACCCGATGAGGTCCCACTTCTCGGTGAGCAGCGGCTCCTCGCGGTGCTGCCGGGTCAGCGGGGACGTCTCCAGCGGGAAGTCCATGACGAACGTCGGCTGGACGAGCGTGTGCTCGATCAGCTCCTCGAAGATCTCCTGGACGAGCTTGCCCTGGCCCCACTTGGGGTCCCAGCTCACGCCGCGCCCGTCCGCGAGCTTGCGGACGGCCTCGATCGGGGTGTGCGGGGTGACCTCCTCGCCGAGCGCCTCCGACACCGACCCGTACAGCGTGATCCGCGGCCACTCGGCCAGGCCGAGGTCGATCTCCTGCCCGTCGTGGACGACGACCGTCGTGTCCAGCGCGGCGACGACCGCCTTCTGGTACATCCGCTGGGTGAGGTCGGCCATGTCGTTGTAGTCGAGATACGTCCCGTACGCCTCGAGCATCGTGAACTCGGGGTTGTGGGTGGAATCCGCGCCTTCGTTACGGAAGTTCCGGTTGATCTCGAAGACCTTCTCGATCCCGCCGACGACGAGCCGCTTCAGGTACAGCTCGATCGCGATCCGCAGGTAGAGGTCCATGTTGTACGCGTTGATGTGCGTGGTGAACGGGCGCGCCGTCGCACCGCCGTGGACGGGCTGCAGCATCGGCGTCTCGACCTCGAGGTAGCCCTCGTCGTGCCAGAAGTCGCGGACGGCGCGCACGGTCGCGCTGCGGATCCGCGCCATCCGCCGGGCCTCGTCGTTGACGATCAGGTCGACGTACCGCTGCCGCACCCGCGCCTCGGGGTCGGTGAGGCCCGCGTGCTTGTCCGGCAGCGGGCGCAGGCACTTCGACGTGATCGCGAACCGGTCGGCCATGATCGACAGCTCGCCGCGCCGGGACGTGATCACCTCGCCCTCGACGCCGATGTGGTCGCCGAGGTCGACCTCGCGCTTCCAGAAGTCGAGCTGCTCCTGCCCGACGTTCGCGAGCGACAGCATCACCTGGATCTCGCCGCCGCCGTCGCGGATCGTCGCGAAGCACAGCTTGCCGCCGTTGCGGACGAGCATGACCCGCCCGGTGACGCCGACCCGCTCGCCCGTCTCGGTGCCCGGCTCGAGGTCGGGGTGTTTCTCGCGGACCTCGGTGATGGTCGCCGTGCGCGGGAACGACACCGGGTAGGGGTCGATCCCGCTCTCGCGCAGCCGGTCGAGCTTCTCCCGGCGGACGCGCATCTGCTCCGGAAGGTCATCGAGGGTCTCGTCACTCACACCTCAAGGCTATCGATCCCGCTCAGTGCCCCGCGAACCACTTCGCCGGACGCGTCCGCGCCGATTCGTCCGGACGTGCCCGCGTCGAGCCGTCCGGACCGTCCGGCGCCCGGCCGCCCGAAGCCCCCCGGGCCGAGCAGCGCGGGGCCCGCGTCGCGGGCCAGCGCGACCGCCAGCGCCCGGAACGCCCGCACGGGGCCGCTCGGGTCGCCGCGGCGCGTCGCGAGGACGCTGCTCTCCCACGGCGCGTCCACGATCGGGACGTACCGGACGCCGGGCCACGGGTAGAACCGGGCGAACGACGCGAGCGCCGAGCCGACGCCGCGTCCGGCGGCGGCGCTGAGCAGCACGTCCTGCGGGGTGCGGGCGAGGTCGGGCCCGCGCCGCCCCCGCTCGCCGTTCACCGCCCGGGTGAAGTACAGGTAGTCGGCGAACACGGCGGGGGTGACCTCGGGGACCTCGACGATCGGCAGGTCGAGGACGTCCGCGAGCCGCAGCGTCGCGGCGTCGCCGAACGGCCCGTCGACGGGGACGCACACGATCCGCGACTCGGTCGTCAGGACGTCGACGTCGACGCGCTCGTCGTCCGGTGCGGGACGGACGAACGCGACGTCCACCCGGTTCTCGACGAGCGCGGTGACGTGCTCGGTGAAGTCGAGCGGCTCGATGGCGAGCCGCACGTCGGGACGGGCGCGGCGGAACGCGCGCACGATCGCGGGGGTGAGCTCGGCGGACCCGTGCCCCATGATCCCGACGCGCAGCACCGGCCCGGCGGCACCGGGACGGCCGGCGCCCGATTCGGCGACCGCCGCGGCGGCGGCGTTCGCGGCGGCGAGCGCCGCGCGGGCGTGCGGCACGAACCGTTCGCCGGCCTCGGTGAGCCGCAGCGGGGAACGTTCCAGCAGCCGGACCCCGAGGTCGCGCTCGAGCCGCTGGACGTGCGCGGTCACGGCGGGCGGCGACAGGAACAGGCGCGCCGCCGCGCGCGCGAACCGCCCCTCCTCCACGACCGCGAGGAACGACGCCAGTTCACGCAGTTCCATGCCGCTCACGGTAATCGTCCGGATCGCGAAGAGGGAGGCCGGGCGACGCGCATCACACGCATGGCCGCCGGAGACACCGGCCGCCCCACCCGGCGCGCACGCCCGAACGCCCGCGCACCGAACGCCCGACAGCCGACGACCAAGCCGCCGCGCACCCACCCCCGCGGTCGGTTCGCGAAACGTGAAGGGGGGCGGTGGCGGGCCCGTCCGGGCCATAGACAGAGATCATGGACAAGTCGGGCGCGCCTCCGCGGCGCTGGCTCCCGGTGGCGCTGATCATGTTCGGGGTCGGCTGGGGCGCCAACCAGTTCGCCTCGCTTCTCGGGCTCTACACCGAGCGGCTGCACCTCGGCGGCGGCGCCGCGCAGGCCATGTTCGGCGTGTACGCGCTAGGGCTCGTGCCCGGACTCGCGCTCGGCGGGCCGCTGTCCGACCGGTTCGGGCGCCGCCGCGTCGCGCTGCCGTCCGCGGGCGCGTCGGCCCCGGTCACGCTCGTCCTGATGGCCGGGTCGGCGGTGCCGGAGCTGCTGTACGCGGGACGGCTGCTCGCGGGGGTCGTGACGGGCGCGGTGCTCGCGGCGGGCACCGCGTGGGTCAAGGAGCTGGCGCCGGGGCCCGGCGTGCGGGCCACCGCGCTGGCGGTGTCGGCCGGGTTCGGCGCCGGGCCGCTCGCGGCGGCGCTGGTCGCGCAGTGGGCGCCGTCCCCGCTGGTCACCGCGTACGTGCCGCACCTGCTGATCATGGCGGTGACCGTGCCCGCGGCGCTGCGCGTCCCCGACGTCCGGCACGTCCGGCCGGCACCGGACGGGCGGGCACCGGACGGGCGGGCCGCGGACGGGCGGGGCCTGCGGCTCGGCGGGCTCCGCCGACCCGCGTTCCGCCGCGCGATCGCGCCGGTCGCGATCTGGACGTTCGCCGCGCCCACGAGCGCGTTCGCGCTGCTGCCGACGGTCGTCCCGGTGGAGCACGCGCCGATCGTCCACGCGGGGCTGATCACCGCGCTCACGCTCGGCTCGGGGATGGCGGCGCAGCCGGTCGCGCGGCGGCTGGAGGCGCGGCACCCGCGGCTCGTCGCCCGCGCCGGGCTGCTCGCGGTGTCGGCGGGGCTGCTGGCGGCCGCGCTGACGGTCGTGCTGCACGAGCCCGCGCTGACCGCGGCGGCGGCCGTCCCGCTGGGCCTCGGCTACGGGTTCGTGCTGACCTACAGCCTCGGCGAGACGGCCCGGATCGCCGCGCCGCACGAGCTGGCGGGCCTGACGGCCGTCGCGTACGCGGTGATCTACGCGGGGATGTTCACGCCGCTGCTGCTGACCGTGCTGGCCCGGGCGGTCCCGCTGGCGCTGCTGCTGACCGTCCTGTCCGGGCTCGCGGCGCTGTGCCTGCTGCGGGCGACGCGTCAGGCGGTGTTGCGCTCGTAGATCAGCCGGAGGCCGATCAGGGTGAGCCACGGCTCGAAGACGTCGATGCTGCGGGACTCCT
Organism: Spirillospora sp. NPDC052242; assembly: GCF_040679555.1. Classification (NCBI taxonomy): domain Bacteria; kingdom Bacillati; phylum Actinomycetota; class Actinomycetes; order Streptosporangiales; family Thermomonosporaceae; genus Spirillospora; species Spirillospora sp. NPDC052242. The sequence continues at coordinate 86,082 of NZ_JBFAUZ010000031.1, forward strand.
CCAGGACGAGCGGGGCGAGCCCGCCGGTCGCGATGACGGTGACCTCGTCGGGGTCGGCGGCGAGCTCGTCGGCCATCCGCTCGACGATCCCGTCGACCTGGCCGGCGAACCCGAAGATGATCCCGGACTGCAGCGCCTCGACGGTGTTCTTGGCGATCACGTTGCGCGGCCGCACCAGCTCGATCTTGTGGAGCTGGGCGCCGCGCGACGACAGCGCGTCTATCGAGATCTCGATGCCGGGGGCGATGGCGCCGCCGACGTACTCGCCCTTCGCGGAGACGGCGTCGAAGGTGGTCGCGGTGCCGAAGTCGACGACGATCGCGGGGCCGCCGTGCGTGTGCACGGCGGCCAGCGCGTTCACGACCCGGTCGGCGCCGACCTCCTTGGGGTTGTCCATCCGGACGGGCACCCCGGTCTTGACGCCCGGTTCGACGATGACGGCGGGGACGTCACCGTAGTAACGGCGGCACATCTCCCGCATCTCGTGCAGCACGGACGGGACGGTCGAGCACAGCGCGATGCCGCTGATGTCGGTCTCGGCGAGCAGCGGGCTCTGCTGCACCAGGCCCTGCAGCACCACGGCGATCTCGTCGGCGGTGCGCCGCGGGTCGGTGTTGATCCGCCAGTGCTCGATCACCTCCTCGCCCTCGAACAGGCCGAGCACGGTCTGGGTGTTACCGACGTCGATGGTGAGCAGCATCAGGTCCCCGCTGGTCAGGTGAAGTCAAGGCCGATGTCGAACACGCGCGCCGAGTGCGTCAGCGCGCCGACGGCAAGGTAGTCGACTCCGGTCACGGCGACGTCTCGGGCCCGCTCCAGGGTAAGGCCACCGCTCGCCTCCAGTTCCGCCCGCCCCGCCACAAGCCGGACGGCTTCCGACATTTCGGCGTCGGTCATGTTGTCGAGCAGAATCGCGCGCGCGCCCGCGGCCAGTGCCTCCTCCACCTGAGCGAGGGTGTCGCACTCCACCTGGACGTGCAACGCGGGATACACGTTTCGGACGTCCTGGAAAGCGCGGGTGACGGATCCCGCGGCGGCGACGTGGTTGTCCTTGATGAGCGCGGCGTCGTGCAGGCCCATCCGGTGGTTGACGCCGCCGCCGCAGCGCACGGCGTACTTCTGCAGCGCGCGCAGGCCCGGCAGGGTCTTGCGGGTGTCGCGGACCCGCGCCTTCGTGCCGTCGATCGCGTCGGCCCAGCGCCGCGTCGCCGTCGCGATTCCGGACAGATGCGTCAGCAGGTTGAGGGCCGTCCGTTCCGCGCGCAGCACCGCCCGGGTCGGCCCGCTCACCGACAGGAGCACCTGGCCGGGGACGACCCGGTCGCCGTCGGCGGCCTTCGCCTCGTGCGCCACGCCGAGGAGGTCGAACACGACCGCGGCGACCGGGACGCCCGCGACGACGCCCTCCTCGCGGGCGGTGAAGTCCCCGGCCGCGTCGTCGTCCGGTGCGAAGATCGGCTCGCTGGTGACGTCGGTGTCGCCGTCCTCGGCGAGCGCCGTCCGCACAAGATTTTCCACAGCCTGTGGATCGAGCCCGGCGGCCCGCAGCGCCGCGTCCGTCTCGGGTGTCATGCGCGTGTCCCCTTCGCGGGTTCGTAGGTGGTGACCAGTTCGGTCCGATCGTTCCCCGCGCCCGTCCGGACCAGCCGCGTGACCAGGTGGCCGAGCCAGGCCGCGTCGGACCGTTCCGGGAAGTCCTCGCGCCAGTGGCTGCCGCGCGTCTCCTCGCGGCGCAGCGCGGCGGCGACGATCGCGGACGCGACCGTGTGCAGGTTCGTGACCTCCCACGCGTCGACGCCGGGGGCGGCGCCCGCGCCGGGCAGGGCGGCGAGTTCGCGGGCGGCGGCCTCCAGGCCGTCCGCGCCGCGCAGGACGCCCGCGCGCCCGGTCATGATCCGCTGGACGTCCGCCCGCCGCGCCGGGTCGAGCAGGGCGCCCGCACCCGGCCCGGGCCGGACGGCCGCGACCTCACCGGGCTCGGGGACCTCCGCGAGGTCGCCGGGGAGCGCGTCGGCGATCCGGGCCGCGAACACCAGCCCCTCCAGCAGCGAGTTGGACGCGAGCCGGTTCGCGCCGTGCACGCCCGTGCAGGCGACCTCGCCGCACGCGTACAGGCCGGGGACGGACGTGCGCCCGTGCAGGTCCGTGCGGACGCCGCCGCTCGCGTAGTGCGCGGCGGGCACGACCGGGATCGGCTCGGTGACGGGGTCGATGCCGTGGTGCCGGCACGCGGCGAGGATCGTCGGGAACCGCGCCTCCCACATGGCGGCGCCGAGGTGCCGCCCGTCCAGCAGCATGCAGGCCGCGCCCGTCTGCCGCATCCGGTTCATGATCCCCTTGGCGACGACGTCGCGCGGCGCGAGCTCGGCGAGTTCGTGGCGCCCGACCATGAAGCGTTCGCCCGCGAGGTCGGTCAGGTGGGCGCCCTCTCCCCGCACGGCCTCCGAGATGAGGGGCTGCTGCCCGCGCGCGTCCTCCCCGAGCCACAGCACGGTGGGGTGGAACTGGACGAACTCGAGATCGGTGACCTCGGCTCCCGCACGCAACGCGAGGGCCACGCCGTCACCCGTGGAAACTTCGGGGTTCGTGGTGGCGGAGAACACCTGGCCGAGCCCGCCGGTGGCGAGCACGACTGCGCGCGCGCGGACGGCGCCCACGCCCGCGGGCTGGCCCTCCCCCATCACGTGCAGGGTGACCCCGGCGGCGCGGCCGTCCGGGTCCTTGAGCAGGTCGAGGACGAGCGCGTGCTCGATCACCTCGACGCCGGAGTCCTTGAGCGCGGCGAGCAGCGCCCGGCTGATCTCCGCGCCGGTCGCGTCGCCGCCCGCGTGCGCGATGCGGCGGCGCCGGTGCCCGCCCTCGCGGGTCAGCGCGATGGTCCCGCCGTCGGCGCGGTCGAACGCCGCGCCGAGGTCGATGAGGTCGCGGACGGCGTCCGGTCCCTCGGTGACCAGGGCGCGGACGGCGTCCTCGTCGCACAGGCCGACGCCGGCGACGAGCGTGTCGGCGAGGTGCTCGGCGGGGGTGTCGTCGGGGGCGAGCGCGGCGGCGATCCCGCCCTGCGCCCAGCGCGTGGAGCCGGCGTCCAGCAGCGCCTTCGTGACGAGCAGGACGCGCCCGTGCGCGCGGCAGCGGAGCGCGGCGACGAGACCGGCGATGCCGGAGCCGATGACGACGACGTCGGTGCGGGCGGTCCAGCCCGGGTCGGGGGCGGTCAGCGCGGAAGGGATCATGGGCCCTCCTCGGGGCTCGATTCTCGTCATTGTGACACTAACCCCGGACCCGACTATTCCCCGCCCCCCGAACAGAACGGGCGGACCGCCCGGAATCCCCCCGGACGACCCGCCCGCTCGCGAGCGTCGTGCCCCGTCAGCGCTCCACGAGGTCGCCGCGGCGCTCGTCCGTCCCGGGGACGGGCTCGGCGGGGTCGGTGCCCAGCGAGATGATCCGGTTGGACCGGTCGACGTGCACCACCTGCGGGACGAACTCGCGCGCCTCGGCGTCGCTGAGCTGCGCGTAGCTGATGATGATCACCAGGTCGCCGGGCGACACCAGCCGCGCCGCCGCCCCGTTGATCCCGATCACGCCGGAACCGCGCTCGCCCGCGATCAGGTACGTCTCCAGCCGGGCGCCGTTGTCGATGTCGACGATGTGGACCTGCTCGCCGGGCAGCAGGTCGGCGGCGTCCATCAGGTCCTGGTCGATGGTCAGCGACCCCACATAGTGCAGGTCCGCCTGGGTCACCGTGGCGCGGTGGATCTTCGACTTGAACATCGTCCGGATCATCAGTGCTCCTTGGTGAGCTGGAGGGGAACGTTGTCGATCAGGTGGGTGGCGCCGACGCGGCCCGCGACGGCGAGCACGGCCGGCCCGGCGTGGTCGGCGGTGGCCTCGGTGAACGTCGCCGGGTCGACGAGCACGAGGTAGTCCAGGTCCAGCGGCGGCGCGGCGGACGCGGCCGCGGCCAGCTCCGCGCGGGCCGCACCGAGCACCGCGTCCGGCCCGTCCCCCGCCGCGGCGGCGTCCGCACCGGCCCGCAGCGCCCGCGACAGCGCGAGCGCCGTGCGGCGCTCGTCCGGCGACAGGTAGCGGTTGCGGCTCGACAGCGCCAGCCCGTCCGGCTCCCGGACGGTCGGCGCGCCGACGATCTCGACGGGCACGTTCAGGTCGGCGACCATCCGGCGGATCAGGGCGAGCTGCTGCGCGTCCTTCTCCCCGAACACCGCCACATCTGGACGTACCAGGTTCAACAACTTCAGAACGACGGTGAGCATTCCGTCGAAGTGGCCGGGACGGGACGCGCCCTCGACCACCTCGCCCATCGGCCCCGACTTCAGCGTCACCTGCGGGTCCGCCGGATACATCACGTCACGGGACGGGGCGAACACCACGTCCACGCCCTCGCGCGCGCACGCCGCGACGTCGTCCTCGAACGTCCGGGGGTAACGGTCGAAATCCTCACCGGGGGCGAACTGCAGCGGGTTCACGAAGATGCTGACGGCCACGCCGTCCGCACGCGCGCGCGCCTCCCGCATCAGGGACAGGTGTCCCTCGTGCAGCGCCCCCATGGTCGGGACGAGCGCCAGCGTGCCGGGCACGGACTTCCGTGCGGCCGCCAGCTCCTCCCGCGTCCTCGCGATGACGGGCGTCACGACGCTCCCCTCGACTCGTTCTCGTCCGGCCGCGACCCGTCCGGCCGCGGCCCGTACCGGTACAAGACGGTCAATCCGCCAGTGCCTCGAGGAGCCGCTCGGCGTCCTCCGGCTTGAGCATCCCGGCGCCGAGCGCCCGGTCGGCGGTCAGCCGGGCCAGCGCGACGTAGGCGCGGCGGCTCTCCGGCGACACCCTGCCCAGCTCCGCGACGTGATCGGCGACCGTGCCCGCGTCGCCGCGCGCGACCGGGCCGGTCAGCCCGTCGATGCCGAGCCGCAGCGCGTTGTCGAGCGCGGCGCCCAGCAGCGGCCCGAGCATCGCGCCCGGCTCGTCCACCCCGGCGCCGCGCAGCAGGTCCATCGCCTCGACGACCAGCGTGACCAGGTGGTTCGCGCCGCCCGCGAGCGCCGCGTGGTACAGCGGCCGCCGCTCCTCGGGGATCCACACCGGCTCCCCGCCCATCTCCACGACGAGCGCCTCGGCGACCGGCCGCAGCGGCTCCGGCGCCGTGACGCCGAACGAGATCCCGGCGAGCCGCGCGACGTCGTCCGGCCGTCCGGTGAACGTCATGACCGGGTGCAGCGCCAGCGGCAGCGCGCCCGCGCGGGTCAGCGGGTCGAGGACGGCCGTGCCGAACCGGCCGCTGGTGTGCACGATCAGCTTGCCCGCGGCCGGGACGCCCGCCGCGGCGAACCCCGCGGCCAGATCGGGCAGCTGGTCGTCGGGCACGGTCAGCAGCACCAGGTCGGCGGCGGTCACCGCGCCCTGCGGGTCGGTGACGGCCGCGCCGGGCAGCCGTTCGGCCGCCCGTTCCCGCGACCGCGCCGACACGGCCGTCGCGGCGACGACGCGGTGCCCGGCCAGTTCGAGCGCCGAGCCCAGCGCCGAGCCGACGCGGCCCGCGCCCACGACGCCGACCGACAGCCGGGCGGGCCGGTCCTCCGGGGCGCCGGGCTGCTCGTTTCCGGGCGCGGCGGAAGGCGTGCCGTGCGATTCCATCGTTCGTTCCAGTCCTCGTGACGTAGGTACCGGACGTTTGCGCGCCCAGGTTACCCACGAATGCGGTCCGCGTCCGCCGCCGGGGCCGTCCCGTCCGAAAGACGGCGGCGCGCCGCCCCGCCGACCGGGTGGTCGGGGAGCGGCGCGCCGTCCGGGCGGCTGCCCGGTGGACAGGGCTACTCGGTGGACAGGGCTACTCGGTGGACAGGGCTACTCGGTGGACAGGGCTACTCGGTGGACAGGGACTCGACGATGGACGCCTTCGCGGCGCGGCGCGCGGGCATGACGGCGGCGAGCACCCCGGCGATCGCGGCCAGCGCGATGAACCCGGCGATCTGCCCGTAGGGCAGCGCGAACACCGAGCTCTCGCCCATCGCCTCCGTCGCCGCCCAGCCGAACGCGATGCCGAGCACGACCCCGTTGAGCGCGCCGATCACCGCCATGACCAGCGCCTCGATCGACAGCATCCGGCGCAGCTGCCGCTTGGTGATGCCGAGGGCGCGCAGCAGCGCCGACTCCCGGGTGCGCTCCACGACCGACAGCGTCAGCGTGTTCGCGATGCCGAACAGCGCGATGATGATCGCCAGGCCGAGCAGCCCACCGAAGATCATCAGCATGGTGTTCACGGAGTCGCTCAGGGTGTCCTTGAACTCCGCGACCGACATCACCCGGACGGTCGGGTACGGCTGCGCGGCGGCGTCGATCGCCTTGCGGGCGGCGTTCGGGTCCGTCCCGTCCGCCATCTTCACCATGATCGCCGTCGGGTCGCGCTCGGTGAAGTAGCGGTCGAAGTCCGCCTCGGGGACCAGGAACGCGCCGAAGGCGGGCGTCTCGTGGAACCCGACGACCTTCACCTGCGCGGTGCCGCCCTTCGTGGCGATCCGCGCGGTGTCGCCCACGGACAGCCCCGCGTCCTTGGCGGTGAACTCCTCCACCAGCGCGGTCCCCGGCCGCAGCGCCGACAGCGACCCCTCCGTGACGTTCGGCTTCAGCGTCGTCCCGAGCGCCGAAGCGGTCACCGTCGACGCGACCAGCTCGGTGCCGTCGAGCGTGGTCTTCGCGTCCCGCATCTCGATGACCTGGGAGAACTCCGGACGCTGCCGCAGTGCGCCGGCGAGCGCGTGCGGCACCCGGTCGTCCTCGCCGCCGAACTGGGTGTTCACCTGGAACTCGACGGGGAACTGCTCCTCGATCTGCGCGACCGACGTCGCCTTCCCGCTCGCCGCGACCACCGCGAACAGGCTCATCAGCCCGACCCCGACGGTCAGCGCGATCGTCGTCGTCGCCGTGCGGCGCGGCGCGCGCCGCGCGTTCTCGACCGCGAGCCGTCCCGGCACGCCCCCGACCCGGGCCGGGATCGCGCCCGCGAACCGGCCGAGCGGCCGCACCAGCGCGGGCATCGCCGCGATCATCCCGGCGAAGAACACGGTCCCGCCGAACGCGACCGCGAACATCGCGGTCTCGCCCTTCTCCATCAGGAGCGAGGCGTAACCGCCGACCGCCAGGCCCGCCCCGGCGAACAGGACGGCGAACAGCGTCCGCAGGACGCCCAGGCGGAACCGTCCGCTGCCCGGCTCCAGCTCCGCGCGCAGCGCCGTCACCGGCGAGACGCGCGTCGCGGCGCGGGCCGGCAGCAGCGCGGACGCCACCGTCACGACCACGCCGACCGCGAGCCCGATCACGACCGTCCGGACGGCCAGCGACGGCGCGGCCACCGGGATCGCGTCGTTGAACCGGTGCACCAGCGCGAGCAGCCCCCAGCCGAGCCCCAGCCCGGCGGCCAGGCCCAGCAGCGACCCGACGAAGCCCACGACCGCCGACTCGGTCACCACGCTCCCGAACACCTGCCGCCGCGTCGCGCCGACGCAGCGCAGCAGCGCCATCTCCCGCATCCGCTGCGCGATCAGGATCGAGAACGTGTTGTAGATGACGAGGGCCGAGACCAGCATCGCGACCATGCCGAACAGCAGCAGCCCCGTCCGGATGATCTCGGTGTCGGCGCCCGCCTCCTCGGCCAGCCGCGCCCCCAGCTCCTCGCCGGTGAGCACGTCGTACCCGCCGCCGACGGCCGCCGCCACCGCGGCCTCGTCCGCGCCGAGGACGTTCAGCTCCTGGAACGTCTTCTCGCCCGTCATCCGCAGCGCCGTCGCCGTGTCGAACCCGACCGCGCCCCGGTAGCTCGCGTCCTGGTCGATGCCGAAGTCGACCAGGCCGACGACCGTGAACCGGTGCGGCTGCCGCCGCCCGTCCAGGACCGTCGCCGTCTCGCCGACCTCGAAGCCCTCCCGCTCGGCCAGCGCCGTGTGGACGACGACCTCGCCGGCGCCGCGCGGCGCGCGGCCCTCGTCGACCGTGTACCGCAGCAGGTCCCCGGACGGCACCGACAGCCCCACCGTCGGCATGTCGCCGACCGCCTTGCCGTCCTCGCCGACCAGGGCCGCGTCGCCCCGCACCAGCCCGGCGGCCTTCGTGACCCCCGGGACCGCCTGCACCTTCTCGAGCACGTCCCGCGGGACGCCGCCCTCGCCTTCGGCGCCCGCGCCGTCTCCCGGCAGGACCGCGACGTCGACCTTCCCGGCCGACTTCGCGAACGTCTGCCCGAACGCCTTGTCGACCGTGTCGGTGAGGACGAACGTCCCGGCGATGAACTCGACCCCGAGGGTGATCGCGACGGCCGTCAGGAGCAGCCGCAGCTTGTGGGCCCGCAGGCCCGCCAGCGTCGTCTTCAGCATCAGGCCCCCAGGTTCTTCAGCCGGTCCAGGACCGTCTCGGGCGTCGGGCCGTGGATCTCGCTCACGATCTCGCCGTCCCGTAGGAACACCACCCGGTCCGCGTACGAGGCCGCCACCGGGTCGTGCGTCACCATGACGATCGTCTGGCCCATCTCCCGGACGGACGAACGCAGGAACTCCAGCACCTCGGCGCCCGCACGGGAGTCGAGGTTGCCCGTCGGTTCGTCCGCGAAGATGACCTCGGGACGGGCGACGAGGGCGCGCGCGCACGCCACCCGCTGCTGCTGGCCGCCCGACAGCTCGTTCGGGCGGTGCCCCAGCCGGTCCCGCAGGCCGACGACGTCCACGACCTGGTCGAACCACTGCCGGTCCGGTTTGCGGCCCGCGAGGTCCATCGGCAGCAGGATGTTCTGCTCGGCGGTGAGCGTCGGCAGCAGGTTGAACGCCTGGAAGACGAACCCGACCCGGTCCCGCCGCAGCATCGTCAGCTGCCGGTCGTTCAGCTTCGTGATCTCCGCGTCCCCGAGGGTGATGCGCCCGCCGCTGACCGTGTCGAGCCCGGCCAGGCAGTGCATCAGCGTCGACTTCCCGGACCCGGACGGGCCCATGATCGCGGTGAACGCGCCGCGGGCGAACCCGACGCTGACGCCGCGCAGCGCGTGGACGGCCGCGTCACCGGAGCCGTACACCTTCGACACCTCCGCGGCGACGACGGCCGGCGGTGCGGCGGCGGCGGGAGATCCTCCGGCGGGGCCGGTGAACGTGCTGGTCACGGTGACTCCTTCGTGGACGGTTACGACCGTCCACCACGCTAGGAATCCGCGACCTCCGTGCCATCGCCCGCACGGCCACGGTCCGCATCGGCATCGAGGTTGCCTCCGGGCGCCGTGTACGACCTGAGTCGTACGTCCGGATCAGTCCTCCCGCCTACCCCAGGCGAACGCACCCGGGCGAGCACCCGGACATGACGGACGCCGGCGACCCCTTCGGGATCACCGGCGTCCGGTGTTCGGTCGTCGGCGGTCAGCCGAAGTCGACCTCCGCGCCGCCCTTGCAGCCGGCGCCGGCGATGCCGACGACCGCGACCGCGTTGCCGCAGACGTTGACCGGGACCGAGATCGGCGCGAAGACCTGGTTGCCGCCCAGGATGCTGAAGTTGCCGCTCGTCTTGTTGTTCTTGAACGAGCCGCTGTCGTGCTTCTTGCCGTGGTGGCCGTGGTGGCCGTCCCCGCCGCCCGCGTAGGCGGCGGGAGCGGCGGCGAGGGCCGAGGCGGTGATGGCGAAGCCGAGAACGCCGGTGGCGGCGAGCTTCTTGATCACGAGAGTCCTCCCGTACATGGGTTTTATGGGCCCGAGCTGACATTGCCCGACGCAGTCCGCAAAGACGACGTCGCGTACCGTAGTTACCCAGCTACTTTCGGGTAAGCCAACAGAAACACCCATGACGAAGGCAAAAAGTCACCAGCGAGTGATGGATTCGTTACAAGGCGTCACCATTTTGACCGCTTTTCACCAGACCTGTCTCATAGGCGAAGACCACCGCCTGGACACGATCCCGCAGGTCAAGCTTTGCCAGGATGCGCCCCATATGGGTCTTCACCGTCGCCTCCGACACGTAGAGCCGCCCGGCGATCTCCGCGTTCGACATCCCCCGCGCGACGAGCCGCAGCACCTCGCCCTCCCGCTCCGTCAGGCTCGCCAGCGCCCCGCCCGCCGCCGCCCGCTCCGCGTCCGGCAGATGCACCGCGAACCGGTCCAGCAGCCGCTTCGTCGTGCTCGGCGCCACCACCGCGTCCCCCGAATGCACCGCCTTGATCGCCTCGATCAGATGCGCCGGGCCCGCGTCCTTGAGCAGGAACCCGCCGGCCCCCGCCTTGATCGCCGCGAACGCGTACTCGTCGAGGTCGAACGTGGTCAGGATCACGACCTTCGGCCGCTCCCCCGCCGCCACGATCCGCCGGGTCGCCTCGATCCCGTCCATCCGCGGCATCCGGACGTCCATCAGCACCACGTCCGCCCGCGTCGCCCGCAGCAGCTCCAGCGCCCGCAGACCGTCACCGGCCTCCCCCACCACCTCGATGTCCGGCTGCGCGTCGAGGACCATCGCGAACCCCGTCCGCACCAGCTCCTGATCGTCCACCAGCACGACCCGGATCGACTCGTCCTCACCCATTCCGGATACTCCTCTCGGCCGCTTCGTCCTCGCCGGTGGGGATCCGGGCCAGCACCCCGAAACCACCGCCCGCCCGGGGCTCCGCCCGGACCGTGCCGCCGTACACCGCCGCACGCTCCCGCATCCCCACCAGGCCGTGCCCCCGGCCGTCCCCGCCGGACGCCGCCGCGCCGCGGCCGTCGTCCTCCACCCGGACCTCCACCGCGTCACCGCCGTACCGCAGCCGCACCGACGCCGACGCGCGCGGCCCGCCGTGCTTGAGGGTATTGGTCAGCGCCTCCTGGACGATCCGGAAGACCGTGAGCTGCCGGCCCTGCGACAGCTCCGGCGGCGTGCCCTCCACCTCGAACGTCACCGGCAGCCCCGACGCGCGCACCTGCCCCACCAGGTCGTCGAGCTCCGCCACCCCCGGCTGCGGCGCGTACGCCCCCGCGTCGTCGTCCTCCCGCAGCACCCCCAGCAGCCGCCGCATCTCGCCCAGCGCGTACCGTCCGGTCGTGGAGATCGCCTCGAGCGCCTGCCGGGCCCGCCCCACGTCGTGCTCGATCGCGTAGGACGCGCCGTCCGCCTGCACCACGATCACGCTGACGTTGTGCGCCACCACGTCGTGCAGCTCGCGCGCGATGCTGGCCCGCTCCGCGGCCATCGCCATCCGCACCTCCGCGTCGCGCTCCCGCTCCAGCCGCTCCGCCCGCTCCTCCAGCGACCGCAGGTACGCCCGCCGCGTCCGCATGTGCAGCCCGAGCAGCCACACCCCCGCCGTCACCACCGTCAGCATCACGAACGTGTACCGGGTGTCGGCCGCGCCCCCCGGATACCGGTACGTCGCCATCACCGCGCCGGCCTCCACGACCAGCGCCGCGGCCACCCCCCACCGCAACGGGAACCCCGCCGTCACCGTGTACAGCCCCATCAGCACCGCGATGTTCGCGGGCAGCGGCACGATGTTCGCGATGCACTGCACGCCGGACACCACCGCGACCACGGCGAACACCGTCCGCGGGTAGGTCCGCCGCAGCACCATCGGCGCCAGCAGCCCGGCCGTCACCACGATGTACTGGACGAAGGGCACCCCGTACGAGCCGCTCAGGAACCCCGGCAGCGCCATGACCACCACGGGCAGCGCGAGGAACGCGTCGACCAGCGGCGTCTTACCCCGGAGCCACTCCCACATCCTCCCGACCATGCGGACAGGCTACGTATCCCCTGGTCCGCCCCGGATCAGCCGCAAGTCGGACGGCGCTCCACCCCGAGGATGGTCCATCCCGGCCCGTCGCCCACGGTAACGTCGCACACGTGTTGGTCACCGAGTGGCTGCCCTGGCGCACCGCGATGGAACGCGCGCTGTACGGGGAGAAGGGCTTCTACCGGCGCGGCGAACGCCCCTCCGACCACTTCCGCACCTCCGTGCACGCGTCGCCCCGGTTCGCCGCCGCCGTCGCCCGGCTGCTCACCGACGTCGACGCGTCCCTCGGCCACCCGTCCCGCCTCGACCTCGTCGACATCGGCGCGGGCTCCGGCGCGCTCCTCACGAACGTCCTCGACCTCACCGGCCCCGCCCTCCGCGACCGCCTGCACCTCACCGCCGTCGAGATCGCCCCGCGTCCCCCGAACCTCGCCCACGTGACGTGGCGCCCGTACGTCCCCGAGTCCTTCACCGGCCTCGCGATCGCCAACGAGTGGCTCGACAACGTCCCCCTCGACGTGGTCGAACGCACCCCGGACGGCGTCCGCACGATGCTCGTCGACCCCGCCAGCGGCGCCGAACGCCCCGGGCCCGAACCGTCCGCCGAGGACCGCGCGTGGCTCGACCGCTGGTGGCCGCTCACCGAACCGGGCGACCGCGCCGAGGTCGGCCGTCCCCGCTGCGCCGCCTGGGGCACCGTCCTGCGCCGCCTCTCCCGCGGCCTCGCGATCGCCGTCGACTACGCGCACACCCGCACGTCCCGCCCCCCGTACGGCACCCTCGCCGGATACCGCGACGGCTCCACCGTCCCCGCCGTCCCCGACGGCTCCTGCGACGTCACCGCCCACGTCGCCCTCGACGCCTGCGCCGTCGAGGGCGAGCGCGCGGGCGCCACCGCGACCGTCCTCACCACCCAGCGCACCGCCCTGCGCGCCCTCGGCCTCACCGGCGCCCGCCCCCCGCTCGACCTCGCCCACCGCGACCCCCGCGCCTACGTCGCCGCCCTCTGCCACGCCGGCGAGGACGCCGAACTGACCGACCCGTCCGGCCTGGGCGGCTTCACCTGGCTGGCCCAGTCGAAACACATTCCCCTCCCCGCACCCCTGACCAGCCCACCCCACTGACCCCGTCCCGCGTATCCCGCCACGGACGGACCAGCCGGGTCGAGGCGGCGGCCAACCAGGCCGCACGACGAACGAAGCCGCGGCGCCCACACACGGGTCAGTGACAACGGCACGGGAAACCAGACACAGCGCCAACGAGCCGCGCCGCGGGGGCGGGCGGCAGACGGGGCGGATCGCGACGCGGCGTGAAGCGGGAAGTGCACCGGGCCGAGGCGTCGGGCGTCAGCCGCGGGGTGGGGCGTCAGTCCTGCGGTGGCGGGTGTTGAGGCGGGCGGCTTGGCGGGTCAGATGATCGCGTTCGGCCAGGTTGGGCGCCTTCCGGGCGGCCTCGGCGTACAGGCGGGCGGCCGTCGCCGGATCGCCGTCGCGCTCGTGGAGGTACGCCGCCACGGCGGTGTGGCGGGGCAGGGAGTCGTCCAGCGCGGCGAGCGCCGCGAGGCCCGCGCGCGGGCCGTCGGCCTCGCCGACCGCCACCGCGCGGTTGAGCCGGACGACCGGGCTGTCGGTCAGGCGCACGAGTTCGTCGTACCACTCGACGATCTGCACCCAGTCGGTCTCGTCCGCGGTGGGCGCGTCGGCGTGGAGCGCCGCGATCGCGGCCTGGGCCTGGAACTCGCCCAGCCGGTCGCGGGCCAAGGCCGCCTGAAGGACGTCGATGCCCTCGGCGATCGCGGTGGTGTCCCACCGGCCGCGGTCCTGCTCGGCGAGCGGCACCAGCCCGCCGTCGGGCGCGGTCCGGGCGGCGCGCCGAGCGTGGTGGATCAGCATCAGCGCGAGCAGCCCCGCCACCTCCGGGTGGTCGATCGCGGCCGCGAGCTGCCGGGTCAGCCGGATGGCCTCGGCGGCCAGGTCGACGTCGCCGGAGTACCCCTCGTTGAACACCAGGTAGAGGACGCGCAGCACGGTGGCGACATCGCCGGGCCGGTCGAACCGCGCGCCGGAGACGGTCCGCTTGGCCCGGCTGATGCGCTGCGCCATGGTCGCCTCGGGCACCAGGTAGGCCCGGGCGATCTGGCGGGTGGTCAGCCCGCCGACGGCGCGCAGCGTGAGCGCGACCGCCGACGCGGGCGTCAACGACGGGTGGGCGCACAGGAAGTAGAGCCGCAGCGTGTCGTCCAACTCGGACGCGGGTCCGGGCGCCGGTTCCTCCTCGAGGACGTCCTCGCGACGGCGGCGGGCGGCGTCCGCCCGCGCCGCGTCGAGGAACCGCCGCCAGGCCACGGTGACCAGCCAGCCCTTCGGGTCGCGCGGCGGGTCGTCCGGCCAGACGCGCAGCGCCTCGACCAGCGCGTCCTGCACGGCGTCCTCGGCCGCCGCGAAATCGGCTCCGCGGCGGACGAGGATCCCGAGGACGTTCGGCGTGAGGTTCCGCAGCAGAACCTCGTCCATCTGCGAGGTCATTCCGTGATCGTGGGCGCCTCGCCCAGGAACGGGCGCACCTCGAGCCACTCGTGGATCGGCTTCCCGCCCGCCCCGGGGGCCGCCGACAGCTCCCCGGCCAGCTCGACGGCGCGCTCGTAACCGTCGACGTCGATCATCATCCAGCCGGCGATGAGGTCCTTGGTCTCGGCGAACGGGCCGTCGGTGACCGGCGGGCGCCCCTCGCCGTCGTACCGGACCCACGCTCCCTCCGGCGCGAGCGCCTGGCTGTCGACGTACTCGCCGGTCTCCTCGAGCCGGGCCGCGAAGTCGTTCATGTACTGCACGTGGGCCGAGATCTCATCGGGCGTCCACTGGTCCATCGGCACGTCGTTGACCGGGGCCGGGGCGCCGCGGTAGTGCTTCAGCAGCAGGTACTTGGCCATCGTCTCTCTCCTCGATGCTCTGCGACCCATCTTGGTCGCGTTCACCCCAGGGACGGAGCCGTTCCCGCGTTCTCGACATCGCCACCGAAGTTTTTCTGAAGTTCTCCGCTGAGCACGACCGAGCCGCCTCCCACCCCCGTTCCCCCACACCGCCGCCCAACGATCGATGGCGATCTGCCACCAACCCAGCGCCCCACCCTCAGCGGCCGTCGCTTGCCCTGGTCCCCCAGCCCCGGGCCTTCCGGCCTCCGAGCCTCCTGGCCACCCGCCCCCGGACTCCCTGCCCCCCGGGCTTCCCGGCCTCGACACCCTGGCCCCCGCCAGGCTTCCCGTCCTCCCGGCCTCCGGGCCTACGGTCCACGGCCCCGAACCTGGTCGGGGAGGCGTTCTCGTGGACGGGTCCTCAGTCGATGGGGGTGGGCTTGTCGCCAGTGCGGTAGCGCTTCGGGGAGACGCCGCGGAGGCGTTTGAAGGCGACGCTCAAGGCGAACGCGTTGGCGTATCCGACCTGGGCGGCGATGCTCTCGATGGTGCGGTCGGAGTTGCGGAGCAGGTCCGCCGCGAGCGCGATGCGCCAGCCGGTCAGGTAGGTCATCGGCGGCTCGCCGACCAGCGCGGTGAATCGGCGCGAGAGAGCGGCCCGCGAGCACCCCGCCCTCGCGGCGAGGTCGGCGACCGTCCAGCGGCGTGCCGGATGCTCGTGGATCAGCCGCAACGCCGGACCGGCGACGGGATCGCTCTGCGCCCGGTACCAGCCGGGGGCCGCGGCGTCCGGACGGGCGAACCAGGCGCGCAACGTGGTGACCAGCGCGATGTCCAGGAGTCGATCCAGGACGACCTGCTGGCCCGGGTCGTCGCGGTCGACCTCGGCGGCCAGAGACTCGATCATGGAGTTCTGGACGGCTTCCCGAGGCACCGACACGATCTCCGGTAGGGCGTTCAGCAGCCGCCCGGTGACGTCGTTCGCGATCTGGTACGTCCCGCTGGCCACGACGGCCGCGCCGTCCCGGCTGCGTCCGCGGGAGCGCGGGCCGAGCCGCATGGCGTCCGTGACGTCGGCGCCGTCCAACGTGGTCAGCCGGTTGTCGGCGTGGACGATCACATCCGGGACGGTGCCCGGGTCATCGCCGATCGTGTACGGGCGGGGCCCTTTGACGATCGCCACGTCGCCGGTGCGCAACAGGACCGGCTCGCCCCGCTCCGGCACGATCCACAGGTGCCCTCGCAAGGTCGTGATCAGGGCGAGGGCGGCGCCGTCGGCGATGCGCAGCGCCCACGGCGGGTCCAGGATCGCCTGGCAGAACGCGGCCGTGCGCGCACGGACTCCGTCCAGGAGATCGGCCAGGGGGTCCACGCCGCCATCGTAGACGCACAGACATGGAAGTGCGCCTTACAGATATGGATCGGCTCATTCGGTGCGGCTTCACTGGTTACCGAACGGATCAGAGCAGCAGGAGCGAGGAGGGGTCCGATGTACACGATCACAGGAGTCACCGGCCACGTCGGCGGAGCGACGGCCCGGGAGTTGCTGAACCGGGACGCGCCGGTCCGCGCCGTGGTGCGCGACCCGGCCAAGCGCGCCGCTTGGGAGGAGCGCGGCGCGCGGACGGCGATCGCCGACTTCCACGACGAACGTTCCTTGACCGAGGCGCTCAAGGGGAGCCTCGGTGCGTTCGTCATGCTGCCGACCATCGCGACGGCCGGTGACGCCGGGCATCGCCGGCTGGCCGATTCGATCGCCGCGGCGGTCGCCGAGAGCGAAGTACCCCATGTCGTCCTCCTGTCGTCGATCGCGGCCGACCAGGCCGCCGGTACCGGGCCCATCCGCTGGCTGCACCACCTCGAGACCCGGTTGCGGGAGACCGGCGTGCGGCTGAGCGCGATCAGACCGTGTCATTTCCAGGAGAAGGTCGAGACGGTGCTCGGCGCCGTCGTCGGCGAGGGCGTCTACCCGGTGTTCGGCGAGACGGCCGACGCCCCGACACCGATGATCGCCACCCGGGACATCGGGGAGGTCGCCGCCGAGGCCCTGCTGGCACCGCCTTCAAGGAGCGAGGTCGTCGATCTGGACGGCCCCGCCTACAGCGAGCAGGACGTCGCGGACCGCTTGGCGGCCCTGCTGGGCAGGCCCCTGCAGGTGGTCACCATCCCCCGCGACGGGTGGGTCGACGCGATGACGGAATCCGGCCTCCCTGTTCCCTTCGCGCACGAACTCGCGGCCATGTACGACGCCGAGCATCGGGGGCTGTTCCGCCCCTGCGGCGACCGGCGACGCACGGGCACCACCCCGATCGACCGAACGTTGCGCCACGTCATCGAGGCCGCAACCGGCCACGCATCCGCCACGTGATGCGCGCCGACGTCCAACTGACCGTGAACACTACGCCGCCCCCTGCCCGGCCCCGACGTCCCCCGCCGGAGCGCTCTCTTACCTTCCTCGTTGGGCCCCGTCGAGCCGCATCGTCGGAGACGCCACGCTCAGCGAAGATGATGGAGCCTGGACAACACGGATCTGGGGCAAGTACCGCCGCGCTTCCTTGGACTCCGCCGCCGTCGGCCGGCAACTCCAAGGCCGTCGCCGTGTGGTCATCGCCGTCCGGCCCCGAACCCTCATCGCCGTCGCCGGCGTCTGAAACAGCCTGAAGCGGTCTCGATAAGACCCGGGGCCTCTGAGCGGGCGGGCGGGTCAGCATTCGACGTGGAGGGCCTCCAGGCCGCGTAGGACGAAGCCGGGCTTCCACTTCGGGTCGGCGGTCGGGCGGAGTGCGGGGGCGGCTCTCAGGAGTGCGGCGAAGGACTCGGCCATCTCGATGCGGGCGAGGGGTGCGCCGAGGCAGTAGTGGATGCCGAGGCCGAACGTGATGTGCGGGTTCGGGTCGCGGCTCAGGTCGAGGCGGTTCGGGTCGGCGAAGACGGCGGGGTCGCGGTTGGCGGACGCGAACAGCAGGGCGACCTCGGCGCCGCGGGGGATGTCGACCCCGGCGACGGTGATGTCTTCGAGGACCCAGCGTTCGAACATCGGTGCCGGGGTGTCGTAGCGCAGGAGTTCCTCGACGGCGGTGGGGACGAGGGACGGGTCGGCGCGGAGCCGGTCCAGTTCGCCGGGGTTGCGGAACAGCGACCACCAGCCGTTGCCGGTGGCGTTCACCGTGGCCTCGTGCCCGGCGTTGAGGAGCAGGACGCAGGTGCCGATCAGTTCGTCCTCGGTGAGCCGGTCGCCCTCGTCGACGACCTGGGCGAGCGCGCTGATCAGGTCGTCGCGCGGTTCGTCCCGGCGGGAGCGGGCGAGGCCCCGCAGGTAGTCGGAGAACTCGACGGCGGCGCGGACGGCCGTCCGCTGGGTCTCCTCGGACGGGTTGAGCTCGTACATCCCGCAGATGTCGGCGGACCAGGGGCGCAGGAGCGGCCGGTCCTCCGGGGGGACGCCCAGCATCTCGGCGATCACGTTCACCGGGAGCGGCTCGGCGACCTCGGCGAGCAGGTCGCCGCCGCCCTTGGCCGCGAGGGTGCCCGCCAGTTCCTCGGCCAGTCTGCGGATGGTGGGCCGCAGACCCTCCACCATGCGTGCGGTGAACGCCTTCGACACCAGTCGGCGCAGGCGGGTGTGCGTGGGCGGTTCGACGTCGAGCATTCCGGCGCGGATGAGATCCCAGAAGGGTCTGAGGAACTCCGCCTCCGCCGGTCTGCCGAACTCCTCGTGGGTCGCCACGTGCAGGTACGAGCGGCCGAGCCGGCGGTCGCGCAGGAGCGCGTCGACGTCGTCGTACCGGCTGATCACCCATTGGTCCGTCGGCTCGTGGAAGAACACCGGACGTTCGTCGCGGAGCCGCTCGAACACCGGATAGGGGTCGGCCACGAACTCGGGCGACCACGGGTCATAGGACATCATTCCGGAACGATATTTCGCGTTGGTGCGTGCGTGTCCAGGCTGTTTCACGGGACGCCTCCGTTTCGGTGGTCGGGACCGGTCCGCCCATCCCCCGCGCTGGGCGGACCGGCTGACTTCATGCTCGGTCACCGCGGGGCGGGGGTGACGAGAAAAGGCGACCTGTGGATAACTTCGTCATCCGTGCTGCCGGGCGAGCATCTCGCCGATGACGCGGGCGCCGTCGGGGAAGGCGCCGGGGTTCGGGCCCGCGTAGCCGAGCCGCAGGTAGGGACCGGTGGGTTCGGCCGGGAACCACTCGTCGCCGGCCGCGACGACGACGCCCGCGGCCTCGCAGTCGCGGACGAGCCGCGGCAGGTCGGTGGCGTCCGGCAGCCGCACCCACAGGTTCAGCCCGCCCCGCGGCACGTCGAGACGGGCGGCCGGGACGTGCTCGCGGAGCGCGCCGGCCAGGAGGTCGCGGCGGGCGGCGAGCTGGCGGCGGACGCCGCGCAGGTGCGTGCGCCACGCCGGCTGGGTGACGACGTCGAGCGCGACGGCCTGCAGGACGCCGCTGACGTACATCGACTCGGCCTGCGCGTCGGCGGCGATGCGTTCGCGGGCGGGGCCGCGCGCGACGACCCCGGCGACGCGCACCGCGGGCGAGACGCTCTTGGTCAGTGACCGCAGGTACACGACGTGGCCGCCGTCGTCGCGGGCCGCGACCGGGGACGCGTCCGCGGCGATGCCGAAGTCGTGCGCCCAGTCGTCCTCGATGAGGAACGCGCCGTGCCGCCGGACGAGCGCGAGGACGCGGTCGGCGACGTCCGGGGACCAGCGGGCGCCGGTCGGGTTGGCGAAGGTCGGCTGGGCGTAGAAGGCGCGGGCCCCGGTCCGTTCGAGGGCGCGCGCCAGTTCGTCCGGGTCGGGTCCGTCGATCCCGCTGGGGACGGGCACGATCCGGACGCCGACCTGCGCGGCGGCGAGGATCGCGCCCCAGTACGTCGGGGATTCCGCGAGGAGCGGGCGGCCCGCGCCGACCAGGGCGCGGAAGGCGCCGCCGAGGCCGCTCTGGCTGCCGGGGACGACGATGACGTCGCTCGGCGCGGGGGGCGCGGCCCACGCCGGGGCGGCGGCGCCGAGCTCGGCCGCGAACCACGCCTGCAGTTCCGGCAGCCCGGCGGACGGGGGACGGCCGACGGCCGCGTCGCCGCGCGCCGCACGGGCGAACGCCGTCCTGACCAGGCGCTCGGGCAGCAGTTCGCGGTCCGGGTAGCCGGAGTGCAGCGCGATCACGTCGTTGGGGGCGTTCCGCAGCGCCGTGGACGTGCGCGGGATCGGGTTCCGGGGCGCCCCGAGGGCGGCGGTCTGCCACCCGTAGTCATTGGGGCGCGGCATGCGGACGGCACGGACGAACGTGCCCACGCCGGGCCGGCTCTCGACCATGCCCTGCGACGCCAGGGTCCGCAGCGCCTTCTGCACCGTGACGGGACTCGCCCCGTACTGCGCGACCAGGGCCCGCGTGGACGGCAGCCGCGCGCCGGGCGCGGCGGCGGCGATCCACTCCCGGAGCCCGGCCACGATACGCGCACTGCTATCGTCGTTCATGAAGGTTGATAGTAGCGCTACTCTCACGAAGGGCGTTCCGCTATCGCGGGCGGGGCTCTGGTGGGGCCTGCTCGGGGTCGCGGCGTTCTCGTTCACCGTCCCGTTCACCCGAGTCGCCGTGCAGGGCGGCGGGATGTCGCCGCTGTTCGCCGGCTCCGGCCGCGCGGTCGTCGCCGCGGTCCTCGCCGCGGCCGCCCTGGCGATCACGCGGCAGCGCCCGCCGCGCGGCGTCCAGTGGGTGCGCGTCGCGGTCGTCGCGGGCGGGGTCGTCGCCGGTTTCCCGCTGCTGACGTCGTTCGCGCTCGCCACCGCCCCGGCGAGCCACGGGGCCGTCGTGATCGCGCTGCTGCCCGCGGCGACGGCGGTGACGGCCGTGCTGCGCGCGCACGAACGGCGGCCGGCGTCGTTCTGGCTCGCGGCGGCCGTCGGCGCGGGCGCCGCCGTCGGGTTCGCGTCGCTGCAGGGCGGCGGGCTCGGCGGACCGCACGGGTCCGATCTGCTGCTGTTCGGGGCCGTCCTCGCGGCCGCGGTCGGGTACGCCGAGGGCGGCCTCCTCGCCCGCGAACTCGGCGCGTGGCAGACCGTGTCCTGGGCGCTGGTGGTGTCCGCGCCGCCGATGCTCCTCGCCGCCGCGGCGTCGCTGGACCGGCATCCCCCGGCCGGCGGCCCGGCCGAGTGGGCCGCGTTCGCCTACCTCGGGGTCGTGAGCATGTTCCTCGGCTTCTTCGCCTGGTACCGCGGGCTCGCGATCGGGCCGATGGCGCGGGTGGGGCAGGTCCAGCTCGTCCAGCCGGTGATGACCATCTGCTGGGCCGCGCTGTTCCTGGGCGAGCCGCTCACCTGGCCGGCCGTCCTCGGCGGCGTCGCCGTCGTCGCCTGCGCCGCGAGCGCCGTGCGCACCCGGCGGGGGCGGGACCACCCCGGAAAATGCAGGTGAGGACCGCTTTCCTCTCTGGGACGATCACGAGACCGGTGATCGACTCAACGAGGAGTTCCCATGGCCCGTGCCGTCACCCTGATCCGTTCCGCTTCCCTCTCGGACGTCGCCGAATACGCCTACGCCGCCACCGCCCCCGCCGAGGCCCGCCTGATCTTCTTCGCGGGGGCGTGCCCGCTCGCCGACGACGGCTCCACCGTCGCGGTCGGCGACTACGCGGGGCAGGCGGCGCGCTGCGTCGAGAACCTGCGGACCGCGCTCGCGGACGCCGGCGCCTCGCTCAAGGACGTCATCAGCACCCGGGTCCTCGTCGCGTCCGCCCGCCAGGAGGACCTCGTGACGTCCTGGGGCGTCGTCCGGGACGCGTTCGGCGACCACGACGTGCCCAGCACCCTGATGGGCGTGACCGTGCTCGGCTACCACGACCAGCTGGTGGAGATCGAGGCCGTCGCGGCGGTCCTCGACTGACGGACGGGACGTACGCGTCCCGCGGGGTGCGGGACGTGCGTCAGCGTGCGGCCCAGTGGGACGGGTCGCCCGCGGCCTTGCGCGCCGCGCGCGCCCTCCGGGCCGTCGAGTCGACGATGGCGCGCGCCTCGCCCAGGTCCCGGTCGGCCGCGGCGACCTGAACGGAACCCGGGGGCGCGTCCACATGGACGGTCGCCAACCCCAGGAGCCTCTGGAACGGGTTCACGGTCAGTCGGACGCTCTGCGCGCGCGCGTGGGCGATCACGTCCGTCCGTCGGCAGGGCCAGCCGTGCCGTGTCACGAACACGACGTCGTCGGTGCCCGCGCCGTCCGGACGGTCGATCGCCAACGACTTCCCGGACGCCGGGAGCAGCGGGACGGCGTCCACGTTCGTCCCCGGGAACACCTGCGACACCAGGTGCATCGCGACGTGGCGCGGGGCGACCGGCAGGAGCGTCGAGGACAGGGCCTGCCGCTCGCCCGCGTACCCCGCGACCGTGATCTCGACCCGCGCCCAGCCGAGGCTCCGCCAGATCGCCGGTTCGACGATGCCGACGGCCTGCACGCGGCCGGGCGGGAGCGTCTGCATGCGCGTCTCGAGGAGCCCGTACCGGAGTCTGATCCCGTCCGGGGACAGGGCGACCCGGAAGTTCGCGTACATCACCATGGGGGCGACCACGGCGCGCAGAAGGCCGAGCAGGATCGGCACGGTAACGGCCAGGATGCCGCCCTCCGTGTACGCCACCATGAACACCAGGGTGCCGAGGAAGAGCAGGATCGTCCCTATCACCGGCCAGCGCAGGAGCAGGGACGAGAAGAGCGCGCCGAAGGGAACGCGCCACACGTGCCGTTCGGGCGCCTCCGGGGTGTGGCCGGGCAGCCCGGCGGCGAGGGCGAGGAGTTCCGCGCGCAACTGCTGGGCGGAGTTCCGCCCCACGTAGCGCAGGACGATCTCGCTCTGCTCGCCGCCCGCCAGCTCCACCCGGACCTCGGCGAGCGCGAACACGCGGGTGACGAGCGGCCGGACGATGTCGACGGCCTGGATGCGCGACAGCGGGATACGGCGCTTGCGCTTGCGCAGCAGCCCGGTCTCCACGACGAGGTCGTCACCGTCGACCCGGAAGCGCAGCGCCAGCCACGTCCACAGGCCCGTGCCGATCGCGATCACGGTCATCGGCACCGACACGATCAGGAACCTCGCGATCACCTCCGGGGTGAGGGCGAGGGCGATCCCCTCGTCCGTCTGGGTCAGCAGGAGCGGAAAGCCCAGCAGGACGAAGTAGATGATCAGGAACACGAACGCGCGGAGCGGCGCGGTCGCCCAGTGCAGCCTGTGGGTGCCCTCGGAGAACCGCACCGGAGGCCGCATCGCGTAGCCGTGCGGCGGCCCTGGGTACGGGCCGGGCGGCCCATAGGGAGGACGCGGAGGCCCGTACGGGGGCGGGCCGGGCGGGCCGTACGGACCGGGCCGTCCCTGCGGTCCCGGTCCACCGGGCGGCGGACCGTACGGGCCGGGCGGCGGGCCGTACGGGCCGGGCGGCGGGCCGTAGGGGCCGCTCACAGGCCCATGCTCCTCTCCTCGCCCTTCTGCGCGAGCCGGTCGCGCAGCAGCGCGGCCTCCGCGGCGGGCAGGCCCGGGACGGTCGCGTCCGTGGCGGCCGCCGCGGTGTGCATGCGGACGGTCGCGATGCCCATCCAGCGCTCCAGCAGCCCCGCCGTGACGTCCACGAACTGCATCCGTCCGTACGGGACGACGATGAGGCGCTTGACGAACACGCCGTGCGTCAGGATAAGGTCGTCGGCGCGCTCGGCGTACCCGAAGGACCGGCGGTCGAGTTCCGCCACGATCCCGATGACGACGACCGCCAGGACGACCGCGGCGCCCCACATCGCCGACGCCGCGACGCCGCCGTCGCGTCCGAGCATGAAGACGCCCAGCACCCCCACGGGGACGGCCCAGAGCGCGGCCGTCAACGCCCGCTGCCAGGTGTGACGCTTGGAGATCGGCCACCACTTCTGCCCGCCGCCGGGGGCGAACGCCTCGTCCGGACGGTACCGGGGCGGTGCGGCGACCGGCCCCGCGGGAGCGTTCGGACCGTCCCCCGGCACGGGCCGCCCCGGCGCGCCCTGCACGGGCCCCTGCGGCATCGGGCCGGGCGGCGGGTGCGCGGCGGGGTCGTACGGCTGTCCGCCGTGGTTCGGGTTCATCGGTCCCTAGTCAACCGGAAACGGGCATCGGCCGCCATGGGAGCATGGCACGGTGACCCGAGCGGCGGAGACACGACCATGACCACCGAACGGATCGTCGGGATCGGCGCGGGCTCGAACTCCTTGGGCAAGGAGCTCGCGACCGAGGACATGACCCTGAACATCGGGCCGCAGCACCCGTCCACGCACGGCGTGCTCAGGCTCCGGCTGACCCTGGACGGGGAACGCATCTCGGCGGCCGAACCCATCGTCGGGTACATGCACCGGGGCGCGGAGAAACTGTTCGAGGTCCGCGACTTCCGCCAGATCATCGTGCTGGCCAACCGGCACGACTGGTTGTCGGCGTTCTCCAGCGAGCTCGGGGTCGTCATGGCCGTGGAGCGGATGCTGGGCATGGAGGTCCCCGTCCGGGCCGTGTGGGCCAGGACGCTGCTCGCCGAGTTGAACCGGATCCTCAACCACCTCATGTTCCTGGGGTCGTACCCCCTGGAAGTGGGTGCGATGACCCCCATCTTTTACGCGTTCCGTGAGCGCGAGGAACTGCAGCGGGTCATGGAGGAGATCTCCGGCGGCCGCATGCACTACATGTTCAACCGCGTGGGCGGCCTGAAGGACGACCTGCCCGCCGGCTGGACGGGACGCGCGCGCCACGCCGTCTCGGTCGTGCGGGGCCGGATGAGCGACATCTCCGACCTCATCCTGGGCAACGAGATCTTCCGCGCGCGCACACGCGGCGTGGGTGTGCTCACCGAGGAGCAGATCCTGCAGTACGGGGTCTCCGGCCCGATCGCCCGCGCGTCCGGGGTGGACTTCGACCTGCGCAGGGACGAACCGTACCTCGCCTACGACGAACTGGACGTCCGCGTGGTGACCCGCTCGGAGGGCGACGCGCTCGCCCGCTTCGAGTGCCTCCTCGACCAGGTGTACGCGTCCCTCGACCTGGCCGACGCCTGCCTCGACCGCCTCGCCGCGCTGCCGAAGGGCCCGATCAACCAGCGCCTGCCGAAGGTCCTGAAGGTCCCGGAGGGCCACACGTACGCGTGGACGGAGAACCCGCTCGGCATCAACGGCTACTACCTGGTGTCGCGCGGCGAGAAGACGCCGTGGCGGCTGAAGCTGCGCTCCGCGTCGTTCAACAACGTCCAGGTGCTCGCGGAACTGCTCCCCGGCAACCTCGTCGCGGACATGATCGCCATCCTGGGCTCCATGTTCTTCGTGGTCGGCGACATCGACAAATGACCGCGCGCGGCCTCCGGGCGCAGAGCGCCCTACGGCCGCGCGGGGCTCGCGCGCCCCCGCCAAACCCAGCATAGGGAGAGGGGCGGGG